>JAKLDO010000022.1:0-21259 GCA_022703485.1 bacterium
CACTTGCACAGAAATGGCTTGAACAGGGTAAGATCGAAGGCAGAGAAGAAGGCAGAGAAGAAGGCAGAGAAGAAGGCGCTTTCCGTAAAGCTGTGGATACTTGCAGAAATCTTTTGTCTGCCGGACTCAGCGTTGATGTGATCTCTAAAGCAACTGCCCTGCCGGTTGAAAAAGTTCTCGAAATCCGGAAAGAGCTCAAATAATTTTTACTGTTCACATCTTCTTTATTTTTAAAAAAAATAATGTTATGGTCAGACGGTGTTGAGGAATTTTACAACCGGATGAACTGATGCCTGGGATTGAAAAGGCGCTCGAAACGCCTATGATGAAACAGTACATGGCTTTCAAGGAGACATACCCCGATGCCATTCTGTTCTTCAGGCTCGGCGACTTCTATGAAATGTTCTTTGAAGATGCAGTGACCGCTTCAGATATTCTCGGGATAACGCTTACTTCAAGGCACAAGGATGCCGACATTCCTCTTGCCGGAATTCCGTGGCACAGCGCCGATCAGTACATCAAAAAACTTCTTGATGCCGGCAGGAAGGTCGCCATCTGCGAGCAGATCGAAAAACCAGATAAAAGGAAAAAGACCGTCGAAAGGGATGTCGTGAGGATCCTCACACCCGGAACTGTCGTCGAGGAAAGTTCTCTGACCGAAGAAAGAAGCAACTGGCTCATGTCTTTATCTTTTTCAGGCCTCAATGCAGGTGCGGCATGGATAGACATAAGCTGCGGAGATATATATTTTACAGAATGTCCGGAGCAGGGTCTTGATGATCTGATCAGGTCGGTAGGACCCAAGGAGACGGTGCTTTCTGAAAAAAGCTCTGCGGCAGAAGGTGAAGTGATCAATGCTGATGAATTTGAAGACTGGGTGCCTTCAGAAGCGGCTGCGGAATATCTTGAAAAACTTGAAAAGGTCAAACTTCCGGCCGTTGTCAGAAATGCAATGAAAATAATGCTGTTCTATGTTGACAGGCTCTATTTCGGCAACATTCCGCCATTAAGAATGCCGGAAGAGTGGAAGAACGAGAATACAGCTGCGCTTGACAGCAACACGGCGCTGAACCTTGAGATCGAAAAGACCCTGATCGGCGGAGTGAAACAGGGTTCTCTGCTGTGGGCGATAGACATGACGCAGACCCCGATGGGTAAAAGACTGCTTTCCAACACGATCAGAAACCCTCTGAAGAACAGGTCCATGATCTTAAGCCGCCAGGAGAGCGTGCAGACCCTTTTCGAGGATAGCGTCCTTTTCAGGGAAGTGAGGGAAAAGCTTGGTCGTATCAGGGATTTCGAGCGGACACTTGGAAGAATACTTGTCAAAAGAGGCGGACCGAGAGAGATCCGGCTTCTGACAGATTCAGTAATGACGGCTCTGGAACTTTATGACACGGTTTTGAAAAATGAAAGGCTCGGTCTTTTCAGGACTAAAGAGCCGGTCAGGACCACAAGAGACGCGATGGACGGCATAAAGTCGAGATTCGTTGACGAAGCCCCTTTCAATTACAAGGAAGGGGGGTTCATCGTTCCGCAGTATTCAGAGAAGATGTTCGAACTGCATGACCTCATATCCAATTCAAGGGAGCATATTGCGGCACTTGAGCTCAAAGAGAGGAATTCGACCGGAATAACCACGCTTAAAGCAGGATTTAACAGGGTTTTCGGATATTATTTTGAAATAAGCAAACGGTTTGCGGACAAAGTTCCGCCTCACTACATCAGAAAACAGACGACGGCTAACTCGGAAAGATATTTCACTGCGGAACTGAAAGAGCTTGAAGAAAAGATACTTACGGCAAGAGAAAAGCTCACAGAGCTTGAACTTGAAATACTTGAGCAGACCGTTGAAGAGATCGCCGGCATAAAAGATGATATACTCACGCTGGCGAGGTTCGTAGCCAAGCTTGATATGATAGCCGGTTTTGCAAAGCTTGCGCTTGATAATGATTACTGCAGACCTGAAATAACTGATGATGAAGGTATAGAGATCGTTGAAGGAAGACATCCTGTGGTCGAAGCTTCTGTCCCGAAGGGTTCTTATGTTCCGGCTTCGGTCAGCATTGGCGGACCGTCTACAAGGTTCAATGTCATCACAGGTCCCAACATGGGCGGAAAATCGACACTGATGAGAATGACCGCTCTTACAGTCCTGCTTGCCCAGACAGGAAGTTTCGTTCCTGCAAAAAGCGCCCGTATCGGGATTGTTGATTCAATATTCACCCGTGTCGGAGCGAGCGACAATCTTTCAAAAGGGGAATCCACATTCCTTGTCGAAATGAAAGAGACTGCCGCGATCCTAAACAAAGCGACAGAAAAAAGTCTTATAATCCTTGATGAAATAGGCAGAGGTACCGGTACTTATGACGGTATCAGCCTCGCCAGAGCGATAGCTGAATACATAATAAAAAGAATAAATGCAACAACCCTTTTCGCCACGCACTATCACATTCTCACTGAACTTTCTGAGGATTTCCAGTCGGTGAGCAATTTTCACATGACAGTCAGGGAGTACGGCGGAAGGATAAGGTTCTCTTATCAGCTCAAGGAAGGCGGCAGCAGCAGAAGCTTCGGAGTCGAAGTGGCAAGGCTGACAGATATGCCTTCAGAAGTGATAAAAAATGCGGAAAGGCTTCTTCGGGACATGGAAAGGACCGACAGGAAGTTCCGTTTTGAAAGGGGAAGTTCGCTTCAGACAGATATTTTTTCTCTGGCATCTTCGGTTCACAGTGGTGCTCCTGAGTATTTCCACGATGTTGAAAGGCTTATCAGGAGGATAGATCCTGAAAGGCTGACCCCCAGAGAAGCGATGGACATGATCTTTCAGATTTTTGATATTGTAAACGGAAAAAAGGAGAACACCAATGGTTAAAGTCAGCGAAAGCATCAAAAAGATCACTCCGTACAAGCCCGGGAAACCGATCTCTGAAGTTGAAAGGGAGCTCGGATTAAAGGAGACCGTGAAACTCGCAAGCAATGAAAATCCTCTCGGTCCGAGCCCGAAAGTGGTGGAAGCTGTTAAAAATGCAGTGCTTGAAGCCAATTTCTACCCGGACGGGAACGCTTTCAGTCTCAAGAACGCCATAATAGAATATCATGCAAAAATGGGAGAAAAAGTGGAGTTTGATGAGATAGTTGTCGGTAACGGATCAAATGAGGTCATTGACATAGCCATCAGAACTCTGGTCGGAAGAGATGAGGAGCTTCTTGTCTCGAAACAGGCTTTTGTTATCTATGAGCTTATCCCTGCCGCCGCTGAAATAAAGGTCGTGCTTGTTCCGCAGACTCCGGATCACCGTATCGACATCGACGGATATATCAAATTCATCAATAAAAACACAAAGATGGTCTGTCTTGTAAATCCGAACAATCCGACGGGGACATATTATTCAAAAGCTGAATTTGAAAAACTGCTCAAGGCTATGCCTGAAGAGGCGGTGCTCCTTGTAGATGAAGCATATGTTGATTTTGCCGACGCTCCCGATTATCCCAACACGATGAACTACAGAAAACATCATAAAAACACAATAATCGCACGCACTTTCTCAAAAGCTTTCGGAATGAGCGGCATAAGGCTGGGATACTGCATAACAACTCCTGAGATAGTTGATTACATGAATAGAGTGAGAGAACCTTTCAATACAAATAACATTGCCCAGGCGGCCGGCATTGCGGCTTTGAGCGACACGGAATACCTTAAAAAGTCTGTTAAAGTGAACAAGGCGGGCAGAGAATATTATTATAATGAATTCAAGAGGTTGAATCTTGAATATCTGCCGACTCAGGGTAATTTCATACTTGTTAAGGTGGGTGAGAACCCGTCAGTAGGAGCGGAGTGTTATGATTTTCTTCTGAGAAACGGTGTGATCGTCCGTCCGATGGGGGGATACGGTTTCCCGAACTGGATAAGAATATCAATAGGTCTTGAAGACCACAACAGGACCTGCATAGAAAAACTTGAAAAATTCCTTAATAGATAACGGCATGAGATCACTATATATTCTGGCAATATCCTTGATCTTTTTCATTGCTGTTCCGGCGGGTTGCAGTGAGTCTTTGGAAAAGAGGATCAACAGAGCAGGTTATGAAGCTGACGGGCAGGGATTGATAGATGCTGTAAAAAATAACGATCTTGAAGCGGTAAAGCTTTTCATTGAAAATAAAACGCCGCTCAATTTTGCTGACACGATCGGTGCAACTGCATTGATGTATGCCGCAAAAATAAATGATCCCAGGATGTTACAGCTTCTTATTGATTCAGGTGCGGAAGTGATGATCTCTGATAACGGTAAAAAGACCGCACTTCATTACGCAGTTGCAAAAGGATATGAAAAAAATGCAGTGATACTTCTTGAAAAAGGGGTGGACCCACTATGGAAAGACAATTACGGACGCGATGCATTTTTTACTCTTTTATCTGTTGCTCCGACTGCAAACATGAATATATTCAAGGCTTTGATCGATAGAAAAGCTGACATTAACGGTCGCGATAGTGATAGAAAGACACCGCTTATAATCGCAGTCGAAAGAAATATTCCGGGATATGTCGAAGCACTTATATCAATGAAAGCAAATCCGCTTGCGAAAGATTTCAAAGGGATGACCGCTCTTGACTATGCCCGGGAGAAACTTGAGAAAAAGGAAATATCTCCTGAACTTGCCGCAATGATCGAAGAATATGTCATGACAACTAGTCCCTGACAGATATTTTTCCTGCACTTTTTTCAATGATATCGCTTTTGAATTTTTCAACAGAAGCCACAGGTACATTTACTGAAATTACGGCTCCTGAATCGCTGTAAGATTTTGATATTATTTCTATTTTTGATGTCCGGTTGATGGTGTTCATCGCAAGTCCGGTGAGGTCGTACGGAACTTCGATGGTGACAGGGCTTTTTATTTCAACAAGTACAGGGCTGACATTGTCAAGCACCGTGCGGGCGGACAGTCCGTAAGTTCTTGCAAGTCCCCCTGTTCCGAGGTTCACTCCGCCATAGTATCTGACCGATGTCACAAGCACATTGAACAGCTCTTTTCTCAGTATTTCATTGTATATTGGAAGTCCGGCAGTGCCTGACGGCTCTCCGTCGTCATTGTATCTGAAAAGTTCGATCTTTCCTTCGCCGATGAGATATGCATAGCAGATGTGTGTGCAGTTGTAATGCTCCTTCCACAGTTTTTTTACGATATCTTCGGCCGCTTCCTTTGACCTGACGGAAAAGCACTGGGATATGAAACGGCTTCCTTTCTCTTTTATTTCAAAAGGACCCGTACTTTCAGGGACGGTGTTGAAACTTTCGATCATAATTCCTTGAGAACATTGGATATTACTGTTCTTATCGCAGGAATGAAAGGCCTGTAGAGAAGAGGGACCTCTATTTCCATTTTTATAACACCGCAATCTATCCGGACGCAGCCTTGCACCATCCTTCCTGAAAAGGTCACAGTTTTATTTTCGCGGTCCGCAACGGTCTTTATCTCTTCAGTGCGGGCTTTTTCGGCAATAATTTTAGGCAGTTCATTTTCCATCCATGAGATCAGTTCAGAGTCGCTTCTGCAACTTTGGTGCTCTATCAGAAGTTTTGTCATTTCACTTCGCTTAACTTTGCTATCTTTTTATCGGCGAGATCGAACACCGATCCTTTTGTAAACTTGCCGTCCTTGCCTTTCTTGCCGGCAGGAATACCGGTAAGTATCTCAATTCCTTCAAGAATGTTCTTTACTGCATAAATGTGGAATTTTCCTTTTCTGACAGCTTCGACAACTTCGTCGCAAAGGTTCAGGTTCTCAATGTTCTGGATGGGGATTATAACTCCCTGAGAACCGTTAAGCCCTTTTATTCTGCATATCTCGAAAAATCCTTCGATCTTTTCATTGACACCGCCGATAGGCTGTATGTCGCCGTTCTGGTTCACAGAACCCGTGACTGCTATCGACTGTTTTATAGGAAGGTCTGCAAGTGCCGAAAGAAGGGCGTAAAGCTCTGTCGAACTTGCGCTGTCACCGTCAACACCGCCGTAGCTCTGTTCAAAAGCGATGGATGCGCTTATTGCAAGCTGTTTATCCTGAGCGAACACATCACCAAGGTAACCGGCAAGGATCATTGCACCTTTATCGTGTATCGACCCTGACAGACGGGCTTCACGTTCTATGTTTATTATGCCCCTTCTGCCTGAGAACACCTTTGCGGTTATCCTTGATGGAATTCCGAAACTGAAGTCGCCGATGGAATATACTGCGAGTCCGTTTATCTGACCAGTTTTTACGCCATCCACATCAATAAGTATTCTTCCTCTTTCGATCGATTCATAGTAATGTTCTTTGAAGCGGGCATGCCTTTCCTCGCGGGAGTCTATGGCGGTCTTTACGAGGGCTTCGGTGACGGTCTTTTTGTTCTTTTTCTTTGCCCAGTAGACAGATTCCACAATGACCTCGACCAGATCGCTGGCATGTATGCGGTATTTTTTCTGGTCTTCAGACTGTCTTGAGCAGTAATGGAGAAGTCTTCTTACTCCCGAAATATCGAAAGGCACATCGCAGTCCTCGTTAACGACCCTCGAAATAAAACCTACAAGTGCGTCGGTAGTGCCCTGGGATATGTTAATTGTGGAATCGAAATCAGCCTTTATCCTGAATATTCTTCTAAAATCGGGATCATGATTATAAAGAAGGTGATAAATGTAGTCCTCGCCGATAAGTATGACCTTCACATCCAGCGCCACC
Organism: bacterium; assembly: GCA_022703485.1. Lineage (GTDB taxonomy): Bacteria > UBP6 > UBA1177 > UBA1177 > UBA1177 > JAKLDO01. The sequence continues at coordinate 6,727 of JAKLDO010000022.1, forward strand.
GGTTCGGGGTCGGGTGAAATGTTGACACGGTATTTGAAATCTATGTCGACATCTGTCATCTGGAGAGATCTGTTCCTTATGGATCTTTTCAAGGCTGTCCAGGCATAGTAGTTCTTCAGGATGTCATTCGCCTGAATTATCAGGAATCCGCCGTTAGCTTTATGCAGTGCTCCCGGTTTCAGCCTTGTGAAATCGGTGAACAGTGAATTGTGGATCTCTTCATACTCGAAGTAGCCCATGATCGTCTGAAATGTCGGATTTGTTTCATAAATTACCGGAGCGCCTTTGACGCCTTTGTTATTTATCAGCAGATTTATCTTGAACTCCTTGAAGTCGGGAGTCGGGTATTTCCCGGGATCGACCTTGCCTTCCTCAATATCTCTATAAATAAAGAACTCATCGAAATTATTGACGATATGTTCGGCTATATCCTCAAGATGATTGCTGAAGTTCTCGTTGTGAGGATGTTTTTTCTTAAGCTCTCTCAAAGGTTCGGATATGATAAGTCTCACCATTGTCTGGCGGAGGTTCGTCATTTTTTCCTTGTATTCTTTTTCAAGACCTCTTTCTCTATGGAAATATGCGATCAGCTTTTCCTGAAGAGCTTCCTCGTTCTTTTTGATGACCTCTTTCTGTTCCTCGGAAAGGGTCTCGAACTGTTCTCTGTCTATTGTCTTTCCTTCAACTATCGGATTTATCACAAGACCGTTCTGGGTAGCTTTAAGAAGAAAGCTCAACTTTAAAGCCTCTTTTTCGATCTCATTGTAGTTCGACTGACTTTCTTCCTGATACCATCTTACAACTTCGCTTTTCTTTATTTCGAAACTTTCGCTCTCCATTTGTCTCGGTATCTGGAAAATGAAGTAATCAAGCAGGTCTTCCATGTCATTGACCAGCTTTTCCCCTTTTCCGGCAGGCATGTATAAAAGCTTGGGCATATCAGGGTTCTTGAAGTTGTAGACATAGAGCATGTCATCAGGAGTTTTCATTTTTGCAGCTATCTCCTCGATATGCTTTTTCACATTCGAGGTCTTTCCGGTCCCTGCATCGCCTGCAACATAGATATTGAACCCTTTTTTATTTATTGATATTCCGAAATCGAGTGATTCGAACCCTCTTTTCTGGAATACGAACTGTGAAGCCGGCTTGATGTCAAGGGTTGTCATACCCTCATATTTTCTAAGTTCTGGATAATATCTGAGCACTTCATGTCTCAGTTCCTTCTTTGTTCCGGAAACCATGTGCATATCCCCCGTTATTTTGCAGATCTGTTCTCAATACCTGAATGTTCGGCTTCTTCCTTTGTTACAAGGGAGTTTAAAATGAGCTTGTCAATATCCGCCTGTTCCCCTGTCTCAAATGTGTAAAGAGATGAAAGCAGCGATATTTTGAAAAAATAGAAATCCCTGACCGATCTGTGCTCTTTTTTAACAGTAAAAGTGGCTGTCATTGTAGCAAGATACAGAAAAGTGCACAGAGCGCTGAGCACAAAAGCCCTGAAAGCGTATCTTGCCGCTGTATCAAGAACTTTTGCGGTCATGAACCTGTTCTCGATGTTCCATTTGCCTGCCAGAAGGTCATCAGCGGCGCGGTTCACATATTCAATGAAGTCGAGCTCGGTTATAAGATAATTCTGCAGGAACGGTTTCCGCGAAGAAAGATAGTCCGTTGTGTTATGGCCTGTGACATTGAAATAAAGGGATCTCAGAATCTTTTTTACAGCTTTGATTTTATCCCTATCAGTTGTTTTAAGAACTTTAACACCGGCATATTCCACAGGTCTGACGCCGTGAACTTCGCGCACTGAATTGCGGTGCTCGAAAGAATAAGTGCCCTTACTGACAAAAGCCGCTTCTATGATGTTGATCCTTGCCGTCGTGCTTATGATCTTCGAGTAAAGCAGCATTGATACATGCCCTTCTTCGATAAGTATCTCCAGAAGGCTTTTCATGATCTTGGATTTTCTGCCTTCCGACTTTACAATAGTATCTCTTGTTACCAGCCCCGACCCCTTTATCATGTCGAGGATAAGTTCGTCTGTTCTCACCCTGGAATTTTCGCTGTATACGATGAGTCCTTCACGGAAATAGAAACGGTATTCCTGTTTTTTTGTAAGAGTGATCTTTAGAACTCCGGACAGTTTTCTCTGGGAGATGTCCTCAAAGAGCTCGAAGAACCCTTTTTCCTGAATTCCGCCGGACATTTTCATAAAACCCGGCTGTACGGTGTTCAGCGGAGCTTCCATAGGTCAATCCCCCCTTGATACGGCATATCCCCTGATTATCGAGATCAGGTAGAATATGACCGAAACAACTATGGCGATGATCCTTATTGTTTCGGAACTTCCTGTGTTCATATTGTACATAAGTCCCATTTCATTCTGGGTAAGCTGAACTGAGACTGTAACGATGATAAGAAGATACAGGAATCCTTCAAGGATCCTGTTTGCGAACATGAGACCTCCGCCGGGAACAAGAAAGTTAATGATCATTCCTGTCACGCTTTCCCTTGCAAAATGGAGTTCTCTCTTGTTTTCGTAGACAGCCTTCTCTCCTTCCTTGAACATATCGGGAGCCGCTTTCATGAGCCTGCAGACAGCACATACCTGTTCGCCGCCGCCGTTGCATTTTGAACAGATGACATCTCCGCATTCAAGACATTTCGTCAGCTTGAGGCTTCTAAGATAGTTTATCCTGATAAGTGTCAGAAATATGAAAAAGAAAAGGTTGGTAAGTATGAAAATTATGAAACGGACCGAATTCTCGAACTTTGTGCTTGTCTTTCCGCTGGTGACGAACCGCCAGACCTTATTCATCGGAGGAAGATCAAGTCCGGCGTAATTGAGTGTCACACTGTCAGCTCTTTCGAGGATGTTCCTTTCAAGTGCCGAACCTTCTTCGGTCATACCGCCTTCGTAAAGAACTTTTGCAAGATTATATCCGGTGCCTATCTTTCTTGAATGATCGTATGAGCTTTTGAGATATTCTATCGCCTCTTTATAGTCTCCCATTGCGGCGTATGAAAGCCCCGTGGCATTTTCGATAGATGCTTTGATCTCTCCCTCATTTATAGCCGAAAGCTCTTTTTTGAAATGAAATACCGCCCTTTTGTGGTTTCCGCTGTAATAGAACAGATACCCTTTGGCCATGGAGCCTCCGGGCATGTCGGTATCTATTTTCTTTATATCTGCCGAAGCCGGTGAATAGATCGCATTGAGATGGTTCAATGCTGTCATTCTGTCAACACTGGCATCCTCATTTGCACCGGTGAGTATTATTCCGCTCTGCGCTGCGATAACGATGAGAAAAAGTGAGTAGAGAATGATCTTTTCCCTGATAAGTGAAAAACCGCTGAAGAACATTATCGCTGTGAGAAGCACAAGAGTGTAGTTAAGCTGGTCCTGCCACAGTATCCATGCTGAGACTCCCAGCGCAGGAGCAAGCATTACAGCATAGAATTTTGAATATCCGGTGAGATGCATATATTTGTGATGCGCCAGCCTTATGTACTTGAAAAGAAGCACCGTTATGAACAGAAACAGAAGTATGAGACATCCTTTGATGACGCCGTCAAGTATTGAATAGAAAAATGCATCTCTCGGCGGGAACTTGAAAAAGCTGACAGCTGTTGCAGAAAATTCATTTGATATCCTGTCAAACCTTGCCGGCGTGTACTTTATGAGCCTTGAAAGATAGTGAATGTGAGCTTCGGGAAGGTCCGGTGAGAATTTTACCGCAAGGTCGGCGGCTACAAGCTGGGTCTGCGGATCAGCTTTAAATGTTGTTCTGATGAGGTAAAGAGAGCACGGAAAACAGTTCGGAATGCCGGAGATCTCTTTATCCTTCAGAAAAGGGGCCGCTTTAACGGCAAGAAGCTCGGGTTTGTCCTGAAGAAGCACCTCTGACATGCTCTGAATGAAGAACTGTCTGTCGATATATTCCGCATTTTTTTCGGAAGGACGGAGTACGGCACCGTAAAAAAGTATTAAAACCGGGATAATGTATCTCAGTGACAGGTTCATTTTTTAACACCATTTTAAACTCAGTCCTATATATCATAACACATTATTGTTTACAATTTTTTGTTTTTTTGACTTAACCTTTTAATGCTTTTATAATCTCGCAGTTTTTTTTACTCACGAGGTAACATATGAAAATGATGTTCAAATACCCGAAAACTTTTCTGATTCTGATATCCGCGCTGGTTTTCTTTCCGATCCTCGGGGGTTACCCGCTCCTGTGTCAGTGGGAACCTCATTACGGCAGGGTGGCGATGGAGATGATGGCAAGCAGTTCATGGGACTGGTTCCTTGATCCTGTCTATCTCGGAAAGCACAATTTCTGGTCCAAGCCGATATTCTGTTTCTGGATGGTTTTCCCTTTCATGAAAGTTCTCGGCCCGACCGAGCTTGCTCTGAGACTTCCTTTTGCCATAAACGGAGTCCTGTTCGTCCTGCTGATATATCATATTGCAAGGAGACTTTTCAATGATGTCCCGAAGGCTTTCACAGCAGGTTTCATTGCAATATTCACTCCGTTCACATATCTGATCTCAAGACAGTTCATGTGGGACATAACATTTGTCACTTTCCTGACAGGTTCCATCGGGTTCCTTTATCTGGGACAGCGAGACAGCGATAAGAGAACTCTGAGACTTGCATACCTTTTCATGGGTCTGGGAATGCTGACCAAAGGACTCCTTGCAGTGTTCTTTCCCGCAGCCATAATCGCTTTGTGGATGATGGTCATCACAGATTATTCGGGCGGTTTCAGGAAAACAATGAAGGATTACGGTGCGTTTATAAAATCATTACGGCCGTGTGAAGGTACCGGAATATTCATCGCTGTCAGCGGATGGTGGTATCTTTACATGTACATAAAGCACGGAATGCCCTTTTACAGAGAATTTTTCGGAGAGCATCATTTCGGCAGACTTGAAGGGACGATCGACAAACCGGACGGCCCTTTTGAATTCTATGTCTGGCAGTTGAGCATAGGCGCTTTTCCGTGGATAGGTTTCCTTGTTCCAGCTCTTTATTTTACGGCAAAGAAGCTGAATGAAAAAAAGTCAGAAGCCTATGTGATACTGAGCTTTTTCTTCATGTTCATGTTCTTCACGCTGACCGCTACAAAATTTCCTCACTATATTTTTCCCGTTATCCCGTTCATGTCGATGATCTTAGCGGTCGGGGCTTTTGAGCTTTTCAGCGATCCGAAGCTTCCGAAGTACTATCCGGTGACGGCTGTGATAGCTGCTCTAATTGTAGGAATAATCGGAAAAGATCTCGCCACGGGGCTTAACTATGCTGATATACTGTACATTATAACGACACACAAAGTTCAGACATGGTTCGGCAGAGTGTTCGACATGCGTTTTCCGCTGGAGATATTCACCCCTGTAATGGTCGTTTTCATACTCGTTCCAATGGTTGCGCTTTCGAAAAAATGGCTTTACAAACTGTCGGTTGCGGGATTCATTCTTACTGCAGTGGCATGGGCGGGCTATCTGAATTTCTACTGGGTTCCCAGGATGCTGGATGTCTTCACTCCGAAAAAACTTGTTGAAAAGTACTTCGAGCTGAAGAAAGACGGCGATGTAATAGTGGATTACGATAACTGGAAGAACAGGTCGATGTACTTTTATCTCGGTCTTAACGAGACGCTTCACCGCGTTGACAGGATAGAGCAGGTGCAGAAAATAGTTAAAGACCACCCTGAGAACAAAGTGTTCATAACCACAAAAGTTAACAAAGTTTCGGAACTCAGGGCGGCGCTTCTCAACGACCCCGGTGTTCCGATGACAAAGATAATGGATGATGCTGTTGATACATACATGGAAATTGAAATGTACTCAGTGTCAGTGAAAGACAAGGATTCCCCCGAAGCTAACAAATGGCGCGAGAAGATAATTGACGAAGCGGAGATCCCGTCGAACATTGAAAGAGTGAACGGCACTCTCGGTGACGGAACTATTGAGATAATAGGATACAAGCTCAACAGTAACAGGTTCGATCCGGGCGCTGATATGAGAATTATCATTTATTACAGAGTTTTAAAGGCCATAGAAAAGAGCTGGAAGGTTTTTTTCCATTTTGATGTCTACAGCGGAGCGCTTCCTCACAGCTGGAAATTTGACGACTATCCTCTGCAAGGGTTCTATCCTACGAATAAATGGGAAGTCGGTCAGATAATCAGGGACGAATTCAATACGGTCGTTCCAAAAGCCCATCCCGGAGGCGGAGTCAAGATCTATACCGGATTTTACATCAACAACGAAAGGATGAACATTGATAAAGAATCGTTCAACGACGGTCAGAAAAGGTTCATTCTCGGCACTTTCAATGTGAATATAAAGTAGTTAATCGTCCATGTCGGGCGCATCTTCGCCCATTTTTTCCATGAATTTCTCTCTTTTGGCTTTCATGATCTCGTGCATCTTTTTTCTCTGGTCGACGGTAAGGGATGCCATGACATCGATCTTGAAATTACCGATAAGCATGAACTGTTTTTTTCTAAGGTCGGCTATCTGTCCATTCAGGTTTTTGAGTGTGTTGATATCGGGTTTGTCCTTATCGAACTCGTTTTTCATCTTAATGCGCAACTCTCCGATATTATAGTTGATATCCATCATTTCCTTGTGAATTTCATGTCCTTTTTTCCTTATTTCCGCCCTTTTTGCCTCCGGAACTCCCGCTTCTTCAAGCATCATTTCGCTCATCATACCTTTCATTCCGTGTCCCGGACCCATTTTGCCCTGTCCTTTTTTCATCGGTCCTTCCTGAGCGGCAAGAGTTGCAAGTGTTAGAAAAATGATCGAAAAGGTTAAAAGCCTGATAAAATTCTTCATGATCTTCTCCCTGCTAATAAATTAATAATTCCAAGTCATTATCAAAAAAAGCATCATTGCTGATGATAGCCACTTCGATCTCACTGCTTTTATCGGTCTGTGCAATGAGGTCCTGATCGCTTTTTTCCGGATCTTGTAAGAACAGATATCCGGCGGCGATCAGTGCGGCAAGTGAAATGAGGGAGGTCCTGATAATTTGGCGCCTCTTTCTTATGGATCTCCCTTCTTTCATAACGCCGGTGAGCATTTCATCCCATTTGATGCTGCTGTCGTCATGCATTTTTTCTCTCCATCCTTAAATACTTGTCTCTGAAATTTTTCATCGCGACACTGAACAGGTTCCTTGCGGAAACCTCAGATATTTCAAGCGTCCTTGATATTTCAGCGAAACTTTGATCTTCAAATATCCTTAATGAAACCACGGACCTTCTTTTAAGCGGAAGCGTCGAAAGATAATCGGAAAATCGTTCTATTCCAGCCCGGTTCAATGCTTTGGCCTCCGTGTTCTCGGATCTGTCGGGAAGGAAATGTTCCGAAATGTCATCTATTGAAACTGAAGGTATGGCTTTAGAGTTCCTGAAATGGTCCATTACTTCGTTTACTGTGATCCTGTGAATGTAACCATCAATATTTTCAACCTTTTTTATCTTTTTTATGTTCAGGTATATTTTAAGGAACGCCTGCTGTACGATATCTTTCACAGTGTTCTGGTCCTTAATGTATTTTCTTGCGATAGAAAGCACCATGAACCTTTTCTCCCAGAATAACTGTTCAAAATATTTGTCATAATCGAACCGGTCGAACATAGCCGTTCCTCTCAACGATCTGATGATTATAACAGAAGTGACACAAAAAAAGTAAAAAATGATTTTGCATTTCAGGCTGTTTGGCTGTATTCTGGAACCGAACCTGAATCTGGAGGAAAAAATGAAATATTTTATTAAGATCGCGGCCATCATGCTGTTTTCACTCGGATTTTCAAGTCTTTACGGCGGAGTGAAAATAGTTACCGAAAGCATTGACCATGAGAACAATGAAAAAAATCTTGCAACGCTCTACATTCAGGGCGACATGGTTATGATGGAGACAAAAGGTGATGATGCACAGTCGATAATTTACGACCTCATCAAAAAGGAAGTGACAATTGTCAACCATAAAGATAAGACATGGATGAAAATGACAAAGGACCAGATAGACAAGTCAAGGGAATACATGAAAAAACAGATGCAGGCGATGATAGAACAGCAGAAAGCCTCATTGTCACAGCTTTCTCCTGAACAGAGAGCCGCAGTCGAAGCGCAGATGCAGGTCATGCTTGGTGAAAAGGACAATGTTCCGGTAAAATATGTGAATACAGGCAAAAAAGGGAAGTGGGGAACAAATGAGTGTTCTGTATATGACGGAATGATAGATAAGATAAAAATTGAAGAAATATGCACAGTTGCACAGGATAAAATACCGTGTTCCATGACAGATCTTGATAAGTTGAAACAGATCTCTCTTGATTACGGGCCCAAAGGTGAAGCTGAAGCCGCATGGAAGGATATAAAGACTACAGGCATTCCTGTTGTAATAAAGTATTTTCAGACAGGAAGGATAATGAATACAAATACTTTTGCTTCTTTTGAAAAAGCCGAGATCCCTGCTGACAAATTCAAAGTTCCGGCAGATTATAAGCAGTCACCGTCACCTTTTGATGCTATGCAGGCTCCTGCAGTGAAGAAATAAACCGCTCTACCGCCTCGCTGACTCCCGATTCTGTGCATTTTGAAACAGTACTGTAGTTAATTTTAAGTTTTTCAGGCGCATTTCCCACCACGAAAGGATGCCTTACTGCTTCAAGCATTTCTATGTCGTTGAAATCATTGCCGATAGCTCCGGTGCGTTCTATGTCGACCCCGGTCGATCCGCAGAGGCTTTTTATGGCGTTTCCTTTTGATACATTCTCAGGATATATTTCGATCCACAGAGATTTTCCGTCAAGAGGCGAAGTGCTTCTTATGACTTTCAAGCCTTTGAATTTAGGAGCTATTTCGTGCAGGAGTTTTTCGTTATCGTCAATTATCCCTATCAATTGACAGCTGGGCCGGCTGATAGGAAAATTGTAATCTCTGACACGGTAGTATCCTTTGTAGAATTTATGTCTTCTGACTACATCCGGATGAGGCCTTTTAAATATAAAGGAATCAAATCTGTGATTTTCGGGAACCTCATGAAGCACCATGAAGTCAAGATTGTAACTTCTGAAAATGTCTGCTGAAAAAGCCACCTCTTCACTTGTGAGGTCGAATTTTTCAATGATATCCTCCTGAGGCCATTTCATTGTAATGCTTCCAGTCGAACAGATAAGGTAGTCGATAGGGAATTTCTTATCTATTATCTTTCTGGCCGAAAACGGTGAACGCCCTGTCGCTATGACACTCAAGATGTTATATTTTTTAAGCTTTTTAAGAGAATCCAGATCTTTTTTTGAAATTCTCCCGTATTTATCTGCAAGTGTGCCGTCGAGGTCGCTAAAGAAAATGCCGGAATATTTTTCCATTATTTTTCCCAGATCACTACGGCTGTCGCGAACTTTCTTTCATGACTGATCGAGAGGTGGAAATTGCCTTCGAAAGGGACATTCTCAAAATAAGGTTTGCCAGACTCAGTGTGAAGTATGTTTATATCACAAAATTCGATCGATGTGTTGTCAAGAGCTTTCACAAGGGCCTCTTTTGCCGCCCAGAAACCTGCGACATGCTCTTCGGGCTGGATGAAGCGGGAGATGTATTCCCAGTCTTTTTTTGAAAGGAACCTTTTCCACAGGTCTTTTTTGTCTTTGAGCCTTTCGATCTCAATGATGTCCGTTCCTATCCCTGCTATCATTTGAGCCCCTTTATGAATGCCGCTACGCTTTCAACGGAGTTTTTCACTTTTAAAATGTCAGGTCCTTCCGCCATTACCCTGAGCACAGGTTCTGTTCCGCTATATCTTACGAGCATCCTTCCGCCGGCAAGTCCGGCTTCGTTCTCTTTTATAAGTTCGGCAAGTCCAGGGATCTCTTCAAGCGGTATTTTTTTTTCAACTTTAACTTTTGACATGAACTGCGGGAAAAGGGGGATCTCTTTCGCAAGATCTGAAAGCCTGTGCCCTGTTTCAGTCATTATTTCAAGAACGGTAAGTGCCGCCACGATGCCGTCACCTGTGGGGTTAATGTCGGAAAATATTATGTGTCCGCTGTTCTCTCCTCCAAGTACTGCTCCGCTTTTTGACATCTCTTCAAAAACATATCTGTCGCCGACGGGGGTTCTTGTCATTCTTATCCCTTTTTCAATCAGATATTTTTCGAGCCCGGCATTGCTCATGACCGTTGTCACAACTGTGTCTTTTTTCAGTCTGCCGTTCTTTTTAAGATGTTGCGCACATATTCCGATGATCTTATCACCGTCAACCACAGTACCGGTTTCATCAACTGCAATGAACCTGTCTCCGTCACCGTCAAAAGCTATTCCGATATCGCTGCCGTCACTGAGGACTTTTGTTCCGAGCTGTTCGGGGTGGAGAGCGCCGCATCTGTCATTGATGTTGATGCCGTCCGGTTCAAAGGAATAGTATTTCACATTTTTCTTTAAAAGCGCGTTGAACACTCTCTGTGCAGTAAGGAATGTCGCTCCGTTGGCAAGGTCTATGCTTGCTTTTATTCCGCTGGACTGTATTTTGGTCCCGAAAACAGAAATAAGTCTGGAAACGTAGGCTGAATCAGGGTTTTCAATGATAAACGCCTTTCCCAGAGATCCGCCGGTGACATTTTTCTCCGGTCTGCCTGAAAAATAGATCCTTTCTATTTCCAGTTCTTCATCATCGTTCAGTTTCGTCCCTTTTCCGTTGAACACCTTTATTCCGTTATCTTCGAAAGGATTGTGGCTTGCGGATATAACGATGCCGAAGTCAGCGCCGCTCTCGATTATGAAACTGCTTACAAGCGGAGTTGATACCGTTCCAAGGACCATAACATCACATCCTGCACTGCGGATGCCTGCTGAAACGCTGTCTGATAGCATTCCCGATGATATTCTCGGGTCCATTCCTATGACAGCCTTGCATTTCTGTGTCCCGCATTTAACCTTGAAGTGTTCTGCAATGGCAATCCCGGCCTTCACGGCTGATGCGGGATCAAGTGGCGGAATGTTTGCGGTACCTCTTATACCGTCAGTCCCGAACAGGATTTTTTTTGTCATTTTGTTCCTTTTTTACTGTTTTTATTACGATCTCGGCAGGAGTGATCTTTTCAATTTTTATCTTTTCGCCGAAAGGAAGAATGGATGGATCAAAAGACCTTGTGTACTTGCCGGGCTTCTTTGATGAAAGGTCAATTGTGACAGAAAGGTCCTGATCTTTTATTCCTGCAAAATCAAAAACGCTTCCTTTTGCTTTGACCTTGATGTTCTCAACCGTTTCTGAAACGACAGTCTGATCTTCTGCTGTAACGATCACGACCTTGACGGAATAGGTCCTTGAAATCTCGTTGATATCTATTGCAAAGGAATATATGACGACCGTAAGTATGAGCGCTATCAGCTTCTCTCTTGAATAACCGGTCAGGAAAAATATTATTTTCTCTTTCATTTTTTCTCCTTGACAAGGTATGTGGAAAGGACTTTTCTGACAATGTCTCGGCTCATGTTCCTTGTTATCCTTCCTCTGTTGAGCATCGAGATCTGGCCTCTTTCTTCACTTACGACGAACACAAGGCTGTCAACAACCTCGCTTATGCCGTATGCCGCACGGTGTCTTGTGCCGAAATTGGGGTCTATGTCGGGATTTGTGCTGAGCGGAAGTACCGCTCCGGCTATCACTATTTTATTATCTCTTATCACAACAGCTCCGTCGTGAAGAGGAGAGTTCTTTTTGAAGATCGTGAGCAGAAGCTCTTTTTTGACATTTGCATCAAGCTTTATCCCTCCTGTAATGAAGGATTCCGGATTTCCTTTCTGTGCGATCACAATGATGGCCCCCTCAGATATGGATGCAAGATGCCACAAAGATTCCGTGATCTCATCAACAATGTGGACATTCTCTCTTTTTTTACCTGAGCCCTTAAAAAGATCAAAAACCTCGAAACTTGAAAGGATGGACCTTATTTCTTCATGGAACAGCACGACTATGATTATGAAAATGTTCGCGAATATTCCTTCAAGAAGCCATTCTGTCGCCTTGAGCCCGAGCTGATGCCCGATGAGATATACAACGAGCAGGACAAAGAAACCTGAAAGTATCTGCATGGATTTCGTTCCTTTTACAAGCACAAGGAACTTGTAAAGAAGGAAGTATACTATGAAAAGATCGGCAAGGCTTATGAGAAAGGAGTATATCGAACCTCCCCACACAGCCTGCCAATATGCATACAGATAGTTGATCAGCATGTCTGCTCCCTGTTAAGTGCCATATATATCCTGACAGTGTCTGCCGCTTCTTTTATGTCATGCGCCCTTATTATTGCGGCTCCTTTTTGAAGAAGTGATAAATGCAGGGCTGTCGAACCTGCAACCCTTTCTACGGGTTCTTTTCTGCCGGTTATGCTTCCGATGAAGCTTTTTCTGCTGACTCCCGCAAGCACTGGCATGGCGAATGAATGGAAAACCTCGAGGTGCTTTACTATCGCAATATTGTGCTCAAGCGTCTTTCCGAAGCCTATGCCGGGATCAAGGATGATATTCTCCTTTTTCACTCCGGCGGCAAAGGCAGTTTCAACCGATCTTTTCAGATGATCGAGCATTTCAGGGAAAATATCCTTGTATTCAGGGTTTTTCTGCATTGTCGAAGGCCTGCCGAGAATATGCATCAGAATGACAGGAACGCCGCTTTCTCCTGCGAGATATGACATTTTATCATCAAAAGTGAATCCGCTTATGTCGTTTATGATGTCAGCTCCGGCATCAAGGGCGGCCTTTGCGACTTCGCTTTTTGAAGTATCTATGGAAACAGGGACCATTATCCCGTTCTCTCTCATCATCTTGATAACAGGAACGGTCCTTTTTATCTCTTCCTGCGCTTCCACAGGCATTGAGCCGGGTCTTGTCGATTCTCCGCCGATATCTATGATGTCTGCTCCGTCATGCACCATTTCAAGTGCCCTTTCAAGTGCTTTTTCAGGATCGTGGAATTTTCCGCCGTCAGAGAAAGAATCGGGCGTCACATTAAGGATTCCCATTACAAGCGGTCTGTCCGTTTTAATTTTTTCAGAATTGAAATTGAACCACGGAGCAGTGCACGAAACAATGTTCTGTATGATCTCAGCGGCCTCAGGAAGTTTCCAGCACTGACATCTGAACTTTTCCAGCAGTTGAGGAAGCCTGTCTTCGCGGATGGAAAACACCAGATCGCTTTTAGGTTCGGAACAGTTAACTGAATGAGCTGGAACAGCCGCTTCTCCGCCCAGAGCCAGCACATGCTGCTTAATGACATTTGCCGCCGGGGTCGAAATATCTGTTATCATGAACGATTTCAAACTGAAACGGTCTTTCATGATAGATGTTCCGGTATGTGATACTTTCAGCTTGTTCATTAAAAAAATGTATTCTTCTTTCCGGATCTCGAACGGGAAAACATTCATAGTGCCACCGGACCTGTAGATCGTTCAAAAGATATTACGGAATTGGAATTGTATTGTCAATCAAAACCCTCAATTCATAATTGAACGATTGAACAACTGTTAAATTATGGTTTTTTATGATTTGACACCAATTTAACAATCTGATACCCTGATTTTGTTCAATTATTCTCCGGGGCAGAATGTTCAGGATTGCACTGATATTTTTTATAATCTTTTTTGTTTCATGTAATTCCGACAGTTCAAAGCCCGATACAGATGCAGTTCAGGATAAAGATTCCGTTACAGATACAGATATTCCGGATAATATTCCTGATGACAGCGAAGATATTGATCAGCTGACAGATGCAGATACGGACTCTTTGTGTTATCCGTTACTTATTGATGCCCCTTTTCCGTATTATGATAAAGATGGAAAGATAACATTCTGCCGTCCCGGATGTGATGCACCCACAGAAAAAGATCCTCAGTGCATGAGCAACCTGTGGAAGGAGCAGAATCAGGCATTGTGTACGCAAATGCCGCAATATGACTGCTGCGGATATCCTTGTGTGATGGAAAGTTTAAAACCGCTCACTAAAGATGAACTTTACAAACTTGTTCCTGAAATGGAAAATCTGGTTCCTATGCATAAATGTGATTTATATTTATCCAGATGGGGCATTGACGGCACAATGGGAGTTGTCAAGTCATGGAACATGAGTGACGGGAAAATAGGGTTTCATTTATATCCTGAAAATCTGGATTCTGAGAAATGGCCGGTTAAAAGGAAGTATGTAACTTATAACATTGCAACAAAACAATACAGTTTCATTGTTCCGGCGAGAGGTCAGGAACAGGCGTATTATAAAGGGAAAAGGATAGGTCTTACTGCTGACAAGAGGAGTCTTGATCTGAATAACACCAATATTTTCATGGCATATATGAGTGATGACGGGAAAAAAGAACTCATTTATAACAAAAAGGTAAAACAGCTGTCTTATGAACCCGCTTTGAATGACAAATGGGCATTTGCGAATATAAGTGAACCTGGAAGCAAGAAAATGGCTTATGCCAAAGTCGGGGAATGGAAATGGACGGTGCTGGGTGAAGGGA
>JAKLDO010000022.1:21265-40663 GCA_022703485.1 bacterium
CGAATATAAGTGAACCTGGAAGCAAGAAAATGGCTTATGCCAAAGTCGGGGAATGGAAATGGACGGTGCTGGGTGAAGGATTGGGGTGGTTTCCTTCTCTTGTGGGTGATAAACTTTCTTTTACTGATGATGATGTTAATGGCTGGATATGTGATCTGTCGAAGAATCCGCAGAAGCTGACCGACTGTCTTAAATTTAACAAGGAAGGAGAGCAGACGGAATATTTATTTTTTGACAAAGAAAATGAAACCCGGCTTGTTTATTACAGCACATTTGAAAAAAAGATTGTTTTTGCAGAAAAAGAAGGTGATTCTTACAAAAGAACCGATCTGATAACTGAATTTTCTGAAGCATCTTCAAAGAACGCATTTTCACTTCTTCCAAGAATGTTAAGAGGAACGATTCTGCTTTATGAAGAGGTAACCACAGATGGAAATGAATACGGTGGTCTCCTTTGTTATTACAGGATAGACAAGAATAAAAAATATTGCATGAAGAAAATGGAAAATGACGAAACCTATGCTGATGGAACGACAAGATTCCCGTATGGATATGCCGAATTTGAAGGAAAATGGCTGCTCTATCAGAAAAGAAGCTCAACGCCGTTAATCCTCAGAGACATGGATTGCTACTGCAAAGAAGAAGAAATCTGTCCGTTTGAGGAATAACTTTCCTTTTTTCGAGAAAAACTTGCAAATTGACCAAATTTGTGTGAAAATTGTCAATCTGATGACCGAATTAAATAAAAAAAACGGTCGTTTAGATTTGTCTTTTTGCACAGGAGCTGTTAAATGTGGTATGATCGTTTTTGTCAGAATGACTTTGAAAACTATCTTAAAAATGGAAAGGTTCTGGTTATTTACGGGCCGAGAAGAGTGGGAAAAACTTCTCTGGTCAGAAAATTTACTGACTCTTTTAATGGCAGAATTTTTACAGGTGCAGGAGAAGATGCTGTTTTAAAAGAGGTTATGAATTCAGGGAATATTGCTTCAATTAAATCTGCTTTTTCAGGATATGAAATTGTTTTTATTGACGAAGCTCAGATGATCCCCGATGTTGGAACTGCCTTAAAGATCATGGTTGACCACATACCGGAAATTAAAATAATAGCCACAGGTTCATCTTCTTTTGATCTGTCTGGAAAACTTGGAGAACCACTTACCGGAAGGATGAAAACAATGCTTCTCTTTCCTCTTTCGATGTCTGAGATCAGCAAAAATACCGGTGGTATGGAAATTTTACAGAACCTTGAGAATTATCTTATTTATGGAACATACCCTGAGGTTTTAACCTCGGTAAATAATGAAGAAAAGCAGAAGTATCTGATCGATCTTAAGAACTCATATCTTTTAAAAGACATCCTGACTCTTGAAAACATAAGGAACGCTGATAAATTGATAGATCTTTTGAGACTTATTGCTTTTCAGATTGGCTTTGAAGTTTCATTAAATGAACTGGGCAGACAGCTTGGCATGTCAAAAAACAGTGTTGAAAAATATCTTGATCTGCTTGAAAAAACTTTTGTCATAAAGAAGGTCAGAGGATTTTCAAGAAACCTGAGAAAAGAGATATCAAAGAATTCAAGATATTACTTTTTGGATAACGGCATTAGAAATGCAGTGATAAACAATTTCAGTCCTCTAAATTTAAGAAACGATGAAGGGATGCTCTGGGAGAATTTTCTTTTCATTGAAAGAGTGAAAAAGCAGAGCTATGCAGGAAGGTGCCCCAACTATTATTTCTGGCGGACCTATGATGGAAAAGAAATTGATATGATCGAGGAAAAAGACGGGGTTCTATGCGGCTTTGAATTCAAGTGGGGAAATAAAAAGGTGAAACCGCCTCAACTCTGGAAAGAAACATATCCCGAGTCGACATATCAGATCATATCAAAAGAAAACTTTCTTGAATTTATACTGTGATGAGAAGGGGGTTGTCCATTTGAAGATCGGTGTACAGACATGGGGCTCTGAGGGTGACATCAGGCCTTTTATTGCGATATGTGCTGAACTTGCGTCACTAGGCCATGAAGTGCGGCTCGTCATCACAAGTATCCTCGGAAAGGACTATTCGGGATATTCTTCGCAGTTCAACTTTAAAATAGAACATACCGCCGTGCCGGCGATAACTGACAATATCATTGAGCTGATATATGAGAACACGATAAAACGGAAAAATGTCGCTCAGATGAAGCTGATAATGAAGCACGGATTCGAATCTATCGCTGATGAAATAATGGAAAGATCTCTGGAGCTTGCAAAGTGGGCCGACATAACTTTGACACATACGCTCATTTCAACGCTTCCTGTGGCCGCAAGAAAGTTCGGGAAAAAGCATTTTATGATGACACCGGTGCCTTCAACTGTGATCTCCGCCTATCAGCCTGTCTTCGGTGACAGATATTTCGGAAAGTTCATAACAAAACTTAGCTGGGAGCTCACCGACATATTATTTTCGAGGTATTTTCTTTCGATAATCAATCCTCTTGCCGCAAAAGCAGGCATGGGACCGTATAAAAGCCTCATAAGGTCCGGACTCATGTACGGCGATGAGCTTCTCATAGCATCAAGCCCTGAGTTGACCCCTCCGATGCCTGATTACAGAAAGGACTGGCACATGACAGGTGACTGGGTAATACCGTCAGGAAATGAAAAAACTGATCCTGAGCTCGAAAAATTCCTCAATTCCGGCGAGCCGCCTGTCTACATCACAGCAGGTTCCATGGGAGTATTTGATATCTATAACGAAGACACTTGCAGTCTTTACATGGATGCAGTGAAAAAATGCTCTGTCAGAGCGGTGGTCCAGGCAAAATGGAAAGAGACCGGGGTCCATCCTGATAACAGCAAGGTGTTTAAAGTGACAAGCGCACCGCATAACCTAATATTTCCGAAGTGTTCAGCAATAGTTCATCACGGAGGAGCAGGAACGACTCACTCCTCATGCAGAGCTGGAGTGCCGTCAATTGTAATTCCCCATGTTACAGACCAGCCTTACTGGGCCGGAATACTGAGAAAAAGGGGAGTATCCAGGATATCCATCCCGCGGCACAGATTGACCGGTTCCAACCTCGCAGATGCGATAATAAGAACATTGTCAGATACTGAGCTGAAAAAGAACAGCATTGAAACAGCAAAGCTCATGTCTCTTGAGAACGGCACGCAAAAAGCCGCAGGAATAATGCTTTCCTGCTCTTGCTCTAAATAATTAATTATGTTATATAGAGTCGTTTTATTCCGGAGTGGCAAATGATAGCTGAATGTCCCCATTGTAAAAAGGTTATATCGGTCAAAATGACCGGAAGCAATATGTGTCCCAAATGTTCATCGCTCATATTCGTAGGAGACCCGGTCAAAGATGAACCGAGCAGGGTTATAAAGACAGCGGCCGAACTTAACAAAGACAGAAGAACAGATAATTCCGTGAAACCGCCAGAGCCGGAAAGGACCGCCGATGCTGAAAGTGAAGAGGAGTCAGAGCCTTTTTTCATAAAAAAGAAACCGGCATCAAAAGGCTTTTTCAGAGGAACTGCATGGGATAGATGGACTGAAACGGGTTTTTCCGAAGCTCTTCTGAAAACAACTGCCGACATGCTTTTGAGACCGACGAAGTTCTTCCACGACATGAAATATGTCATAAATGCAGGAATGATACCGATCTACGGACTCATAATGGCTTTCCTGACAGTGCTTTTCCAGACTTTCTGGACCCTCAAGATATTCCACATATATTTCCCCGATTTCGCTTCTTTTAAAAATGCGATAGCAAAACTCGGCGAGATAAATCCCGCTTTCGTTATAGGTGACGACAAGCTCAATGTGATATTCCAGGCGATGTATCCCGACACGGTCACGCTTGTCATGCAGCTTCTCCTTTCACCGCTGATGCTCATTGTGATCACAGCGATAATCCTCCATCTCGGCAGCGTTCTGTTCGGGTCCATGACCAGGCTCAGCGTTTTTTACAGGATGAGCGGATTCATCATGGTCGCAGGCACTCTGAGTATAATCCCAATATTCGGAAATGTGGCAGGGTTCATCTGGAAAGTGGTCCTTGTATATAAAGGGGGAAGGGCTGTAAACAGTTTCAATAGAAAGAGAGCACTGGCTTTTTCGCTGTTTTTCATAATAATGTCAGCTATATTTACATCGGTGGGGCTTATATGAAGTTCAGAGTCGGGAACGGTTTTGATGTCCATGCTTTTCAAGATGGACGGGAACTCTGGCTCGGCGGAGTCAAAATAGAAGGACACCGCGGGCTTTCTGGTCACAGTGATGCGGATGTGCTGATACACGCTGTCATAGATTCACTTCTCGGAGCCGCAGGAATCGGGGATATCGGAGAGCTTTTTCCCGATTCAGATCCGGCATATAAAGGCATTTCAAGCATCAAACTTCTTGAACAGACGGTGAAAAGGCTCAGTTCAGACGGCTGGGTGATAGAAAATGTCGATACCACCGTGATCTGTGAGACCCCTAAAATATCAAAATATAAAGCTGAAATGAGAAAAGTCCTCAGCGGAACAATGAATATCCCTGAAGACTGTATTATGATAAAGGGCAAGACGACGGAAAAGCTCGGATTCACAGGAAGAGGTGAAGGGATAGCCGCCATGTCCAGTGCGCTTTTAAGCAGGAGGTGATATATATGTTCAAATTTCAGTTCGGAAGAAAAAATGTCCCCATATTCATAATAACGCTGATAATACTTGTCTACGTGATAGTAACCTCGATAGACGGTCTGAGATACTTTTTCAAAAAAGACGGACCGAAAGATCTCGGGGAGGCCGTTTCCATGAACATGGAGGTGTTCTCAACGCTTCAGGATGGTGATTTCGTCCAGATAAAAGGGATAACATCCATTCACGGCGGAGCTCTGAACAAAGGCTTCTTAAGTCAGAAACATATAATTTTCTACATTGCCGGCTCCAACAAGTTCATCGTGACCGAAAAAGCCGATGAAAGCGGAAAATTCGAAGGCCCGCAATTGAGGACAATACAAGGGAAAGTACGCAGTTTCAAAACTGATAAGCATGCCGCTAAAATGAGAGATTTCTTTGCAAAAAGTTTCATGCTTGAAATGGACGCGGACGGTTTTCTCATAGAATCAGGGGTCGTTCCCGGAAAGGATTACGGTCCGGTCGTGATATTTGGCATTGTGGTATTGCTCCTGATGATTTCAGTAACACTTTTTATCAGATCCATAAGAACTGACACAGATATAACGGAGAATGACGAAGATGACATTTGAAAAAGTCAGAACCAGATTCGCACCCAGTCCGACAGGTTACATGCATGTCGGAAACCTCAGAACTGCTCTTTATGCATGGCTCATAGCAAGAAAGAACAAAGGAACTTTCATTCTGAGAATTGAAGATACGGACCAGGAAAGAAAAGTAGAAGGCGCCGTTGATATAATTTACAGAACTCTTGCTGAGACAGGACTTAACCATGATGAAGGTCCGGATGTCGGCGGAGATTACGGGCCTTATGTGCAGAGTGAAAGAAAAGATGCCGGCATCTACGAGAAATGCGCTCTTGACCTGATCGAAAAGGGGGCTGCATACCGCTGTTTCTGCACAAAAGAAAGACTTGATGTCCTCAGGGCCGAAAATGAAGCGGCAGGCAGACAGACAAAATATGACGGAAAATGTTCACACCTTTCAAAAGATGAGATAGCCGAGAACCTTAAAAAAGGGATACCTTTTGTTGTGCGCCAGAAAATGCCGTCAACAGGAACAACTTCATTCCATGATGAGGTGTACGGTGATATCTCGGTCGAGAATTCCACTCTTGAAGACCTCGTTCTGATAAAGTCAGACGGGTTTCCCACATATAACTTCGCAAATGTCGTTGATGACCATCTTATGGGCGTGACCCATGTCGTCAGAGGGAGCGAATATCTCATATCAACACCGAAGTACAATCTTCTGTATGAAGCTTTCGGATGGGAAAAACCTGTCTATGTCCATGTCTCTCCCGTTATGAGAGATGCGCAGAGAAAACTTTCCAAGAGGGATGGAGATGCCAGTTATGCCGATTTTATCGAAAAAGGGTGTCTCAAGGAGGCGCTTCTGAACTATGTGGCGCTTCTGGGCTGGAATCCCGGAACTGAACAGGAGAAATTCACTATCCCTGAACTGATAGAGGCGTTTTCAATATCAGGGATCAGCAAATCGCCTGCGATATTTGATGAAATGAAGCTCAGATGGCTCAACAGCGAGTATATAAGGGCGATGGACCACGAGGAGTTTAAAAAAACGGCGATGCCTTTCATCAGGAAAGCCGTCAGGAAAGAAGAAGTGAATTTAGATCCGGTCATAGAAGGTCTTCACAAAAGGACTGAGTTTCTGTGTGACATTCCGCCTCAGATCGATTTCATTGATGAACTTCCAAAATACAGCGCGGAACTTTTTGTAAATGCAAAAATGAAGACCGATAAAGTCAATTCGCTCACAGCACTTGAGATACTGAAGCCTGTGCTTGCAAATTTTTCTGACTGGGACCATGGAAAACTCTATGAATTGATAAATCTGACAGCTACAGAAAAGAACATTAATAAAAAAGTGCTCCTGTGGTCTCTGCGTGTCGCACTGAGCGGGAAAGAGCTCACTCCGGGCGGAGGAACCGATATCGCCGCCGCTCTCGGAAAGGAGGAGACGATGAAAAGATTGTCAAATGGCATCGAAAAACTTAAGAATAACAGCTTGACGGAGAATTAAATGACCAGTCTAAAAACAAAGTATCTCGGCATGGAACTTAAGAGCCCGGTTATCGCGGCTTCATGCAGTCTGACGAATTCACTTGAAAGTCTCATCAAACTTGAAAAGGCGGGAGCTGGGGCAGTTGTTCTGAAATCACTTTTTGAAGAACAGATCATCGAAGAGAGGATCAAGACCGCTGCTACAGGTTTCTATTCATCATTTCACACAGAAGCTGTGGAATATATAGCTCAGATGAGCATGAACTTCGGTCCGGAAGCGTATTTGAAACTTATCAGGGATGCAAAAAAAGAGCTCAGTATCCCTGTGATCGCAAGCATCAACTGCATAACAAAGGAATACTGGATCGAATTCGCCGCAAAGATAGAAAAGGCCGGAGCTGATGCTATTGAGCTCAACATCAGTCATCTGACACATGACATTGAAAAGAGCGGAGATACAGTAGCTGATGAATACCTTGCAATATTCATGGCTGTCAAAGAGAAAGTGAAAATACCGGTTTCAGTCAAGATGGGGCAGAACTTCACGAACATTTCAAGAATGATAAAGGTCCTTGAGACACACGGTGCCGCCGGAGTAGTGCTTTTCAACAGGTTCTATCAGGTTGACATTGACATTGAAAAGATGTCGTTCGTTCCCGGCTATGTCCGTTCATCCCACAAAGACATTACTGAAACGATCAGATGGGTTGCACTTGTGTCCGGGAAAACGAAACTTTCAATAGCAGGCTCAAGAGGTGTCCGTGACGGGTCCGATGTGATAAAAGTTCTTCTTGCCGGTGGAGATGCGGTTCAGGTTGCAAGCACCCTTTATAAGAACGGTGTTGAGCACATCGCAAAAATAAACAGTGAAATAGAGAGCTGGATGAAGTTAAAAGGCTTTGATACGATCGCATCTTTCAAAGGTCTTCTGAATCAGAAAAACATAGAAAATCCTGAAAGTTGGGAACGCCAGCAGTACATCAAGGCGATCGTCGGCGTCGAATAATTTCAAAAACTGAACTTCTTAAAAAAAATAAAATTCCACACATTTTTTTCTTCAATTTCCACTTTCTTTGATTGCAACAGGGGATGTTTCACTTTAATATGTTTAAAAAAAGATACAAAATGACAAAAAATATCTATAAATGCTTGAAATTATAAACTTTTTTTAACATTTCCTCTTGACAAACATAAAAAGGTTGATTATATTAAGTTATACAAGGCGGCAATTAGCGCCCTGTTCCTGGACAGATGATTTTGAGATTGAACCTGATTCAGAGAGTGAATCTGAAAAAACTTCTCCCTCTTTCCGTTCCTCTAATATGATTTTCGCATGTCCGGGACCTTACCTGAGCCGCCTTGTTCTTTAAATTTCGCGTTTTTTCTTCAATAAATTTCTTGTTCCGAATCTAAAAGGGGTGGGGGGCGCTTTCATTTTTTATTTTGAGAGGCCGATCCTTTTACGAAGAAGTTCGGCTTTTTCTTCAAGCCCCTTTTCTTCATAGTACTTCAAAAGGATGTCAAGATAGGTGATGACGGTTATTTTCCAGCCTTCGGCCGATGCTGTATCTATTGCGTTCTGTAGTGTTTTTTCATCATAACAGCCTCTGCGGAATGCAAATGACGACGCGATTATCTTTGAAAGCGGGGCATCCAGTTTCTTTATCTTCAGGTTGGTCACTTCCGTCGAGCAGGGCGATGGACTGTTTACAAAATCCTTATATTTTGAAGGGATGTCTTTCTTCAGACCCGAAATGAGATTTATATATCTGATATTCTCTTTTTTCTTTATAACGCCTGAAAAAGGTTCTGCTTCGGAACATGATGGAGCTTCTTTAAAAAGGGCGATGTCCATTGCGCACTTTGTGATCGGAGCTATCACCATGATGTCAGGGTCGGCCGTAAGTTTAAGACTTTCAGTAAGTTTTAAATAATAGTTTTGTGCAAAACGCTGATTTCCTTCCATGTATGAATTTATGAAGTTCGTCATTGTTGTATTGCCGTCCTGCTGCCATGCGGGAGCCGGCTGTGAACTGCATGAGGAAAGAATGGAGACCGCGATCAGCAGAAGTATTCTTTTCACGGCAGTTTGATCTCCTTTTTCTGTTCCATCGGCAGATTATTACGGACATCCTTTATGAGGAGATTGACCGAATTGATAGTGAGGTCTATATCTTTTCTGAGCATGTCGAGGTCTTTCGTGCCTGATTCTATGCTTCCGCCTGATTTCACAAGGCTTGAAACGAGTGAATCGAGCTCTTTCATCTTTTTCTCGACATCATCGATTATTCTATTTACTTTAGGTATGGTCCCTTCATCGCCGAGGAGCTGTTCATCTGCTTTTTTCAGTGTGTCGTTGGCGTTTGAAACAAGTTTTTCAGCTTCTTTAAGGGTTCCGTTCAAAGATGTCACACTTTCCCTGAACTCTGTGCCTGACTTTTTGTCACCTGCAAGCATTTCGATGACACCCTGTTTTTTCGCAAGGTCGCTTGTCACTGCTTCGAGATTTGAGATTATTTTGTTCAGGTCGCTTTTGTCAGATGTCATGGCATTGACATTGGTCGCTATCTGATCGACTTTTTCAACCATCGGCTCCAGTTTCTTTATGACTTCGTTTATGTCGTCTATTGTGTCAGTCGGAAAAACATGTGCGGAATCAGGCCCCGGCGCGTTCTTATCCGGAGTTTTAACAACAAAGCGGGGAGAACCGATGAAAGGCTTTTCGAGTGTGAAGGTGGAACTTTTATTTATTCTCACGGTATGTCTTGAAGGTACTTTGACCGTAATTATCACATTTCCTGCATCATCAAGTTCGAGAGTCTCCACTTTTCCTATCTCAAATCCTGAGAAGAGAAGGGGCATGCCTTCCGTGATACCTTCACCAGAGGGAGATGAAAGCGTGTAATATTCATGGTCTGTAAAGAAATCCTTTTTTAACAGGAGAAAAATTACTGAAACAGTTATGAGTAGAAGCGAAATTATCAGGAATAATCCTACTTTAAATCCTGTTGAATAACTCAAATCAGATCTCCGTACCTGCCTGAATGCCATTCATAGTCAGTAATGATACACTTACTGAAGTGGGTGTCAAGAAGTGCGAGCATTTCCCTTACCGGTCCGATATCTGCCATGTTCTTTATCATGAAGAAAGGTCTGTCAATAAGTATTGCCGCCCCCGGCATCATGGCCGCCCTCAGAAGTTTGACAATGAATATCGTCCTTTCATCGAGCAGAGAAGGTTTCAGGCATTTCGTCTCTGCAATTCCCAGTTCGCTGAAAAGAGAATCCAGGGTTCTGAATATCTCGGAATCTCCGTTTTGTGTGTGGAACCGCATGATAAGAGACACATTATCCACGGCAGTGAGGTTTGAAAGAAGGGGGATGTCGGGAGACACCGGTGCCGCCATGTTCTCTTTCTGAAAGCCGCTGATCCAGTCTTTCAGAGATTCTTCATTTACAAATAATTTAATGTCAATCTTAGCACTAATGATATCACCTCTATTAATATGATAGACATGAAAACGCTCATCATTCCTCTTAAAACGGCTACAGGTATGGCTGTTACCTGATATTTAGTGTTCCAACCGTGATAGATAGGGATAACGGAGATCAGGAATCCGAAAGCGAGACTTTTAAAGAACATGACTGCGAGGTCCGGAATGGAAACGGAGCGGGCGATGAGATCGGTGTACATGCCTGCGCTCATCTGGAATATTATCTTTGTGAATACGAACCCGCTGAAAAGGACAACTATTGAGAATATGGCTGAAAGTATGGTAACGCTCAGCATGAAGCTGATTATTCTGGGGACGAAAAGATATTCGACCGGGTCTATCTTGAACGCAACGAGCGCATCCAGCTCGCGGTTGGCCTTCATTACCGCTATCTCGGCATTTACGGCGGATGAGCTTCGAAGCGCCATGAGGAACACTGTGATGAGCGGTGCCATTTCGAGTACGACAATACCCATTATGATGTCGCCGAGATACTGCACGAGGCCTACGCTTTTTACAGTCTGAAGAACTATCCCGATGAATATGCTTCCGTACACGACACTTAATATAAGGAAAAGGGAAAGAAGCTCATATGCTGTAAAATAGATCTGGATCACAAGAATATCAAAAACGGCCCTGTTCATGAAACTGCCGGAAAAGATCCCTTTGAAACACCTTCCGGTGAAGCTGAAGAAAGACCTTATATCATTCCTTTTGTTTATCGCACTTGTTCCTATTTTCTCGATATACCGTCTCAAGCGGACCTCTTTTCCTGACTGGCAATGATACTTCATCCTCTGCAATTTGACAATGTTTTTAATTCTATAAACTGCGGGCAAAAAATTGGAATTGCTTTTTATTGTGTTATGATACCTTTAATTAATATCGCAGAGGGTTGCCGTGACAACATTTCTGGCCATTTCCATAACAAGTTTTCTGTGGCTTTTAATAATAAGAGAGCGGGATTCCATTGAACCTGAGTCATTCTGGAACCTTATAAAAGCTGTTGTTCTGGGAGGGTTTCTCTCGATGATACTGCTGACGATCATCTACATTCCTTTCTATATGGTACTTCCTAGGTCTTTTTTTGATCTGGACGCTGTGAGATCGGGCTCTGCCTGGCATGCAAAACTTATCTTCGGTCTTTATATCGGGATCGTTGAGGAAAGTGCAAAGGCTTTTGCGGCTCTGATATTCACTTCAAAACTTAAAGCTTTCGATGAACCTGTTGACGGAATGATCTATGGCATGGCTGTCGGGCTTGGTTTTGCCGCGATCGAGAATTTCGAATATGTCAGCAGATATTCACTTGCGGTTCTCATTAACAGGTCTGCCTTTTCAGTGCCTCTTCACTTTGCACTCGGCGGTGTCTGGGGCTACGGACTTGCTTTGGCAAAGTTCAAATACCATAATAATTCAAGGCTTATCATAATAATACCTTTAATACTCGCTGCGGCTGTCATCCACGGTCTATATGATTTTTTCTGTTTTATGGGAGCATCGAAACTTTCCAGCGGCATGATGATAATCTTTATCACATACAGCACATTCTTCTGGAGTTTCTTCAAAACGAAAAAACTTGTGGCTGTAAGTACATTTCTATCTCCCGGAGAGTGTTCAAACTGCAGGACTGTAAATGAAAGTTCAGATATTAAATGCCGCAAGTGCGGTGCGGAACTGCCGGATCGGGGTGAATTTTACGATGGAGACGAAAAATGAGACGGATGTCAGCTATCTTTTTTTTAATTTTTTCATTTTCAGGTCTTTCTGCAGTACAGGACCAGTTCGACAATTTTGATATCAATGAAGTTATTAGCGGAAGAAACATACTCGGCCGGCTTATATACGCAGTGGATTTATACGGGATCAAGGCCACTGAATATATAGCAAAAAAAGGAGTCGTTCAAAGCGATAAAAGAATAAAAGGGTGGGTGGTGCAGCTTGACGACATTACAAAAACAAGGGTCATATTCTATGGATTTCAGGGGATCGCGCTTCGGGGATTTCATCAGGTAACTTTCAGCAAAGATACCGTAAGTTACGAAGATATTTCAAAAAAAGAGCTCCGTGCTGAAGACCTTGCAATGATTCAGGCTCGTGAAACGGTACTTAACAGTTTCAAGCCGCTGTGCTCTGTAAAGTATGACGCTGTCGTCATGGAAAGGAAGGAACGGATAGCTGTTTATGTGATTCCGGCATCAGCAGACCCTGACATGCTCTCTCTTGCAGGTCCGCAAGTTTTCTACACCGATAAAAAAGGAATGAATATCGTTGAATACAGAACATTTAATGAAACCTGCGAAAGCTATCCTTTAAAAGACAATAAAGGGAAAAGACTCACTGAAATAGAGATAACGCTGAAAATCGACAAAATACCGACGGAGATACTCGTTTATCAGTCTGTTCTTAAAAATATTCCGCTGAAAGTGATTTCTTCAGATAAAAAGGAGTGGCGTGTAAAAAAAGGGGTTATCACTTCAAAAAACAATAAGCAACCTGTTCCAGGAGAAGTGAGATGATAAATTTTCTTCTGGATGAACTTCAATATAAAAAGATGAGTGTGATACGCTATCTCTTTGTCATTATAGTAATAATATTTTTCATGTGTCTGAAGATATATCCTGAAGATGAAATAATGGATCCACAGGAACTTATAAAAATTCTTGAAAATTCAGAAATAACTTATGAAATGAAATGTGAACGGCAAAAACCTTTTATGAATACAAGAAAATTCGAAAAACTTACCAATAATGATTATTTTCAAGTTAAAACTGGAGACAGAATAACTCTTGGGAAATTTGAAAGAACAGAAGATATAAAATCTGATTTTGAAACTGCAGAAAGTTTCTTTTCAAAAAAAGAATACGAAAAAGCCCGGATTTATTACCGGAAAGTTCTGGATAAAAAACCCGGCACAGCTTTACTGATGACATATATAGGGCAGACTTACGAGTCGAAGAAAGATTATGAAACCGCAAAAGAATGGTATTTAAAAGCTATTCAGTCGAGTTATATTGATTACATGGCGCACTGGTTTCTTTCATCAATTTATGACAGGGAAGGAAAAAATCGGGAAGCTCTTCAGGAACTGGTTGTTGCACACATACTAAATAGAAATAATCCTCGAATAATAACGACACTTAAAGCTTTAACTTCAAAAAACGGATTGAATTTCGATGACTGGTATTTCACGCCGCTTATTGAGATTGAACATCCAGAAAAAAACAAGGTAATATTAACTACATACAATCCTGAATGGCTATATTACGGCATGTGTAGACTTGCCTGGGAATATGAGCCGGGATACCGTGATAAACGATTAAAAAAAAATGCTGAAAAAACACTGTTGTCGTCAGTCGAGATAAAAGAATGTCTGGTTTATCTTGTTTTCCAGCAAAAGATATCAAAAGAGAAGACAACCAATGAACAGCTGCTCACACTTATGAACGCAGTTAGAGAAAAACAAGTTTCGGAATTTATAATCTATGAAGTTTTTCTTCCTGAAAACCCTAGTGTAGCTTTGACCTTGCCCAAAGAAAGAATTCAAAAAATTGCAGAATATTTTATCAACATGCGACTTAAAGAGATAAAAAAATGAAAAAACTGCTGATTAAAATTATTGTGACACTGGCAATTGCCGGAGCGGGCTTTTTTCTTTATCAGGTATTCATGCCGAAAGATCTCACGATTGATGATCTCAGTTCAACACAGACCGTGATAATTCAAAAAAAGCAGGGGCAGGGGGAGATCGGCAGACTGGAACTTACGGTCACAGGCAGTTTCAGAGGTGAAGGAGTGGGCGATGTAATGTTAAAGGACGGCAACTCGCTCGTCAGAAAAAAAGAAGTTAAAGGCACATTCAAACATGACATGAGCGGTATCTGGTACAGCAACACAGCAAAAATAGAGTATATCCCTTTCAAACCCGACAAAGGCTATGTCACCATCAAGTACAAGTTCATAGAGAAATAGGGAAATGACACACATATTCGATCCAAAAGACTTGCAGAAGCTGGAGAGTCCGGAAAGGGCGAAAATCATTAATCCTGTTGAAGTGCTGAATGGAATGAAATTGAAAGCAGGGGACACTGTGCTTGATTTCGGTGTCGGGACCGGATTCTTTGCAGTTAAAATGCTTGATATCATCGGTGGAACAGGTCATCTTTACGGAATTGACATCTCAAGTGAAATGATAGAATTCGCCAAAGTGAAAACTGCCGGATACAGTAATGTCAGTTTCATAAAAACAGACAGTCTGAAAATTCCGCTTGAAGACAGTTCTATCGATTTTGCATTCATGGGATTTGTTCTCCACGAGATAGACGACAGACCGTTTATCATAAAAGAAATGAAACGGCTCCTGAAACCCGGCGGAACGATCGGAATAATAGAGTGGGACATCAAAAACTTCGAAAAAGGACCGCCTCAACACGAAAGAATTGAAATGGACACGGCGGCGAAACTTCTCGAATCATCAGGATTTTGCCTTACAGCAACCTGCAATTACAGCCAGTATCACTATTATCTGACAGGAGAGAAGAAATAAATGGATATCCCGAAAGATATGTCTCCCGGATTTTTCCGGTATATTGCAGAAATGAATTGCGACCCGCGCTGTCTCGGAGCAAATACAGTCTCTCTGGCACAGAAGGGGTTCATCAATATACGGGCGGACAGAACATGCTTTATTTTATCTAAAACATTAAAAACGATCGAACCCGGAAGCCTGTTTTATGATGAATTGCTTGTTTATAATGATTTTTTTGCTGAAAGTGATGTGTTCACGATATCAAACCAGAGAAGAACTGATGTAAGCAATCTGTTCATAAGACTCTCAAATTATTTTCATGACAGCAGAAAACCTTTTTTCGATGGACTGATGTTCAACACACACTCTTTTGATGGCGAGATCATCGCCGGCCACTTGAAAGAACTTGAAATCGATCTCGGAACAAAAGACAACAAATTTCTGATCTCAAAAGGTCTTCTTCCGTGGGTTGTGGCTGCTAATGCTCAAATAGAAGATTCTCCCGGATCAATGCCGGAATGGTTCTCAATTGAGGAAATACCGGACGGTGAGTCATATCTCGAAAAAATAATAGCATCAGATCTGATAAAAAGATCAAAAAACAACTTTGCAATGTATCTGTCAGAAACGATAGACAATGGATTCCTTTTTGCCATAAATGATCGTGGCGGATTTTAACACTGGGTTTGTTTTTCGACAGTTTTTCCGTCTAGAACCAGTTCAAATTTTTCACCGTTGTCCAGAATGATAACAGCGGAAAGAAGAAACCACTTAACTTCATAATCATTCGGATTCAGGGTTTTTGCAATGCATCGCATCGTTCCGTTTGATGTTTCCCCTGTCATATAGAAATTGAAGCGTCTCACCTGTTTTCCTGAAAAAGGATTTGGAAGCACTCTGAATGTGAAGCCGGAACCCAGAATGTTTTTCAACTCTGGACTGCTTTCTATAAATTCAAGCACAACCGGATATGCACTGTCCAGGCGGATAAAACGGGGAGAGACAAAAACATCGATGAAAAATTTAAGACCTACAAGAAAAGCTACGGCTCCTGCAATTATGAGCGTACTTTCCAATGTCATTGCAAATTCACCTTAATTTCAGAAATTTCAAATTTCTCCGGAATATACATTGCGTTATGAGAATTGTAAATAGTTTATTAGCACAAGTAAAACAATATCTCTTAATATACTTGTATTTTTATATATGATATTGTATAAAAACCGGGCGTTTTTGTTTATTGAGAACCTTTTTTGATAAGTTGACAGGAAATTGAATGAAAAATATTAGAAATATCAGGAACTTCTCGATCATTGCCCACATAGATCACGGAAAATCGACACTTGCCGACAGACTCCTTGAGCTCACGGGAAGCCTCAGCGAAAGGGAGAAAAAGGACCAGTTCCTTGATGATATGGAGCTTGAAAAGGAGCGCGGAATAACGATAAAAGCCCGTGCCGTTACAGTATTTCACACATATCAGGGCGAAACTTACGAGCTCAATTTCATTGACACCCCCGGACATGTTGACTTTTCTTACGAGGTCAGCAGGGCGCTTACAAGCTGTGAAGGAGCCCTTCTTGTCGTGGATGCGACTCAGGGAGTTGAAGCGCAGACCCTTGCAAATGTCTACATGGCGATAGATAACAACCTTGAAATAATACCGGTCATCAACAAGATAGACCTTCCCAGCGCAGACCCTGAAAAAGCCAAGAACGAAATAATCGAAATAATCGGCATAGATGCCACAGACGCTCTCGAAGTATCGGCAAAGACAGGCTTCGGTGTCAAAGAGCTTCTTGACAGGATCGTGACCCACATCCCGTGTCCGAAGACAGATCCGTCAATGAAGACAAGAGCTCTTATATTTGACAGCTGGTTCGATTCTTATGTCGGAGTGAGAATGCTTGTGCGGATGTTCGACGGCACTATAAAAACCGGCGACATGATATATCTTATGCACTCAAATGCTGAATATGAGGTCATTGACATCAGCAAATACACGCCTTTCCTGAAAAAAGTCGATACCATAGAGGCAGGTGAAGTTGCTGTAATTTCAGCAGGCATCAAAACAATACACGATGTGAAGATAGGCGAGACCATGACAAAGAAAAGTGACATGGCTTCAGTCCAGCTTCCCGGTTTCAAACCTATGAAACAGATGGTCTACTGCGGAATTTTTCCGGTCGAGACATCAAAGTATGAAGAACTGAAAAAGGCAATGGAGAAACTTGCTCTCAACGATTCAAGTTTTTCATATGAGCCCGAAAATTCCAGTGCGCTCGGATTCGGTTTCAGATGCGGATTCCTCGGAATGCTTCATCTGGAGATCGTTAAAGAGCGCCTCGAAAGGGAATTTGACCTTGAACTCATAACCACAGCTCCGAGCGTTTCATATAAGGTCATGATGACAAATGAGACCGAAGTTTTTGTGGAAAACCCCGACAAACTTCCGAAACAGCAGCTGATAGACCACATTCAGGAACCTTATGTCAAGGCATCCATATTCACACCGGCAGAATTCATAGGCGGACTGGTCAAACTGTGCCTCGACAAGCGCGGAAGACAGAAGAACATGACATATCAGACAACGGACCGCGTCATACTGGAATATGAAATACCGCTGAGCGAGATAGTTTATGATTTCTACGATAAGCTGAAATCCATATCAAGAGGTTTTGCATCGCTCGATTATGAATTCCTTGACTACGAAAGGTCCAACCTCGTTAAAATGGACATTCTGATCAACGGTGACCCTGTGGATGCGCTTTCAGTGATAGTGCACCGTGAAAAAGCCTATCAGATGGGCAGATCCCTTGTAATGAAGATGAGAAGGGTCATCCCCAGACAGATGTATGATGTTGCTATACAGGCGGCGCTCGG
Organism: bacterium; assembly: GCA_022703485.1. Classification (GTDB taxonomy): domain Bacteria; phylum UBP6; class UBA1177; order UBA1177; family UBA1177; genus JAKLDO01. Next base: position 38,873 of record JAKLDO010000022.1, read on the forward strand.
ATCGACAGTAATATCGAGAGAGACCGTGAAAGCATACAGAAAAGATGTCACCGCAAAATGCTATGGAGGAGATGTAAGCAGAAAGAGAAAGCTCCTCGAAAAGCAGAAAGAAGGTAAAAAGAAGATGAAACAGCTCGGAAATGTCGAGATACCGCAGGAGGCTTTCCTCGTAGTTCTTGACACCACCGAGGAATAATAAAAACTTGTTAATAGGGACTCAATTGTTAAAATCGGTCGTAACATTATCGGAGTTGGAATAATGACAACGCACATTGTGACTGGGACTCAGTGGGGAGATGAAGGAAAAGGCAAGATAGTTGACATACTTACAGAAAAAATGGATGTCGTATGCAGATATCAGGGCGGCAACAATGCAGGACACACCATCGTTGTTGACGGCATAAAATACGACCTTCACGCCATACCTTCCGGAATAATAAGAAAAAATGTGATAAGTTTTATCGGCAACGGAGTGGTGCTCGATCCAAGACAGTTCATCGAAGAATCATCGAAACTGCTTGAAAAAGGGATAAAAGTCACCCCGGAGAACCTGAAAATATCACCCAGAACCGCTATCATCATGGACTATCATAAAGTCCTTGACAGATGCAGAGAAGATGCCAAAAAAGGCAACAAAATAGGAACTACCGGCAGAGGCATAGGACCCGCTTACGAAGATAAGATTTCAAGAATAGGAATTAGAGCGGGAGACCTTCTTGATAAAGAGATCCTGAACAGAAAGATCAAAGCCGCACTTAAAGAGAAAAATGCACTTCTGGTAAATCTCTACAGTGCCGAACCGTTTGATGCGCAGGAGCTGACCGACCATTATTTCGAGCTCGGTAAAAAGCTCGCTCCGTACATTGTTGATACTGATTTCAGCTTTGCACAGTTCAGCAGTGATAAAAAAGTGCTCATGGAAGGTGCTCAGGGCGCACTGCTTGACATAGATCACGGCACATACCCGTTCGTAACATCATCAAACACAGTTTCAAGCTATTTCGGTGTCGGATGCGGCATACCGTCTTCAAGGACCGACGATAACATCGGTCTGGTAAAGGCATACACGACAAGGGTCGGAGCAGGACCTTTTCCGACCGAAGATGAGGGACATGACGGTGAAGAGCTCAGAAGGATAGGGCACGAATTCGGAACGACGACCGGAAGACCCAGACGTTGCGGATGGCTTGACACCGTTGCACTCAGATATATCTTTGAAATGAGCAGTTTCACATCGATCGCTCTCACAAAACTTGATGTACTTAACGGTTTTTCGAAAATAAAGGTCTGCACAGGGTACAGGCTCGACGGCAGAAGGATCAACGGTTTTCCTGCATCAATAGAATCTCTGGAAAGGATAGAGCCTGAATACATTGAACTGGACGGCTGGCAGAGCGATATTTCAAAGATAAGAGATTTTGACCTTCTTCCTGAAAATGCTAAAAAATACATAAAATACATCGAAGAGACGCTCAAAGTACCGGTATCGATCGTTTCAGTAGGACCGGGCAGAGAAGAAACCATCATACGCAAAGAGCACATTTCCGTATTTTAAACTTTGGAGAACACTGTGATAAAGAATAAAGTCGACCTTCAGACAAAGGACAAAGCAAAGGTCGTTGAAAATGTTGAAAAAGCTGTCGAAAGGATAAAGACAGGCCGCATGATAATAATGGTAGATGACGAAGATAGAGAAAATGAAGGTGACTTGGTCGTAGCCGCACAGTTCGCGACACCCGAGAACATAAACTTCATGGCAAAGAACGGAAGAGGGCTGATATGTCTCGCCCT
>JAKLDO010000220.1 GCA_022703485.1 bacterium
CAGCATTCCCCAAGCAAGTGCGAAACCTGAAACTGCCACAATAAACCACCCTAGATACTTTCTCATACACTCACCTCCTTTTCTTGTTTATGTAGTTACATTATAATATATTACGTAAAATTATGCAAGCTAAATCTTGCGTCGTCAACGCTGCGTTTTTCACTGCATCCAATGACATTTGATGATCACAGCACGGCGGGTGTAAAAGTCTCATTCATAGAGAATTTACCCATTGACAAAAATATACGGATTTTGTATTGTTTCGTCTCGTTTTGTCACTGACGCGCCGTTAGCTCAGTCCGGTAGAGCAACTGACTCTTAATCAGTGGGCCGAAGGTTCAATTCCTTCACGGCGCATATTTTCGCACGTAAGTTTTGCTATGGGCGAGTGGTGAAACTGGCAGACACGTAAGACTTAGGATCTTATGCCGAAAGGCGTGTGGGTTCAAGTCCCTCCTCGCCCAGTTTATGGGGACCGAAGAACGATCTTTGCGGGCGTAGCTCAGTGGTAGAGCCCCTCGTTGCCAACGAGGTTGTCGTGTGTTCAAATCTCATCGCCCGCTCCATG
>JAKLDO010000221.1 GCA_022703485.1 bacterium
GCAGAACCAGATACTTATGCTGAGCATTGTATTCTTTGAAATTAGTCATTCCATTAAAAAGATCTGCTATTTTCCTTCTGAAAAAGATCATTACTGCCATAAGAGAGGCAACATGGAGCAGAATGTCATAAATCAGAGGAACATCTTTGTGTCCCATCAGATTTTCTGTCAAGGCAAGATGTCCTGATGAACTTACGGGAAGAAATTCTGTAAAACCCTGAAGAAGTCCCAGAATAATTGATTCAAGTATTGTCATCGGACCGGACTACTGCTGAAAAGGTCTTGCACAGTCATATGGCTCTGCGGGAGTTATCTCTTTTACGACAAGGTTCTTTTTTGTTCCGTCTCCGTCGCTCACATCTATTGTATAAACATCCCAGCAAGTGTCGGTACGAGTCATAAGAAGCGATCTTGACATCTCCTCTACAGCATGAACATACGCTTTAACCACAGCCGTAGAAGGCCCTTTGGATGTGTCATACGCATGAACAACCACTTTGTATGTGCCATTTGCCGGCTTGTTCACATAAAGCGTTTCAGGCCCCATTCCGGTTGTAT
>JAKLDO010000222.1 GCA_022703485.1 bacterium
TCCATTTCCATTCGCCAGTTTTTGCATAAACAAGTGAACGGCTTCCGGCATCCACTGAACCAGATTCATCATCCAGGTGATTTATATTCATAATAATCCACTTGTCTGTAATATATGGACTGGCACTGAGAGAGACATTGGTATCTTCGTCTGTAAAAAGGACACTGTATTTATAAGAATCTTTATATGGAACCATATCAACTATCGGTTTAAATCCTTTCTCACCTACAGAAAGATATGGATTAATAAATATATGATTGTTCATATAAAAAAGAGAAAGCGATTTCCCCAGCACTGTGTATTTCCCTGTTGCAATATCATACATTACAGCTCTCTGACCATTATAACCATCAGGAGTACTTATTCTGTAATTATACAGCCAGAATACTATTTTCCCGTTTTCCATATTACTTCGTCTGTCAAAACCTGAAAACGAATTCGCCCATGTTTTCGGATTGAGAAATATATCACATTTATGCACTGATGTGGATTCAGGCACTCTGGGAGTCGGGGTTACATTCCATTCGCATGGCCAGGGATAACATTCGGCAATATATT
>JAKLDO010000223.1 GCA_022703485.1 bacterium
TTCCTCGTTTGATCGAACTCGAATACGGCATGCCTTCCTCCTAAGTTTGAGGCGACATCTTTATTAGCACATACTGTGTCCAAGTTAATGTGTGCTTAATCCCATTATAGCTTGATCCTACCACTGTTGCCATGCAGGCATAGGTATAATAAGGAGTTACGCCCCATGAACATTCATACATTATTATTCCGGTAATATCAAGAAGAGCTTCAATTTCTCCGCTTAACCCATCAACATCTGTTACTATTTTGTTTTCTTTCACAGATTCTTTGTAGGTGACATCCTCTTCAAAAAATATCTCATATTCCTCACCATACTGGTCAAGAATACTTATCATTTTTTTATATTCTTTAGAGTTCATTATTTCCTTTTTGTCTGCAAAAAGCCCTGTAAAAAGAAACATTACAGCAACAAAAATCAATATCTTTTTCATCTTTAACTCCTTTAAATTTTATTTTCATCTTTAAGCGTTCACGGTTCAATGAGCAGTTTCACCCGTTTTCGTGTTAAGGGGGGTGCCCGTATAATAAAATTTTGAAAGAGAAGATATGAA
>JAKLDO010000224.1 GCA_022703485.1 bacterium
TGGGGCGTCTGTCATGCCTTCCTCTGGATTTGAAGTGCGGTGGTCGAAATGGTGCAAACAGGCCCGATTATAAACCCAACGCGCAAAAATAAACCCCCGACCAGTTTCCTGATCGGGGGTTTGGTATAGGCGCTTGACGATGACCTACTCTCACATGGGGAGACCCCACACTACCATCGGCGATGCGTCGTTTCACTTCTGAGTTCGGGATGGGATCAGGTGGTTCCAACGCTCTATGGTCGTCAAGCAATTCGGTTGGAGAGTCGGTGTTGAGTCGCCTCTCCTAATGGGTATGTGATGTCAGTTGGTGTGCGTGTTCGCGCAAATTTTCGGTTTACTTGTCGACTTCATCCATCGAGCACACAAACATCAAATTGTTTGGGTGTTATATGGTCAAGCCTCACGGGCAATTAGTATTGGTTAGCTCAACGCCTCACAGCGCTTACACACCCAACCTATCAACGTCGTAGTCTTCGACGGCCCTTTAGGGAGCTCAAGGCTCCAGTGAGATCTCATCTTGAGGCAAGTTTCCCGCTTAGATGCTTTCAGCGG
>JAKLDO010000225.1 GCA_022703485.1 bacterium
CGCCGGAGCTTGTTGGCGATTTCCTTGTCGTGCGGCGTGATGCCGGTACGGCCGTCGACCACGAAGATGACCGCATCGGCTTCGGCGATCGCCTGTTCGGTCTGACGCGCCATTTCGTGCAGGATGCCATCCTTGACCAGCGGTTCGAAACCGCCGGTATCGACGACCAGGTAGGGCTTGCGTCCCAGCTTGCCGTGCCCGTAGTGACGGTCGCGCGTCAGACCGGGCTGATCGGCGACAATGGCGTCGCGTGAGCGCGTCAGGCGGTTGAACAGCGTCGACTTGCCGACATTGGGACGACCGACTAGGACCAGGGTAGGTTTCATCGTGCCTCGATCGCGCTGACGCTGCCGCCGCTGGTCTGCACCAGGAAGGCCGAGCCGAGCGTCCTTACCGGCGTGCGTACCGGCGTGCCATCGGTTTTTTTGCGGGCGACGAAGCCGCCATCCTCACGCGACAGGAAATGCACAATGCCTTCCGCATCGGCCACCGCCACCACGCTGCCCTGGACCGCCGGTCCGGAAACCGCGCGATTGAGCAGCTTGTCCT
>JAKLDO010000226.1 GCA_022703485.1 bacterium
TTTTTGTAAATTTGTCACAATACGGTATCACACCGGAACAGATCGAACAAGCTAAGTCTCAATCCTTTCTAACAAGGTCGGTTTTTGTAAATTCTGGAAGGAGGTAGAGATTTCTCTTCAAGAAGAAGAGACCCCTCCTCAAGAAAAGGAGTCTCAATCCTTTCTAACAAGGTCGGTTTTTGTAAATAAATAATAAGGAGCAGTATAATGGAAACAAATAATTGTCTCAATCCTTTCTAACAAGGTCGGTTTTTGTAAATGTCTCTTGAAAGGGGGCGAGCCGTTAAGGATATGGAATGTCTCAATCCTTTCTAACAAGGTCGGTTTTTGTAAATTGCAATAGAAAGCATAACCTTACATAAAGGTTTTGCAGCTACTATTGAGTCTCAATCCTTTCTAACAAGGTCGGTTTTTGTAAATAACGGACATTCAGTCCGTTGTAGACAATGCTGTGAAGAAGGCCTTTGGTCTCAATCCTTTCTAACAAGGTCGGTTTTTGTAAATATAAAAGGCTAGAAGCCATGAGGTCAAAAGCCTCA
>JAKLDO010000227.1 GCA_022703485.1 bacterium
TTATTTCATCGTTAATAGGCAGGAATTGGCAGATTGAATTAGAGCGTACATACAAACCAATTCTTTGATAGCTGGCAAAGAGCCGCTGCTAGGCATCGTCATATTTTCGGGATACTAAATTATCCAGGCTTCTGTATAAGTTTCTTAACGTCTGAATTATGTGGGGTAATTTAGGGGATTAATTAATCTGTCTTATTGTAAGTTATTGTTTATCTATAACTTATAAATAATAGTGGCGGAGAGGGTGGGATTCGAACCCACGTACAGTCTTTTGGACCGTAACTCGATTTCGAGTCGAGCCCGTTACGACCTCTTCGGTACCTCTCCCGGATTGAAAGCCTACCAAAATTCCTCCGTTGCACCAAAGAGAATTTGTGCGGTCGCGCGGTTGTGTGGATAATTGAGCTTTGTATAGGGAGGCAGAAGGCGGGCTTGCCTCTATCCTGATTGGCGCCGACGAAATCTGCCTGCAGATTGCGGATTCGGCCTGCATAGGATTGCAGACACGCTTTTCTTTTGAATGTCCGGGCTGAAGCCC
>JAKLDO010000228.1 GCA_022703485.1 bacterium
ATACCTGGAAGAGTTGGGGCTTTAAAAATAAAAAGGCAGTGCAACGGTTACCGTTGAAAGCCTCCAATTGGATTATACCTGTTTTTCTCACAAGGAGGACAAAATTGACTGACAATTTACCGGAAAAAAAATCCGATATCATCATGTATCAAACCGAGGGTGGAAACACCCGCTTAGAAGTCCGTCTTGAAGATTCGACGGTCTGGTTGAGTCAAAAAATGATGGCTAACCTTTACCAAAAGGATGTTCGAACCATCAACGAACATATCAAATCAATCTTCGCGGAGGGAGAACTTGATCCGGAAGCAACTATCCGGAATTTCCGGATAGTTCAAAAAGAAGGCGAACGGGAAGTATCCAGGGAAATCGATTTCTACAACTTGGAGATGATCCTTGCCGTTGGTTACCGGGTAAAATCCCACCGCGGCACCCAGTTCCGACGCTGGGCGACCGAACGGCTGCGCGAGTACCTGGTCAAAGGCTTTGTTATGGACGATGAGCGCTTGAAAGAAGGGCGCGGACTGGGCGCGGAC
>JAKLDO010000229.1 GCA_022703485.1 bacterium
GATCCTTATTCAGGATGAAGGACTTAAGTATTTACAAAAACCGACCTTGTTAGAAAGGATTGAGACCGATCTAGGCTTACCACTATAAAAGTGGTTTTTTGATTTTTTGAATTTACAAAAACCGACCTTGTTAGAAAGGATTGAGACAGAGCTAGGACCAAATATTTCTACATGGGATGCATACATCCAGAATTTACAAAAACCGACCTTGTTAGAAAGGATTGAGACATACTTTTTAGAACGGCAGATCATCCGGTAATTGTGCATCATTTACAAAAACCGACCTTGTTAGAAAGGATTGAGACTCTTTGCTTGCTGAATTTTTCTATTAATTCTTCTTTTATTTACAAAAACCGACCTTGTTAGAAAGGATTGAGACTTGTACTCAGTCTCGGTCAGTGCCTCCGCCGTTAAGCGGATTGCTATTTACAAAAACCGACCTTGTTAGAAAGGATTGAGACAAGCCTGAGGCTTTTGACCTCATGGCTTCTAGCCTTTTATATTTACAAAAACCGACCT
>JAKLDO010000023.1 GCA_022703485.1 bacterium
AAGTAGCTTTCCGCTTCTGCGCTCGTGTTGAAAGAGACCACATCATATCCGTCGCTTTCAAGGAATATTTTCATCTGCGATGAGAAATCGACATCATCGTCAACTATAAGCACTGTTCTGTTCCTTTTATCCATTTCTCCCTCCTTTTACTTTAACAGTTCCCTTTTCGTGTAGTGAGTGTGAAGAAGCTCATGAGCGAGATGGCTTCCCGGTTTTTTGAAGAACTCATTGTAAAGCCTCACAATATCAGGGTTCTCATGAGAATACTTCAATTCGCTCTCTTCGTCAATCGCATAAAGCGCTTTCAGCCTTTTTATCACATTCTGTCTGTCCACCGATCTTGGTTGTCCGCCACCGTTGATGCATCCTCCGGGACAGCTCATTACTTCGATGAAGTGGTACTGCGCTTCACCTTTTTTTACAGCTTCAAGTATCTTTTTGGCGTTACCGAGACTGCTTACAACTGCCGCTTTAATGGTGAGTCCGCTGACGCTGAGAGTGACTTCTTTCACACCGTCAAGTCCTCTGAAACCCGATATTACAGGGCTTTCAGGGTTCTTTCCTGTAAGCATGAAGAACGCTGTTCTTACCGCCGCTTCCATGACTCCGCCGCTTCCTGCAAAGAGTTTTCCGGCTGAACTTCTAGTTCCGAAAGGAGTATCAGCTTCTTCCGGAGCGAGATTCCTGAGATCTATACCGTACCTGACGATGAGCTTTGCAAGTTCTCTCGTTGTCAGGACCGCATCTATATCGGCAACGCCGTGCCTTATCATTTCAGGCCTTTCAGCCTCGAATTTCTTTGCAGTGCAAGGCATTACAGAGACACTGTATATCTTTGAAGGATCTACATTCTGTTTCTGTGCGAAATATGATTTTATGACAGCTCCCATCATCTGCTGAGGGCTTCTGCATGATGAAAGGTTTTCTATGAATTCAGGGTAGAAAGTCTCAGCAAACTTGATCCATGCGGGTGAACAGCTTGTTATCATCGGGAGCTTTCCGCCGTTTTTGATCCTTTCAACCAGTTCGTTAGCTTCCTCCATGATGGTGAGGTCTGCTGTGAAAGATGTGTCGAACACCTTGTCAAATCCGATCTTGCGCAGTGCGGCGACCATTATTCCGTTTATATCCTGTCCCGCATCAATGCCGAACTCCTCTGCAAGCGAAACGCTTACTGCCGGAGCATGCTGTATCACTACTATTTTCTCAGGATCGTTGAGGGCGTTTATCACATCGGCGATACTGCTTCTTTCAACAAGAGCTCCTGTCGGGCATACTGCAACGCACTGACCGCAGTTCACACAGCTTGAAGTGTTCAGCGATTCACAGAAAGCCGGAGATATCATCGCGCGGCTTCCTCTTCTCACGAAATCTATCGCACTGACGGCCTGGACCTCTTCACAGACCCTTACGCATTTTCCGCACAGTATGCATTTAGCGGGATCGCGAAGTATCGCGGGACTTGATGAGTCAATGTGATAGTTGTTCTTCGCCGCAGAGAATTTTCTTTTTCTCACACCGAATTCCACGGCAAGGTCCTGAAGTTCGCAGTTATTGTTCCTGTCACAGTAAAGACAGTCGTCAGGATGGTTTGCAAGAAGAAGCTCGACTATGGTCTTTCTTGCGGCAAGCGCTTTCGGACTGTGAGTGAGTATCTTCATTCCTTCCCATGCAGGAAAAGAGCAAGAAGGCATCAGCACGCCATTCTCAGCGTTCTCGACGACACATATCCTGCATGCTCCGCTTGGAGGAAGACCTTTCATGTGGCAGAGGGTCGGAACTTTAATTCCTGCATTGTTAAGCGCTTCGAGTATGGTGACTCCGTCAGCCGCCTGAACTTTTTTTCCATTTACTTCAATATTCATCATCTGTATCTCCATTACTTTGTAAATACTGCATCAAAAGGACATACGCTTTTGCACTGACCGCATGCGATGCACTTGTCCGGGATGATGTAGTGGGGGGTTTTTGCCTTTCCCATTATTGCCGCCGTCGGGCATTTCCTTGCGCAAAGTGTACAACCTTTGCATTTGTGTTCGTCAATGGAGTATTCGATAAGTTCTTTGCATACTCCGGCAGAGCAGTGCCTGTCGAAAATGTGCTCCTCATACTCGTTTCTGAACCATCTGAGAGTGCTCAGAACCGGATTGGATGCCGTCTGTCCGAGTCCGCAGAGACTTGTCGAGCCGATAACTTTTGCAAGCTGTTCCATTGTGATTATACCCTGCATTCTCTGGAGAGATTCCTCTTCTGAAGAGCTTTTTCTTCCCTTTGTTATGCTTTCAAGTATCTCAAGAAGTCTTTTTGTTCCCTCTCGGCAAGGAATGCACTTTCCGCATGATTCTCTCTGTATGAAATCCATAAAGAATTTGGCTACATCGACCATGCAGGTGTTCTCATCCATTACGACAAGTCCGCCCGATCCCATTATTGCGCCGACAGTCTTGAGCTTTTCATAGTCGATCTCAATATCGGCCTGACTGTCAGGAATACATCCGCCGCTGGGTCCGCCGATCTGCGCCGCTTTGTACTTCTTTCCGTTCGGAACACCGCCGCCGATCTCAAAAACTATTTCCCTGAGTGTTGTCCCCATCTCTATTTCAACAAGTCCCGTTCTTGAGACTTTGCCGCTGAGAGCGAAAACTTTTGTTCCTTTGCTTGTAGGAGTGCCGAAAGAACTGAAATAATCAGCACCTTTGAGGAATATCATCGGAACATTTGCAAGTGTCTCGACATTGTTGATGATTGTCGGTTTTCCGAAAAGTCCGCTGACAGCAGGATACGGAGGTCTCGGTCTGGGCATTCCTCTTTTTCCTTCAATGCTGTTCATAAGCGCTGTCTCTTCGCCGCATACAAAAGCACCGGCGCCCATTTTTATAGTAAGATCGAAATCAAATCCTGTTCCGAGTATGTCGTGTCCGAGAAGTCCGTATTTTTTCGCTTTGTCCATTGCGTGATAAAGCCTTTCTATTGCAAGAGGATATTCCGCTCTGATGTAGATGTATCCTTTTGTGGCGCCTATTCCGTATGCTGCGATGGTCATGCCTTCAAGAAGTCTGAACGGATCGCCTTCGATCACAGCTCTGTCCATGAAAGCTCCGGGGTCTCCTTCGTCTGCGTTGCAGATGAGATACTTCTGACCTTTGCCGGATGCCGCGAATTTCCATTTCTTTCCGGTCGGAAATCCGCCGCCGCCCCTTCCGCGAAGCCCGCTTTTTTCAACAGTATCGCATACTTCAGACGGAGAGTTCTTTGTCAGCGCGTTCAGAAGAGATGCATAGCCGCCCCTTGCAACATATTCCTCTATGCTCAAGGGGTCGACTATACCGCAATTGATAAGCACCCACCTTTTCTGGGGTGCAAAGAAGGGATGCTGGCTAAGGAACGGGACATTGTCCCAGGTGGCAGAGCTTTGGCTATGGAATTGTCCTAAAACTTTATCTTCAGGTATCCCGCCTTTGAAGAAACTTTCAAGGAGAGACGGGACCTTTTCTGCGGTGATGTTCTTAAAACTGACTCTCGTCTTACCGGGCAGCTGGATGTCAACAAGAGGCTCGGCACTGCAGAGACCTATACATCCGACTTCAAGAATGTTGGCCTCTATCTTATTGTCTGTCAGATATTTCTCGATCTGTTTCCTCGTTGCTTTTGCACCTGCTCCGAGTCCGCAAGTTCCGGCACCGATGAAGATCACCGGTCTGTCGATCTTCTCCCTGTTGAGGCGTGCGATCAGATCAGGATCCGCAGGTTTTATTGTAAAACTTTTAGAACTCAGCTTTTCAAGCAGTTCGTTTGAGACCGTTCCTGCATCTTTCCAGCAGTTATTTTCAATCATTGTTTTTTTCATGATCACGCCTCGCTGTCTCTTTTACGGTATGATTTTATAATCTCTGAAGCCCTCTCTCTGGTCACATTGGCAAAAAACTCATCGTTCACACAGATCAGCGGTGCAAGTCCGCAAGCGCCCAGACATGCAACTACTTCAATGCTGAAAAGACCGTCTTTCGTGGTTTTACCGGCTTTTATCCCCAGTTCTCTTTCGATCGCCTCAAGTGTGTCGGCGGAACCTTTTACATGGCATGCTGTTCCCCTGCATACCATTATGTGATATCTGCCCTTGGGTTCGAACCTGAACTGATTGTAAAATGTAGCGACTCCGTAGATCTTGCTTGCCGGCAGGTTCAGCACGGAACCTATCTCGACGACGGCCTCTTTTGAAATGTAGCCTACCTCGTTCTGTACTTTCTGAAGAACGGGGATCAGCTTGTCCCTTCCTTCACCTTTGAATTCAGAGACTATCTTTCTGATCGATTCATTCATTGCCTTCTCCATTTTCAGTGCTTAAATGTTTCTTTATTTCATTGAGGAGTGTTTCAGGTCTTATCGGCTTGTCAAGGAAGGCTCTTACCGGCATCCAGTCCTCGTCCGGTTCCAGATTCGATGAGAAATCCATGACTTTTTTAACACCGGAAAGTATTATCACAGGGATCGAAGATGTGGCATCGTTCTGATTTATCCTTCTTGAAAGCTCTATTCCGTCAGGTATTCCGACACCGGCGAACATGACATCGAGGATTATAAGGTCGGGCTTATGCTCACAGGCAAGTTCAATGACCTTGTCAGATCTGTATGTAAAGATCACATCAAATCCTGAACTCTCCAGCAGTGTCTTTACCGAGTACACCATCTGTACATCGTCATCGGCGATAAGTATGAGTTTTCTCGACCGTTCCATCTGGTCACCTTCCTTCATGATCGCAGATCCATTTAAAAAAACCGGCATCTTTTCTTGCCGTCATCATATATCCTTCCTCAAGCCCGTCCAGAGTTCCTGTTCCGGAAAAGAGAAATGCTGTATCAATTGTTCTGTCACCCATGAGCTCAAGAACTTTTGATACAGCATTCGCTCCTATCCGTCTGGTATTGAGCGTTAACCATCTGTTCTTTATTTCCGTCGCGCTGAAGATAAGCGGATCGGAATATATTGAAAGCACTGATATGCTGCCGTCGTCCTTTGAAAGTTCCAGTGCCTTTTTGAAATTTGAATTAAGTCCGGTCGCTTCTATGACCGAGTCCGCTTTTTTTCCGCCAAGAAGCCGCATGACCTCGTTTACCGGATCGGCATTAAGCATATCAACTGCAGCATCAGCTATTCCGTAAGAATGGATTTTTTCAAGCCTTTCCGGAACACTGTCGACAGCGATCAGTATCGAGGGTCTGAAAGTCCTTGCACACATCATCGCCATTGTTGCGGCAGGCCCGCTTCCTGTAACCACAACTGAATCACCTTCTTTTATTTTTGCATTGAGCGCCGCCTGATATCCTGAAGCTCCGATGTCTCCGGCAAGAACGGCATCTTTCAGAGATACGCCTGACGGAATGGAAGTAAGCGATCTGTCAGCAAAAGGAACTCTGACATATTCAGCCTGACAGCCGTCTATTGAATAACCGAGAAGCCACCCGCCATTGATGCATTTCTCGTTCTTTCCGTTACGGCAGTTCTCGCAGTAACCGCAGCTTGTTATCGGACTTACTGCAACAGCATCGCCAGACTTGAATTTTCTGACAGAGCTTCCAGTTTCCATGACAGTTCCGCTGAATTCATGACCGAGGATGGTCCCCGGACACACTTCAGGAAGAAATCCTTTCCTTATTTTAATATCCATTCCGCAAATGGCCGAATGAGAGACTTTTATTATGGCGTCCGTTGAAGATATTATTCTCGGGTCCCTTACTTCTTTGAAGATCATTTCGTCCGGACCGTTGAAAAGATACGCTTTCATAACATGCCTCAAAAAATAGCCGGATATATATGGCAAAAACAATGCCAGAAATGCCGCGAATCAGAGTAAAAGAGTTAAGATGCTATTAATACTCAGCAATTTCTTCGCTAAACTAATTGTCAAATTGAAGTGTTTAGCAATTAAATTGACCTTAATCGGGACATGTCCGACAATACATGTCCTGAAATCGTACACTATTTCTTTCTGTGGCCTGAAGTGGATATGCCGTATCTTTTCAATTTTTCATAAAGAGTGCTTCTTGAAATGCCGAGTTCAATGGCGGATCGTCTCAAGTTTCCCTGATTCTTTTCGACAATGCTGGAAATGTGCTTGAATTCATTGCTTTTTATTGACAGAGTGTTTTCGAACGGGGGATTCTGTACACTTTTTTCGCGAATTGCAGATGGGAGATCGCTAAGTGTCACCACTTCGGTTTCGCAAACATTCACAGCCCTTTCTATGACATTTTCAAGTTCCCTTATGTTTCCGGGCCAGTCATAGGCGTGAAGTGCTGATACTGCTCCTTCGCTGATTGATTCGATTTTCTTCTGAAGTTTGTCCGATATCCTGTTTTTGAAGAACTCTATTAACGGTTTTATATCATCTTTTCTCTCACGCAGAGGGGGAATTCTTATCATAAGTACATTAAGTCTGTAAAAGAGGTCATCCCTGAAAGCTTTTTCATTTACGGCGTTTTCAAGGTCTATGTGCGTAGCTGCTATAACTCTGACATTTATTTTTTTGGGATGCTTTCCTCCGACTCTGACAACTTCACTGTTCTCAAGAACTCTCAGAAGATCGACCTGAGCATCAAGAGGCATGTCACCGATCTCATCAAGGAATATGGTCCCTCCGTCAGCAAGTTCAAATTTTCCGGGGTGTCCTTCCTTTTTTGATCCTGTGAAAGCGCCCCCCTCATATCCGAAAAGTTCGCTTTCTACAAGGTCTCTGGGGATCGCTCCGCAGTTGACAGCGATGAACGGGAAATTCGACCTGCTGCTTTCATTATGTATCGACTGTGCAAAAAGCTCTTTTCCTGTTCCGCTCTCACCGAGAAGAAGTACATTGGAACTGCTTCCGGCTGCTGCTTTTGCAAGCCGTATGGTTTCTCTCAATGCTTCACTTCCTCCGATTATATCCCTGAAGGTAAGCTGCGCCCTTGATCCTGAAACCCTGTTGACGATGTTATGTACAAGCCGGTTCTCTCTTATCGTTATCACAAGTCCTTCAACTGAAAAGGACTCGTTCTTTACAATGGCTATTGAAATGCTGAACTTCTTTATGCTCTCACGGAGCTTGATGGTGGCTTCTCTTTCCTTGATGTCTCTTCCTTCGGATATAATGTGCAGAAAATTTATTCCGCTCCTTATCACATCGTATATAGATCTGTTGACCGGATACTCGTTCTCTATTTCAAGGAGATATGCAGCCTGTCTGTTTATTGCTTTTATGACCTGATTGTTATCAATTACAATGATGCCTTCATCTATAAGGTTCATCATAAGGTCCTGAAGCTTAAGGATACTGAGCTTCTCTTTGAGCGAACTTTCAACTTTCATCTGTCTTTCTATCGCACCTGCCGAAGCCGCCACCATGCTCAGAGTGTGCGAATGGTTCTTGTCAAGCGATGTAAAGAATGCAAGAACACCTGAGATCCCTCCGGTTTCCGATTTTATTATATCCGCTGAACAGTTCCATTTGTGAAGAAGCTTGCAGAAATGTTCTGCGGATGTTATTTCAAGAGGTGCATTGACCGAAATGCATGTCCCTATCGCATTCGTTCCAATCTCGTTTTCTGAAAAAATGGAACCCGGTGAGGGAAATCCGGGATAGTTCTCAAAGACATTCTCTCCAAGCACATGAAGTATGACTCCGTCACTGTCGGCAAGTGCTATTATTCCGCCTGATCCTGAAATGAAGCCGTAGATGGTCTCCATGTAGGATGAAGCTATCGAAAGCATGTGCCTGTTCCGGTCTTTACGGGATTTAAGCTGATCAATGCTTACCGATGGAATGTTCACAGTCTCCGGATCTACACCGTATTCACGGCTTCTGAACCATGATTCTCCGATAATGGGCCTTATAATGGAACCGTCAAAGACACTTTCAGCTGTAAATCTTTTCCACTGCCTGAAAACTTCGTGCTGCTGAATGATGGTAAGCATTTTTTCAGGAAACTATAATTAAAATGGAAGATCGTCTTCGTCGCCTTCTATCATTGCAGGCGCCGATTCACTGCTTTCGCCCGGCTGTTCGGCATTTCCTTCCTTAGGGTGATAGACTCTCTCGGAACTTCCTCCTTCCTTGAGGTCGAGGAACCTTACGCTGTTAGCAATGATCTCAGTGACATATTTTTCATGTCCTTCCTTATCCTGATATGATCTGCTCTGGATCTTGCCTTCAATGAAAACGAGAGAACCTTTTTTGACATATTTTGAAACGGTTTCAGCCTGATTGCCGAAAACTATGATCTTATGCCACTCGGTCTTCTCCTCGAAGGAGTTCCCTTTTTTAACGCTCTCGGATGTTGCGACAGAGAAATTGCAGACCGCAACTCCCGATGCCGTGTACTTCTTTTCCGGGTCTCTACCGAGCCTTCCGAGGATCATTACTTTGTTTAAGCTGTTGAATGAACTCATTTTTTATCACCTCTATTCATTTGTATCGTTATCTTTTTCCTTGTCAGGGATCTTTTCACCTAACAGCGTCGCTATCATCATGTTCGCATTCTGATTAAGGTTGCCTTCCACTCCTGTCGCCTCATTGTTGAAACGGTACTTCACATTTCCGTTTATGATCTCAAGCATGTTCTCCATGAACTTGTTGACAGGTCTGTTGAACTGTTCATCGAGGACGACAATGGTTATCAGTCCGAGGATAAGGATGAATATAGAGATGAGTATGAGAGTTCCCTGTTTTGAAGATACCGGTCCGAGAGTTTTGTCCATTGACACCAGAGTAAGATAGAAAACATCATTGGATTCTGAAAGAGATGGGTGTTTGGCAATGCTTGCATAGAACTTTTCGCCTTTTATGTTTATCACTGTGTCATGTCTCTTGGAATCACCTGAATCTATCTTTTCGATCATTTCCTGATGTTCCGATATGAACTTCTTGAAATTTTCGTGCAGTTCGGTCGGCATTGTGCTCCCGAGAAGTGTTTTTCTGTCAAAAAAGCCGAAATAGAAATCACCTGCGTTTTTTATTGATTCATCAAAAAGACCGGTGACAACTTCTTTTGCAGTCTCGGAATTTATCATGTTAGCTGAACAGTATGCTCCTGCAATTTTTCCGTTAATGTATATCGGTGCGGCCGTGATCCTGTAAGTCTTGTCGAGCATTTTAACGATATCCCTGTCAGCAGCGCCCTGCAATGCCGCGGACATAAGGACTTCTTTGGAAAAGTTCATGTTTTTAAGTGTCCCGTCAAGATTTTTAGCGACAACATTGCCGTATTTGTCCACAACAAATATCGCTTCGGTCCTGTCATACATCTTGTTTATGACATTGAGCTCGATCTGGACATTTGATTCGATCTCTTTTATCGCATTAAGGTTGTCGCCGGTGATCTTTGAGATGTCGTAAGGACTTTCTGAGACCGCTGCTTCCCATTTCTCTGCATTGAAAGCGGAGAGCAGCTCAGGCTTTTTGGCAAGAACCTCGACTTCACGGACTTCTATCACAGCATCGGCCTTGTTCTTGTATTTGTAGAGCGAGACCGACTGGGAAGCGGTGTTCTTTGCAAATTCCCTTACGGTGTTCCTTGTAAACTGGATGAAAAGATAATCGGCGGCAAGATAGAAAGCCCCGATGGAGATAAGGATCAGAAGAAACAGCTTAATTTTCATGTTACCTCCTTTCAAGCAGGACCAGCCTGCCTTTTATGGTATATTTTCCCTGTGCAACTATTGAAACAGCCTCTGAAAGAAGTCTGTGCTCCTGTTCAAGTATCCTGTGTTTAAGGTCGTCAGCGGTATCTGAATCGTACCTTTCAACGGCTTTCTGAAGTATTACCGGTCCGCCGTCAAGCGTTTCATCCACAAAATGGACTGTGCATCCTGATATTTTCACACCGTAGTCAAAAGCCTGTGTCTGAGCGTCAACACCTTTGAAGGAAGGAAGCAGAGACGGATGTATGTTGATGATCTTTCCTTTGTATCTGCTGAGGAAAGTGCTCCCGATTATTTTCATGAACCCGGCAAGAACGATGAGCCCGGTATCAAAAGGTCTGACAGCTTCAAAAAGCCTGATCTCATATTCCTCACGGGACTCTTCTTTCATTTTCGGGAGAACTATCGTGTGTATTCCGAGCTTCTGAGCTTTTTCAATGCCGGGTGCGCTCTTTTTATCAGAGAGCACAAAGCTTATTTCTGAAACACCGGGGATCGAGCCTTTCTGGAAATTCTTTATCACAGCTTCCATGTTCGAACCGGTTCCTGAAATGAAAATACCTGTTTTCAATTGTTCCTCTCCTCGATAATTTCAATGATGTCGTTTTCTGCCGGTGTCTTTTCAGGACCTTTCCTGTCACCGCTGAATGTATAAGGTTTTGTTTCTTCGGAGTTTATCTTCCAGAAATATTTGAATTTCTGTTTTTCAAGCGGATACAGTTTTATTTCAGGGGCTTCATAGTTCAGTCCGTCCCTGTCCGCCTCGATCGTTACGATGCATCCTTCTCCGTACACCTTGAAAAAAGCATATTCAAGGTTTATCCTGCAAAGGATGTTGTTCTTTGCGACATGCTCCTCCAGCATTTTCTTTATGGCGGGACCCTGATAACATTCAAGTCTGGAATCTTTTTCGTCGTTCACTATCAGCTCGAACTGAACCGGGCATTTTACTTTTTCATCCGTTCCTTTCGTCATGAAATATACGGGTATGCCGACCGGAACCTTGCATTCCTTCTCGCAGTCGGGAACTTCTTTGTGCTCAAGCGCCTGATAAAGAGAGATGTTGCTTGCATACTGGCTTATTCTGACAGTTGCCGTGGGACCTTCAACGATCTCGATGCCGGCATTGTAAAGAAGGTCTGATTTGAATGTGGCCGTGAATGATGATCTTGCTTCGAGGGCGGTATATGACAGTGATTTGAAATCAATGGAAACGGTCTTTTTCCCCGGATCGATCCTGTATACCGTAATGCAGTTCTCACTTACCGGTTTGAAATAGGTGTTCGGTTCGTTATCGACGAGTATCCTGAAATCACGGATGAATGTCGCAGTATCCTTATACTTCTTAAAACCGAGTTTTACAGCGGTCTTTTCGTCCTCGGTGGAAAGCATGAAAGGTTCGCCTTTCATTGTGGTGCACAGTTTCAGCACTGCAGTTTTCTGCTCAGCGTAAAGGACCGTTGAAAACATAATGAGCATTATTATGACGAATGATCTTTTCAAAGGAAGCACTCCGGAAATAATATTTACAAAAACCCTTTTAGATGGGAATTATATTAATTACACTATTGTTTGTAAATAAAATTTGGTTATATCTCAGCATATTGATATAATCATACGCCTGACAGACTGAGGAGGTCTTTTTTGAGGAAATATACTTTTACGCAGGGATATCTTAAGAACCCGTACTCATCAGTTCTTGTGACTGCCGGAAACACAAGGGTGATAGTCTCTCTCACTCTGGAAATGAAAGTGCCTCCGCATGCCGGTCCTGATAGCGGCTGGCTTACTGCCGAATATTCGCTCATGCCGGGTTCCACCGGAACGAGGTCGGCAAGGGAACGGACCAAGGTCTCAGGCCGCACCGCAGAGATCCAGAGGATAATAGGAAGGTCTCTGAGAATGGCTGTGGACCTGAAAAAAATGCCCGGGATATCAATGCTGATAGACTGTGATGTGCTCGACGCAGACGGCGGAACGAGGACCGCTTCTATAAACGGCGGA
Organism: bacterium; assembly: GCA_022703485.1. Classification (GTDB taxonomy): domain Bacteria; phylum UBP6; class UBA1177; order UBA1177; family UBA1177; genus JAKLDO01. The sequence goes on from JAKLDO010000023.1 coordinate 11,678, forward strand.
ATGATGGCTGTGGCAATGGCTTGCAGAAAGCTTGTTGATGAAGGCGTTCTTAAGGAGAGCCCTTTGAAAAGATGGATCGGAGCAATAAGTGCCGGTGTCGTAGATGGCAGAAAGGTCGTTGATCTCAATTACGAGCTGGATTCCAGAGCTGATGCCGATTTTAATTTTGTTTTTTGTGAAAATGGCAATATAATCGAGGTCCAGGGGACTTCAGAAAGGGAGACAGTCCCTGTGGAAAGGTTCATGGAACTGCTTGACAGTTCAAGAGAGTGTGTAATGAGTCTCATAAATGAAATAAAAACAACTGCCGGGTTCTGACAATGATAATAGTACTTAAGAAAAACGCTCCTGAAGAATATCTCGATACGATCAAAGAGACCCTTGCCGCAAACGGCATGGCTTTTGATGTGCTTAAAGGTGTCAATTTCACGCTTATTCCGGTTGTGGGTGATTTCACACAGTCTGATATGGGCAGGTTCAAGGCCATGCCCGGCGTCGAAAAGATAATCAATGTCTCAAGGCCGTACTATCTGGTTTCAAAAGACAACAAGGAAAAGACCGTCATAGATCTGGGGAACGGTGTGAAAATGGGTGAAGAACTGTTCTTCATTTCAGGTCCGTGCAGTGTCGAAGGTGCCGAATCTCTTGACAGAATAGCATCATTTCTTTCAAAGCTCGGAGTGAAAATACTCCGCGGCGGAACATACAAGCTCAGGACTTCGCCGTACTCTTTTCAGGGCCTTGGCGAGGAGGGTCTGAAAATATTGAGAGATGTCTCGGACCGTTACGGAATGAAGTGCGTCTCCGAAATAGTTGATGTCAGGAACCTTGACCTGTTCATGAAGTACACCGATATAATTCAGGTGGGTGTAAGGAACATGATGAACTTCTCTCTTCTGAAGGAGCTCGGAAGGGTCGATAAGCCGGTCCTTCTCAAAAGGTCTCTGAGCGCAAAGATAGATGACTTCCTTCTGAGCGCTGAATATCTGGTCGCAGAGGGAAATGAAAATGTGATCCTTTGTGAAAGAGGCATCCAGACTTTTGATGATACGACAAGAAGCACTGTAAACATAGCGTCTATTCCGCTTATCAAAAGCCTTTCACATCTTCCGGTCGTATTTGACCCGTCACACAGCATCGGTGCGGCCAAGCTTGTGCCGGTAGTTGCCGAGGCGGCAGTCGTTCTGGGTGTCGACGGATTGATGATAGAGACACACTACAATCCTTCCAATGCGTTGTCGGACGGTTATCAGACAATAAGTCTTCCGACATTTGAAAAGCTTCACGGCCGTATCAGAAAACTTGCACAGTTCGTAAATGAAAGAGACTGACATAGAAATAGAACAGCTCAGAAAAAAGCTCGATTCAATTGATGATTCACTGTCTTCTCTGCTGTCTGAAAGGGTCAATATAGCCCTCAGGATCATCGAGATCAAGAAAGAGAAGGGGATGGCTGTGGAAGATCTTAACAGGGAAGAGCAGATCATTCAGAGAGTATCTCAGAAAAATCCTTCAGTGGCACCTCTTTTAAAAGCAGTTTTCAGGAGAATTTTCGATTGGGTGAAAAGCCGTCATCAGCCTTTATAAGGCATTCTGAAAGAATAGAGACAGCTCTTCTTATCATCATATCCTTCATGCTTTTCTTTATTTTCTCAAAGCCCGTTCAGCCTTATGTCAAAGGTGACAGTAATGTTCCTGTTGCAGTACAGTCCGGAGTTTATTTCAATAACGAGATCAGGGATGTCCAGCAGTTGATGATAAAAGGGGCGGAGAGATCGGTGAAAGCCGCGACATATACCTATTCGGCAGGGGTTCTTTCTGAATTTCTTGAAAAAAAGAGCTCCGAAGGTGTTGATGTGCGTGTCGTTGCAGGCAACAACAGAGATAATTCAAGTCCGGGTTTTGACTTTTCCGTATTTAAAACGAAGTACGGTATCTATCATCCGAAGTTCATGGTCTTTGATTCAAGGGATGTTCTGATAAGCTCTTCGAATTTCAGTTCTGATGAGACGGCTTCGAACAGCGCTGTGCTTTTTAAAGATGTGCCTGCGGCGGCCCGGATACTTGAAAAAGAGATAGATTCCATATTTGCGGGAAAGATAAATGATCTATGTTCAAAAGGATGCGAGACCGAGATAGGCACGATATTTTTAAATCCGGGGAAAGCGTGCATGGCTGTGAAAAGGGAGATCCTCAGATCGGAAAGCTCCATAAAAGCGGCAGTTTACACTGTCACGCCTAAAAATCCCGTTATGACAGGGCTCAGGAACAGGATAAAGAACGGAATAGATGTCGATCTCATATTTGACAACTGGAAAGGTGATGATTCCGCAATAGTGAACGGCAGGGCTTTCAAGTATCTTTCCTCGATCGGCGCAGATGTCAGATATGATGAAAAACCTGAAAAAAATGATACTCTTTTCCACCATAAGTTTGCAGTCATCGACCACTCTACGACCATTTTCGGTTCAATGAACTGGACGGCTTCCGGCTGTTACAAAAACCGCGAGATAACAGTCATCAGCCATGACCCAAAGATCGCCAAAGAATTCGAAAGTTTCTTTGACAGTTATAACAGATAAAAGATCAATCCGAAGAAGTGGCAGACTGTGCCTGCTATAACGAAAAGGTGCCAGATGAAGTGGAAGAACTTTATGCTGTCGATGAGGTAGAATACCGAGCCGAGCGTGTAGCAGAGCCCTCCTGCAAGTATCCACATGAAAAGTCCAAACGGCATTACCGCCATAAGTGGTTCAATGGCGATTATCACAAGCCAGCCCATTGCGAGATATATTGAAATGGAGACCCATTTGAACCTGTTGAGGAATGCGATCTGATAGACTGTTCCTGCTATCGCAAGTCCCCACGCGGTGCTGAAAAGGGTCCAGCCCCATGCGCCTTTGAGAAGGATTAGAGCGATCGGTGTATATGTTCCGGCTATCAGGAAAAATATCGCGATGTGGTCCATGTATCTGAAAACGGCTTTTGTCTTTTTATGTGTGAAAGCGTGATAAAGGGTTGAAGCCGTATAGAGAATTATCATTGAACTGCCGAAAATGGCGAAGCTTACGATCTTTACGGCATCACCTGTTCCAGCCGCCATTACAAGCGATATGACAAGCCCTGCTATGGAAAGCGCAGTTCCGATTCCGTGGGTGACTGAATGGGATATTTCCTCTCCCGTCGTGTAGGGAGCAGAAACTTTTATTTTCATGTCATTTACCTTTTTTAAGTTCAAAAACATTGACTGGTTCTATGGTTCCGTCAGATCTGCCTATCCATTTGACTATTCCAAACTGTCTTTTTGTTTTTTTATAGTTTTTGAGGATATTTTTTTTCAAAGATTCGGGGATCCGTTTTTCGTTTACTACTACGGTCGGATAGTTCCTTTCAATGAATGAATTAAGGACCATCTCCGAGAACTCTTTTTTTCTTTTCTTGTTGCTAAGCATGTCATTTATCAGACATGTGTGGGCGGATGGAGTCTTCCCTGCAAGATATGCCATGTAGCCAGAAGGAAGAACAAGAACATCCCCTTTTGTGTTTTCAACGAATGCGAGGAGCTTTTCAGAGTATTTCGTAATTTTTGCTGAAGGTCTGTAGCTAAGAGGGTTGAAAGCCCCGATGGCCGATTGAACGATCACTGCTACAGCAATTATGGCAACGGTTTTTGTGCTGTTTGCGGAATTCTTGAAAAGTATCGCCGTGAAAAGAGCCGTCATCATGAAAAACGGAATGAACACATTGGTAGCTCCTCCGACCTTGATCCTGCCCAGATATGTGGCGGCAAGAACTGACATCGCGAGAAGCAGATAGAACATTGCTCTGCTTTTTTTCATGGATGTAAAAATTGAAATCGCGAACCATACGGCAAGTATCGTGAACGGAAGTCTGTATTTCAGGATGTCTTCCGTGAAAAAGCTCAGGAATCTTGTTGATATAGTTCCGTGATTGGCCGGCATTTCAAGAACGAGATACTCGAACCAGCCGTATGTGAGTTCGTTAAGAGCGATAAAAGAGAAAAGTGTGAGGGGTGCGAGCGACAGAGCAAAAAAGAGGATATTTTTCCTGTGAATGAAAATTCCGGCGGTAAAAAGCCCTCCGGCAAATATGACGGCGCTCTGCTTGGTCATTATTGAAAGGAACATTAGAACTCCGGCATAGAAAAGCGGCCTTCTTCCTTCGCTGAATCTGACAAGATATGCCGCCCACATGAAAAGGGCGAGAGACAGCATGTCGCTTCTTGCAAGGAAGAACCAGTTGGCGCAAAGCCAGTATGTCGATGCAAAAAGTCCTGATGCGAATATCCCTGCTGTGTTAGAAGATGTTTCCTTCCTTGCCCACATGAATAGAGTAATGAGGATGGAAAGTGTAGAAATAGCACTTATTATTCTCAAAATGCTCAAAGAAACACCGAAAAAACTGCATAATGCGGCACTCAGATAAAAATATACCGGAGTATAAGGTGAAGGCACAAAATCTATTGAAGGAGCTGTATATATAGGTTTTCCGTCAAGTATCCTGATAATATGGTCCATCATAGGACCTTCAATCCATTCAAGGGGAAAATTAAAGGGGATCTGATATGCGGCAATATAAAAAAGTACAAATATGCTGTAAGCTGAAAATATCCATACCGCAAAGGGCAGATATTTTTTTATCACTGCCAGTCTTTCCATACGGGGTCGAATCCGATCTTTTTTAAAACTTGTGTCATCTGTTCGGGTGTTCTGCTGTCTTCAACTTCGAACTGCTGAAGGTCATTGCCGGTATTGCAGTATCCGCCCGGTGCTGTTGAAGAGCCTGCGCTGATATTTGTGAATGCAAGAGGTATCACCGTATCTCTGAAATCAGGGTGTTCGCGGGTCGAAAGGCTCATTCCTGTCTCTGGAAAAAGCAGTCTGAGAGCGCATGCAAGCTGAACGAACTCTCTGTCAGTCACTGTCCTGAATGAATCATTTACCCCGGCTGCATTCCTTATTCTCGGGAAAGATATCGAATATTCGCTTTTCCAGTTGTTTTTCATCAGACTGTTCAAATGCTCTGCAAGAGCGGCGGCATCTTCACGGAAATCGTTCAATCCCAGAAGAAATCCTATTCCTATTTTAGAAATTCCGGCTCTTGAACCTCTTTCAGCTGTCATAAGCCGCCAGTCATAGTCCTTTTTTCTGCCGGAAGCATGGACCTTGTCATAGATCTCCCTGTTGTATGTCTCCTGATAGATGTAAAGCCCGTCAAGGTGAGAATCTCGGACCAGAGCTCTGTATTCCTCTTCACCCAGAGGAGCTATTTCAATGCTTACACAGGTAAAACCGATCTCGTGCATTTTACGGATGACCGGTATCAGAAGATCGGGATTTGAACTTTCCGGATGCTCTCCTGCTACAAGAAGTATGGTTTTGAATCCCTTGCTTCTTATGAATTGCGCCTCGGCCGTTATCTCGGCAATGGAGAGCTTTTTTCGAGAGATATTGTTCTTCGCATTGAATCCGCAGTAAATGCAGCCGTTTGTGCACCTGTTGTCATAGTACAGCGGAATGTAGAGCGATATCGCTCTGCCGAACCTTTTTCTTGTCAGTTCCATTGATCTGGACGCCATTTTCTTCAAAAGTTCATTGTCAACTTCCGTAGATAGAAGAAGCCTGAATTCATCGATAGTTATACGGTCCGAGTTTATTATCTTTAATATCTCAAACTGTTCCTGGGTTGTCATGTCAGCCTACAATTTATCAATGAAATCGAGTTCGGGGCTTGATGCCTGTGCTGATTCGTATTTTGAAGGTATGCCTGCGGCTTTTCCGAGAGCGGCCGCTTCAACAGCCAGTTTGAACGCAAGACCCATTTTTTCGGGGTCTTTCGCTGTGGCTATTGCCGTGTTCACCAGCACGAAATCAGCACCCATCTCTATTGCTTTCGCTGCGTCCGACGGTGCTCCTATCCCTGCATCGACAACAACCGGGACTCTCGCCTGCTCAATGATTATCCTTATCATGTCGCCCATTATTATGCCTTTGTTGGTCCCTATGGGTGAGGCAAGAGGCATTACTGTGGCGGCACCGGCATCCTGAAGCCGTAGTGCAAGCATAGGGTCTGCATTTATGTAAGGAAGCACGGTAAATCCTTTTTTCACAAGTATTTCAGTAGCTTTCAGCGTTTCTACAGGGTCAGGGAGCAGGTATCTCGGTTCCGGAGTGAGTTCAAGTTTCACCCATTTCGGAAGTCCTGCGGCCTCGGCCAGTTCAGCATAGAAAACCGCTTCTTCGGCAGTTCTCGCTCCTGCAGTATTGGGAAGTATTGTGATGAACTTGTTTTCAAGAAGGGGTTTAAGTAGAGATTCTCCCTTTCCGAGGTCCATCCTCCGCAATGAAGCGGTTACAACCTGAGTCCCTGAGCTTTTTATAGAAGATACCATCTCCTCGTTCGACCTGTATTTTCCGGTTCCCAGAAAAAGTCTTGAACTGAATTGCATATCTCCTATCTTAGGTATGGATTTCATTTCATTCTCCGGTCATTTTGCAAGTTCGAGCATTTTTTCGAGCGCGATCCTTGCTTTCTTTGCAGTATTTTCAGGTACATCGATCTCATGAATGCCGAGTTCGAGAGATTCAAGTATGTGTCCCGGCATTATCCTTTTCATGTTGACACAGTGAAGGCTTGCAGTCGTGAGCTCTATGAATTCAGCGGACCTGTCGGCCTTGCTCAGAGGATATGTTATCCCCGATTCGGTAACTATTATGTACTGCCGGTATTTTTTTTCCTTTACAAGTTCTTCCATCTGACCTGTTGAAAGTATGAGATCGGCAGTCTTTCTTGTTTCAGCAGGACATTCCGGATGCATCAGTACAACAGCACCGGGGAAAAGCTTTTTTGTTTCCATGACATCTGCGGCTTTTACGGCATCATGGACAGGGCAGAACCCGTTCCAGCAGATTATCTCTTTTTCTGGGACCTGTTCTGCAACATAGCTCCCGAGATGTCTGTCAGGAACGAAAAGTATCCTTTTTTCATCAATTTTTCTGACTATCTTTACAGCATTGGAGCTTGTTACACAGACATCACTGAGCGCTTTCGTCCGTACATCGCTGTTGACATAGCACACGACAGCGGCGTCAGGGTACTGGCTCTTGAAATTGAGGAGTTTGAACTCGTCTATCATTCCGGCCATCGGGCATCCCGCTTCAAGAACAGGCAGAAGCACTCTTTTCTCCGGTGACAGTATCTTCGCGGTTTCAGCCATGAACCTGACACCTGCAAAAATTATTGTGTCATAACCGTCAGCACTGGCGGCTTTTTTTGAAAGTCCGTAGCTGTCTCCCACAAAGTCGGCGAGGTCCTGCACTTCGGGATGAGTATAAGTATGGGCAAGTATCACCGCATTCTGCTCCTTTTTGAGCGCGGCGATCCTTTTAGCTGTATCTGTCATTTGAGGTTTCTGACTTCCTTGACTTCGGGGATCTGTCTCTTGATGTGCTGTTCTATTCCCATTTTGAGGGTCATCTGGCTCATCGGACAGCCTGCGCAGGCACCCTGAAGTTTAACGGTAACTATTCCGTCATTGCTGATATCGATAAGTTCGACATCTCCGCCGTCCCTCTGAAGGGCTGGGCGCACCTGATCAAGAACTTCCTTGACCTTTTCCTTCCAAGCAGTTTCTGTCATAAAGATCTCCTTCCGGACAAAGTCCTTAAAAATTTTACAAAGACCGCACTCAAGAAGTTATCTTATCCCGCCCGCCATGTCAAGGAACTTGTTAATTCCGATTAATTGAAAAAAGTAATAATCAATGTATAATTCAGTAATTTTCTTGAGGTTAGAATTTGATGGATAAAAGAGAAGTTTTAGAGAAATTGAAAAAATTCTCTGACATTGTAGTGGAGAAATATAATCCATTGAAAATTGTCCTTTTCGGTTCTTACGCAAAGGGAACAAATAAAGAAGAAAGTGACATAGATGTTGCTGTAATTGTTGAGAAGATTGATGGCAGTTTTCTTGAGAAAGAAGCAGGACTTTACAAGATCAGAAGAAACATTGATGAAAACATCGAGCCGGTCCTTTTTGAAGCCGGTTCAGATAAAAGCGGATTCCTTGACAGCATCCTCAGTTACGGTGAAGTGATTTACCAGAGGTAGTTTGAGATTAGGAAAAATTTATTTATAAGGCAGTCGCATAGAATTGTAAAAAAACTTATAATTTTATATTCTGGATGTACTTTTTTAAAAAGAGAGGCGTGTATGAAAATGATTTGCATGTTGTTAATAATGATAGTTTCTTTTAATTTGTTCGGTTACTACTCCAATGATAAAAAACTCGAGTTTAAAAATTATCTTAAAAACAAGAACTTAACGGAGTTGGAAAATCTTATTAAGGCAAATGGCTCTCCTGACTTTTTATTTGATGATGAAGAAATATCTCCGCTTCAATATGCGGTTCATGTTGAAGATGTTAATTTGATTAAGCTTTTACTTCGATACAATGCGAATATAAACTTCAGAGGTTACGATAAAGATCCTTTACCATCCCCGATATTTATGTCAATAGATAAAGGAAATATTGAAATTTTTAAGATTTTTGCCGAAAGCAAATCTTTCAATAAAGATAGTCAGGAAAACGATTGCACTCTTTTACTTGCTGCTCTAAACGGAAAGCAAGTTAAAATAGCAAAATTTTTGATAGAAAAAGGAGCTGATGTTAAAAAATGCGGAAATAAAAGAACGGGTTGCCCACTGCATCTAACTGCGGTTTTAGGATTAAATGATATAATGATAGAGATAATATCAAAAGGCGTTGACATTAATGACGAATTTAATGAATTTACTCCGTTGATGTATGCCTTAATTAACGGACAGATAGAAGCAGCAGCAGTTCTTTTAAAAAATGGAGCTGATCCATACAAAACCTTTAATAAAGAAAATCATGATATTAGAAAATTGGTTGGCAACAGTAGTGATGAGCTTGTTAAGAAATTTGTCAATTCTATTTTTGAATATAAAGTCTGCCCGATACTCACTTCATATTTTGAAAAAGTGAATAAAGATGAGTCGGATTACAGGCCAGTTAGACTATTAGACAAAAAGACTCTCGGGATTATTGATAATAATGGTCGCATAACAGCTAAAGTTCAGGCAAATAGAATATCTTATCCTTCAAACGGCATTGTCTGGTTTGAAAATACAGAGCCCGGGAAATACACTAAAAAATATGGTTTTATGAGCGTTGCAGGCAAGATAATTTCGAAACCCGTTTATGATGATGTTACTGAGTTTATTAACGAATTTGCATGGGTTAAAAAAGATGGACGATGGGCATTGATTGATAAAAACGGGAAAGTTTTAACTCAATTTGTTTTTGATGAACCTGTTGCGATCACAAAGGACTTCAAACTGGGTCGGATTGGTTCCTTGTTGAAGCTTGTAGATAAGGAAAACAGAGTTTTAGACATTAAAATACCGGAAGGATATGAGCTTGTTACTCCTAAGAATTATCCTGAAGTAAATAATGGAAACTATTTGGTTAAGAAAGAAGATCATTATATTTTAACGGCTCCTTCAGGTGATAAAATCTTTGAAAATAATGGGGAATGTTCTTTGTTGTTTGAAGGCGGTTCAGGAAGGTTTAAAAAAAATTATGAACATGGTTTGTTTTCTGAGGAAGGTAAAATAATTACACAATTTTATCTTGAATCCATGGATGAAAAAGCCAATAACGGTTTTTTTACCGTTTCAAGAAGGTTGTACAGCATGAAAACACAAAAGGCATTTTTAGATTCATGTGGAAATATTCTTGGAAGCGAATGGTTCGATGATGTTAAAGAGTTTACAAAAAGGGGGAAAGCCATTTACAAAAAGGGTGATTTATGGGGAATAATTGAATATACAGGAAAAAAGATCGGACAGCCGGTGTATGAAAAAATTGATTACATTAACTTGTCATTAAGTAATGATTTAATTGCAGTAAAAAAGGATGGAAGGTGGGGGTTTATTAATTCTGAAGGAGAAGAGAAAATCCCATTCTCGTTTAATGATGCAGCTTCTTTTAAAAACGGGAGAGCCACAGTGCTTGAAGGCAATCAGTGGTGGGTAATAGATGAAAGCGGCAAAAAGATATTCAAAGTTTCAGGTAAAGGATATTTCCAATGTAATCTATTGTTTGACGAAGGATCTGTTTATAACAAAAGCGGTAAATCTCTTCCGTATATACCTTATTATAATGAAACCATAGAGTTCGGAGGTTTTTAATGAGACTGTCTGCTAAAACGGGATTTTTAATGTTGTTTTCCTTCCTTTTTTTGGGTTGCAATGCAAACATTGAGGGAAATTTTCTGTGTGACACAGAATTAATGTCAATTAAAAAGGAAAATGAACAGACAGTTCTTAAAATAGTGAGAATTTCTCCTGTCGCAGAATTATCAGAGGCAAGAAATACACTTTCATTAGTGAAAAATGAAAATGTATATACAACATCTGTTTTCGGATCGACAATTTCTGTGTCAAAAGCTGAAGAAGGCATTATGTTTGTTGGTCCAAATGGTTCTCAAGTTTGCAAAATCATTGATTTAAGTTCTGGAAAATCTGATTTTTCTGAAGAAAAAGTAAAGAATTATATCCAAATAAAAGTAATAGATATAATAAAGAAAGATCTTGACTCAAAATCATATAACTGTGGATCATATGGTTTAAGTAAAAACAAACAGGAACATCTTAAAAATCTTATTGAAAAAGTATACTATACTGCAATAAAAAATACATCGAAAAAAGAGCATTTATTCTTTGATGAGTATGAATTCGAATCATATATTGTTTTTCCTGAGTTTAAGAACGGAATAGAATCCAAAATCTGTAAAAGTAAAAAATATGTATGGGGGCGGGAAAAATGCCTTTCTTGGGAGGATGGAGCCGTGGAGATTAGAACAAATTCCTATTCTCTTAAAATAAAAGGGAAAATCTATGAACCAAGATTTTCTGAAATTAAAGAAAAGGATAATTTTGTAATAAGCCGTATCGGTAATAGTGAAAAACATTTGTTCACTGATGCAATATGCAAAGACATTTTTCTTTCAAAAGATGCGTTGAATTATCAGGAAACCGTTATTAAAAAATAATCCATTATTGATGTCTCAGTCTCTATATTTCAATTCTTTTCTTAATATTCTCAATGTATTGAACCAGTTCCTCTTTTGTCGGCAGATAAAGTTTGTACTTGCTTGCAAATATCTGATCGTTTTCTTCCGGAAGTGTGAATTTCACAAGCATGTCTGATTTCTCCATGCAGAGTATTATGCCGATTGTTCTGTTTTCATCTTCAGTTTTTACTTCTCTGTCGTAATAATTGACATACATCTGCATCTGTCCTATATCCTGATGTTTCAGATCGCCTTTTTTAAGGTCTATAATAACAAAAGATTTTAAGAGCCGGTTGTAAAACACAAGATCAATATAAAAGTGTCTTTCATCAAATGAGATTCTTTTCTGTCTTGCAACAAATGTAAATCCTTTGCCAAGTTCCAGAAGAAATTTCTGAAGATTATCTATTATCGCCTGCTCAAATTCTGTTTCCGAATATTCACTCTTTTCTTCAAGTCCGAGAAATTCAAGTATATACGGGTCTTTCACAACATCTTCAGCTTTTTTAATTGTTTGTCCGGCATTTGCAAGTTCAAGCACTTTATCTTTGTTTTTGCTTAATGCCAGCCGTTCAAAAAGAGCAGAGTCAATTTGCCTTTTGAGTTCGCGTACAGACCAGCTTTCCTTTTTTGTTTCGATTTCATAAAAACTGCGTTTCAGTTCGTCGTCAATTCGAATAAGCATAAGATAATGAGTCCATGATAAATCGAATAAATCCAAGCCGTTACTTGATTGGCTAATCAGTGATTGGCTTTTTGTTTTTTCTCTGTAAGTGATAAAAAACTGCTTCATGTTTTTGAGATTACTAAGAGAAAAACCATTCCCGAATTCTTTTGAAAGCTTTACAGAAAGCTCTTTGAGAGTCTCTTTACCATATTCAGCCCTGTCTTTTCCACCCTGTTCGTGTTCAACGATAATCCGTCCGATTTCAAAATATGTTGAAACCATTGTAGTGTTTACTGTTTTTATTATCTGAGATTTAGCTGCGTTTATGATTCTGGAGATGTTTTCAAAAAGCATGTTTTCTATTTTATCGATCTTTTTTCCCATAATACCTCCCTATCTCAATTCTCTAACCTTAATCCTTCCCAGTCCGAATCCTGCATTTTTTCCTAAATGAAAAAGTTCGCCTGCTTCAAGGAGCGACCTTTCAAATGGTGTAAAGCTTCCTGACAGCTCCATGGTTCCTTTTATTCCGCCAAGAAGCATTGTTGTTTTCTGCCTTCCCGACCATCTTTTATTTTCAACCCATCTTATGTCTGATGAAACAAGTTTTTCATCAATATCCTTTATTTCCTTTATTTTCGGAATAGGTGATGATTCCCCATACATTCCGCTTAAAATTTCAACCCTTCTCATTAGACTTTTAAGAAGATCACCATAGCTGATTTTATCAACATATTTGCCATTCTTTTTAAATCGCAAAGGTGAAACAAATTCAATAAGATACTTCTTTTTTGCCCCTTTTCCAGAGTTTGCACCGGCAATCCATTCTTTTCTGCTGATTGACATGTCAAGTTGCCCATCTTTGAGAATTTCACTGTCATTACTGTTTACACTTTCAACTGAATATTTTATCCTTTCTCTGCCGATACCGTTTTCGCCTCCTTTTGATATTGAATAGAAGAGATATGGAAAATAATCAACAGCTTTTCCGATCAGAGTAATATTCAAATCAATTTTATCGAAAGATGTTTTTTCGTTGTTGTCAACGCTCAGAATAAAAGGGTGGCTTGCATAATTTCTTCCTGTAAGAATAGTGTTGTCCTTATTTATTGGTGACTCAAAAATAACGCTGTAAGCACATTGAAACCTGAGATCACACTCTTCACATTTTCTATTTTTGAACAGACAGCTTAAGTTAAGCAGTTCCATTCCCATGACTGATCTGAAAAGAAACTCAGGTATTGTGTCAAATTTAATGGCAGTTTCAGGTTTAATCTTAATTTTAAAAACGGAATATTCGACTTTCACGATTTCCTCCATTCAATTTTTAATGATATTTTAGTTTTTAAAAGTCCTTTATCCAGTATTTATTCAAATCCAAAAAACTTGATAATATAAAGGTTGGAAATTATTATACCGCCGGCTTATAAACTTGTAATTCCGGAGTTGTCATGTTCGATGTGAAGCTGATAATTGAAAACAAAGATAAGGTCTTGAAAAGCCTGATGAATCGTAATTTCAAGGACCTGTCTGTGGTGGATGAGATAATCGCCCTGAGCGAAAAAAGGAAGGTTCTTGTGACCGAGTCCGAACAGACGAGGGCGAAACAGAACCAGCGTTCAAAGGACATGCCTGTTATCATGAAGAACGGCACGGAAGAAGAGAAAGCCGCTATAAAAGAAGAGCTCAAAGTGCTCAGCGAAAAGGTGAAAGCGTACGGACCTGAAGTAAAAGCTGTTGAAGATAAGATAACCACGATTCTTATGTCAATACCCAACATGATAGCTGATGATGCGCCTATCGGAAAGGACGAAACGGCGAATCCTGTCGTGAAAGTATGGGGAGAAAAACCGGAATTCTCATTCAAACCGCTTGAACACTTTGATGTTGCGCCTAATGCAATAGACCTTGAAAGGGGTGTAAAGCTCAGCGGATCGAGGTTCGTCGTTTACAAAGGCGACCTTGCGATGCTCGAAAGGGCTGTGATGAATTTTATGCTCGATAATGCAAGGAAGAACGGATACACAGAGATAGTTCCGCCGGTGCTGGTCAGCCGTGAGACGATGACAGGTTCGGGACAGCTTCCCAAATTCGAGGACGAGGCTTACAAGACCACAGATGATATGTTCCTCATTCCGACAGCTGAAGTCAGCCTCGTAAACCTTCACAGGGACGAAATGCTAAACGGTGCCGATCTTCCGCTCAAATATACCGCATACACCCCGTGTTTCAGGAGAGAGGCCGGAAGTTACGGCAAGGACATGAAAGGCATCATCAGGCTTCATCAGTTCAATAAAGTCGAGCTTGTAAAATTCACGAAACCGGAAGAATCACATGCTGAACTTCTGAAGCTCCTCGGAAATGCCGAAGAGATACTTCAGGGACTCGGGCTTCATTACAGAGTCATTGAGCTCTGCAGCGGAGATCTCGGATTCAACTCTTTGAAAACATTTGATATTGAGGTTTGGCTTCCGGGTCAGAACTCATACCGTGAAATATCAAGCTGTTCGAACACAGGCGACTTCCAGGCGCGCCGTGCCGGTGTGAGGTTCAGAAGGGATGCCGCTTCCAAACCTGAGTTTGCGCACCTTCTTAACGGATCGGGGCTTGCAATTGACAGGACAATGGTCGCAATAATCGAGAACTGTCAGCAGGCTGACAGAACGGTCAAGGTTCCTGAAGTTCTAAGAAAATACATGAACGGCGTAGAGGTTCTTTCTCTTTGAAAAACCGCTCCCTTCCTCATAATTCTGTACTTGTTTTTTCACTTCTTCTTGTCTGCTGGTCTGTTTACAGCTTTTTTTCATGGCAGATACAGCCGATGCCTGAGAAGATGCCTGAGGCTATTGCTGAAAAGATCATATCTGACGGTCTTCCCGGAGAGCCGGTTTTCCTTTCTTCACAGCTGATGGACGGATTTGTGCTGAATCACCCTGACATAAATGTTTTCCCGGCGGGCGGTGAAGTTCTTAAGAATGCAAAGGATCTCCAAACTTTCTATATTATTGAGGCGTATAAAGGTCTCGGTTGCGCAGATATTTCACCTAAGCTCAGTGAAAAGAATATTATGAGAGAAGGTAAGTACACGCTCAAGGAATGTTATTTGTCAGGCATGCAGAATAGATCTTTCTATGCATCATCCTTCATAGGGAAATTCATTGTGACAGTTCCTCCGTCCGTAAAGCCTTTGGAATTTAAGCACGGGCATTTCAAAACTGGGCATAACAGCTGGCAGAAGATCGAAACAGGTCTTGCGGAATTTAGCGGAAAAAGCGTTCTGGCCGTTTCAGCACATCCTCTTCCTGAAGGTCATGAGGTCAGAGTGGAAATACCGCCGGTCGACAGAAAAATTTCAAGGATGTATGCAGGTTTCGGTATAGCCGATTCAGGAAAGATGAAAGGTTCAAAACCTGTCGACATTAAAGTCTCTCAGGCAGACAGAGAAATGGAATTCCATTCAGTTGACGGGAAATGGCTTGAGCGGGAACTTGCCGGTTTTTCATCATTTGAGCCGCTGCATATCACTGTTTCAACTGAAAACTCGGCGAAAAGGCACTTTTATTTTGATATAAAATATGTGCTCGGAGAGGGCAAATGAAGTTTTTAAGGAATATCGGCATAAAAGCTCCTCTCACGATGTCCATCCTTGCACTTTTCTATCTTTTCATGCTCATCTATCAGGCTGAAAAGGTCGCCATAACCGATGATGCAAGATTCTACATGAGCGCCGCAAAGAGCTACAGCAGTTATTTTGAAAATTGCGGTCTTTCAATGAAATGTTTTGATCAGGCGACGATAGACAGATACTGGAAAGAGAACAATGAACATCCTCCTTTTGCAAAGCTTCTGATGGCATCAGGATATTTTGTTTTCCATAAAAAGTTAAAAATGCTCGATGAAATAAGGGCGTTGAGAATAGGCATTTCGCTTTTTGCTGTAGTTCTTCTGCTGTTCATTTTCAGCTTTACAAGACGGGCTTTTTCGTTCAATGCGGCTGTGTTCGCATCGCTTTTTTTCATTTTTCTGCCGCGCACTTTCTTCCATGCCCGTGTTGCGACACTTGATTTTGCTGTTGCGGGGACATCTTTCATATTTGTCTACTGCTACTGGCGGGGTTTCAGTTCAAAGTTCTGGGCATGGATGACGGGTATCGCTTTCGGTATAGCTCTTGCAACAAAGCTCAATGCTCCTTTCATGGTCCTGCCTGTGCTTATCCATTTCATTTATGTGAAACGGCATGAACTTGGAAAAAGACCGGTGAAAACGATTTTCGCTCCGCAGTTCGTTTCAATGCTTCTTTTCTCACTGCCGCTCTTTTTCATGATGTGGCCGTGGCTTTGGCATCTTACAATAAAGAGATTCGGCGATTATGTCGCATTTCACATGCATCACTACGGGATACTGATGTACTATCTCGGTAAGATTTACAGCACTCCCCGGCCTCCGTGGCACGGACCTCTTGTTATGATGCTTCTAACCACACCTGTCATTACGCTTCTGTTCGCATCGGTTTCTCCGATGCTTTACAAGTGGAAAGAGGAAAAAGATAATTTCAGTCCTATGCTGCTTGTCATCTTAAGTGCTGTCGTGTCAATATCAGCGCTGATGTTCCTTCCTGCTCCTTATTACAGCGGTGTGAAACTGTTCCAGCCTTTCTTTCCTTTTCTCGCTGTAATGGCGGGATACGGACTTTACACTGTTTTAAAAAATGCGACCGTTCTTCCTGAAAGATACAGGTTTGCTCCTGCCGTTTTCATGTTCATTCCGGTGATATTTTCAATGATAGATCTCAGACACGACCATTTAAGCTATTACAATGAGATGGCAGGCGGCACCAAGGGTGCTTCGATGTACGGCAACGAACAGCATTACTATGACCTTTTCTATCGCGACATGACGGACTTCTTCAACCAAGAATGTGCAAAAAAGGTGTGCAAGGTCTCTTTCGAACCAAATGCAAAAGAGTATGACCCGTCATCAGGAATTTTAAAACGGGCCGGATATCTAACGAACAATTTCAGGTTCTCCCGCGCAGGAAATGCTGATTACTTCGTTCTTACACATGAATACAGGTGGCGGCAGTATCCTTCGATCCTGAGGAATTCTGCAAAGCTCAGACAGGTCTACACCATGAAAAGACAGGGTGTTCCGATGTTCACGGTTTTCAAGCTTGACGAATGAGGGTTGAATGAGAAAATTTCTTGCTTCGCTGATATCTCCTTTTAAAGCGCGTCCCTGGCTTCTGACGCTTCCCTTTTTCCTGCTTGAAGGGCTTTTTCTTGTTATAATCCAGTACAAGCATGGCTTTAAACTGACAGATCACATTCTTATCTCAGCACTTTTGCAGAACCTTGTTTTCGATTCTCTCATCTTTCTGAGCGGTGCTATGCTCCTGAGACTGATGACGAGGACTAATATAGTTCCTGTCATTTATATGATCCTGTACCTATACCTGACGGGTCAGGACATGGTCATTTATTTTTTCGGCAACACTTTCTTCGAAGAGCATTTTCTTAATCTCATTTCGTGGTACAGCATAAAAGGTTTTGTAAACGTCTATTCGCTGTCCATGCTTTTTGTGTTCCTTGGAGCTTCAGCAGGTGTTTTTTTCCTGTGCAGAAAGGTCTCGGTCGATTTCAGATTTGCAGACCTTCTCAGATATTCTCTCATAATTGCCACGGTATATTTTGCAGATCCTACGGAATATTTCATTAAAAAAAGCGAGATTGTTCCCGATAAACGGTACTTGCAGGAAAATGAGACAAGGAACATCCATTACATACTCAGGTGTAAGAACGAACAGCTCCGTTACGCCTCAAGGAACAGTCTGATAAATTTCGTCACTGAGGTCTTTTTCAGGAAAGGGAAAAAGGAGTATGCGGTATATCACTCCGCGGAGGCTCTTAAAAAAGATGCAGGGATCTATTCCATTCCTCTGGGAGAAAGGAAATATGAAAAAGTGTCTGCCGGATTCAATAAGATAGTCTGGCTCGCATCTGAATCCATATCGCTTGATTTTTTCAGCAGATACAATCCGAAGATCCCGTTTGATACCGTGACTTCATTTTATGAAAGTGACGAATTCTTTGAAAAGACGATGACTAACTATTATACATCGGCCTCTCCGACATTACAGGCACTTGTTTCTACTTTTACAAGCCATCCCAACTATGATCTCATACTTTCGGGATATTATCAGAATTCGATCGCGGGGATCCTTAAAAAACACGGATATGAGACGGTATTTCTGCGCAGTGCCTCGAAATATTATGCCGGTGAGAATATCATTTTCCAGAAGCTCGGCTTCAAGGATATAATTGCAAGAGAGTACTTCCAGCAGTTCCCTGAATACAAGGAATACATTTATGACTGGGGAGTAAGCGACAGGGTGATGCTCGGTAAACTGGTCGATCTTCTTGAAGAATACAGAAATAAAAAGCTTTTTGTCGTTGTGCTCGGAATAGACACGCATCCCCCGCACGGAAGAGAAGAGTACGGTTTCAGAACGACTGTATACCCTGAAACGCCGTCCGGTTATCAGAACTTCGGGAATGCCTCAATGTTCATGAAATCTGTCTATAATCATGACTATGACATGGCGAACACACTGAAAGCGATAAAGGAAAAAGGTCTTTACACCGATGATACGCTTATTGTTGCAACTGCCGACCACGCCTGTCCATATAACAATGTCGTAAAGTACATTCCGGGTGTTGAGAATACGAATCTCGGCCGTACCCCGCTTGCTTTTTTCACGCCTGCTGTACTTCCGGCTTTTGACAGGACTGTACTTTCAAGTCAGCTTGATCTTGCTCCGTCCATACTTCATCTTCTCAATATCGAAATACCTCAGGGTTACTGGGGTGAAAGTCTGTTCTCTAAAACGAAAAAGCCTCTGTTCACCGGGTACAGCCGCGGAGTTATTGAAATGCGTACCGGCGATGATAAGATGAGTGTCAATAAAAAGAGCAGATCAAAAAAAGATGCCGGACTCATAAGGCTTTTCAACTCGGTCATCATAGAAAAGAACAGCAAATGATCTAAAGCTTCCGCTGAATTAAAATAAAAAAATTGACAATCTAATTTTTTAGTTTAAAAATCTAATGCGCGTTAGTAATATTAAATCTGGAGGTAATTATGTTGAAAAGCGCAACAAAAATTTTCGTTCTTGCTGTAATGCTGTTTTCGTTCTCTTCGATTTTCGCGGCGGAGATCCGCTGCAACCCTGATTCGAAGACCTGTCACAAGTCAACCTGCAGGTATTATGACTGCAAAGGGTGTACAAAGACTTTCCAGTCCGAGGATGAAGCGTTGAAAGCTGGTTACAAATTCTGCAAAGTTTGTTCCGAGGAAAAGGCTGACAGAAAAGGGGATAAGAAATAATCCTCTCCGTTCCCCGGGCGGTCCTTTTCAGCCGGAGGGCCGCCTTCCTTGTATTTTATTAACTGCTCTCTTCTTGACATCATTAAAGTTTTGTCCAATAATCCGCTGTCTGTTTATTAAAAAAGAGGAGGGTAGAATGAAAAAAGTTATCATTATGTCGGTTTTTGCCGTAGTTGCTGTAATGCTTTCAAGCTGTTCGGCAACAATGTCAACATCATCAGCTTCAACAATGGGGTCTCTCAAGGCTGAACCTCATTCGATCTGGACAAGACCCCTTGAAATGGGATTCACGGTCATAGGAATGGCCGAAGGGACTGCTCAGGATGAAAAGGCGGGAGATTCTCTTTCATCGAAAAAAGTGGTTGACAATGCTCCGTCATTCTTTCTTGGCGGTTCAATTCCTGACAAATCACTTACTCCGATGATGAAACTTGCCGCTTTCAATGCGATACAGAAAGCAAATGCTGACGGAATGTATGTGACAATGGCAAAAGAGGAAGATATCGATTCCGGTAAGAAAGCGTGGGTGAAAGGAGTTCTTCTCAAGCTCGAAATGTACGGCCCCGTTCCTGCAGAAAGAGCAGATGCAGTCCGTTTCGGACACCACAAGGAATGCAAAAAGGATGAAAAGAAAGGTGCTCCCGCATTCATCACTCCGTCAGAACCCAAACCTGAAGAGGTTAAGCCGGCTGAGTAAAATTTAAGGTTCTGCAACAAGTACAGGTTCTTCCGACCAGGCGGTTCCGTCACCCAGTTCCCCTGAACTATTTCGACCCCAGCAGTAAAGGCTGCTGTCCGATTCAATCGCACAGGCGTGACTTGATGCGATAGATACTTTTTTCCATGTTTTGCCGCCTACAGATACCGGAACAGTCGTGTCGTTACTGCCTACAGGTCCTATTCCGAGCTGTCCGTAGGAAGTGTCTCCCCAGCAGAAAAGTTTGTTGTCTGATTTTATTCCGCATGTGGAATATCTTCCAGTGGAAATACTTGACCACGCACCGCTGCCGACCTTAACCGGAGCAAGTCTTGTATCATATGTCCCGTCACCGATCTGGTTAAGCACATTTCCGCCCCAGCAGTAAAGCGAACTGTCTGCTTTTTTTATGCCGCAGACATGGGTAAATCCGGTTCGAACTGAAGACCATTCATCATCATTCACCTTTGCAGGAACTGTCTGGTTTTCAGTTGTTCCTGTTCCAATCTGTCCGTAGCTGTTATATCCCCAGCAGTACAGAGTTTTATCTGTTGATTTTAATGCACATGTAAAACCGTCGCCTGCCGATACGGCAGACCAGGTATCTTCATTGACTTTTACAGGAGATGTTGCTGTATCGGTTGTTCCGTTGCCGAGCTGTCCTGCATAGTTGCCGCCCCAGCAGTAGAGCGAGCTGTCAGCTGTTTTTATACCGCAAGTGTGAGAATTACCTGCTGATACTGTATTCCACTGGTCGTCATTTACTTTGACAAATGCTTCCGCATTATTTTTTGTTCCGTTGCCGAGCTGTCCGTTATAGTTCCTGCCGCGGCAGAAAAGGATGCTGTCTGAGGATCTGATGCCGCATAAATGAGAATCACCTGATGATATCACAGCCCAGGCTCCGTCTTCAATTTTTAAAGGATGCCGCGCGCTTTCAACCACTTCGTCAGTTTGACCCCAGCTGTAAATGCCGTCATTCTTAAGTCCGTAAGTGTTCCACATTCCGGAAATCACATCAGTCCATTCATCAGAGCTGATAAGTTCGGGAATATTCTTATCTGCCGTAACGCCGTTGCCGAGCTGTCCTTCACTGTTTGAACCCCAGCAGTAAAGAATGCTGTCACTTTCAGTAACAGCACATGTGTGAAACCCTCCGACTGATATTTCAGACCATATTTCATCACCTGTTTTTACAGGAATATTGCTTTTTACAGTTGTTCCGTCACTTAGCTGTCCGAAAGTATTGTTCCCCCAGCAGTACAGAAGACCGTCTGAAGATCTGATCGCGCATGTTGTGCTGTTGGCAATAAAAAGATCTGTCCACTCGTCATCGCTCACTTTTGCAGGAATATTACTTTCGGTAAATGTGCCGTTGCCAAGCTGTCCGTTACCGTTAATGCCCCAGCAGAACATTATATTATCTGTTGATCTGATCGCGCAGGTGTGATCGCTTCCTGTATCTACTTTAAGCCAGGCATCATCATTTACTTTCGCGGGGATCAGCCTTATTTCGGTCGTTCCGTCACCGAGCTTTCCATAATAGTTCTCCCCCCAGCAGTAAAGGGAGCTGTCCGCCTTTTTTATGCCGCAGGTGAACCAGTACCCGGCAGAGATACTTTTCCACTCATCATCACCTATTTTCACGGGAGATTTCTGATCACTGGTTGTTCCGTCACCGACTTCTCCGCTATCATTCCTGCCCCAGCAGTAAAGCTTATTATCAGATTTTATACCGCAGGTATGGTCATAACCGGCTGAAATCTGTATCCAGGTGTCTTCTCCGATCTTTTCCGGTATATAACTGCTGCCGTTTTCTCCATTACCAAGCTGTCCGGAAGAATCAGCTCCCCAGCAGTAAAGATAATTGTCTGCTTTAAGACCGCAGACATGTGTAGATCCTGCAGCAATCGAGATCCATGGACCATCATCGATCTGTTTAGGAACATTGCTGTCACCGCTGTATCCTAAAGTGCTATTGTCATTGCTTCCCCAGCAGAAAAGTGTGCCGTCCGCTTTTCTGATTCCGCATGAAAAAAGCTGGGAAACAGAGACCTTAGAGAAAGTGAATTCAACATGTTCCTCAGAATCGGAATCGTCAAAATCTTCATCAGTGGAATCAGAAAATTCATCAGTTTCTTCATCAGCAGTCTCATCCGGCTCCGTTAAAGCTTCGTCGGACAGGCCATCGTCAATAATTGAATCGGTCGACTCATCGTCTGACTCATCAGGCTCATCAGAAATAATATCACCATCAGATGCAATTTCGTCAGAATCAGTTACAGCCGAATCGTTTTCGTCATTATTTCCTGAAGAACAGGATATGAGAAAACACACAGACACAAATCCAAGAATCAGATTTTTCATGCACAACTCCAAAAAGTGTTAATGAGCAGAACATTGAGTCGTAGATATTATCTGTGCTTGAATAAAAAGCAATGAAAACAGAAGAAAGAAAAAAACCCTTCCCGGAGGAAGGGTTTCAAATCTCACAGTAAATGAAATTACAGTTCTTTCTTGAATACCGGAGCCGGTTTGAAGCCGACGGACTTAGAAGCCTTGATCTTGATGACGGCACGGGTTTTCGGGTTGATACCGTTACGCGCCTTTCTGTTCGTCACTTTGAATGTGCCCACGCCGTTAAGGGAGAGTTTCTTTTCGGAAACAACTGTGTCCTTAAGGATCGTTGTGAATACATCATAGACTTCCTTCGCCTGATCGTTGGTCATCTCGATGCCGACGTTCTCTTTGAGAACTTTGATGAAATCTGTCTTTGTCGTTGCAACAAGTTTGGTCTTCTTAGCCATGAAATTCTCCGTTAAAAAAAATAATAATGGGGTCGAGGTTCGGTGTATTATAGATAAAATCAGGGCGAAATGAAAGTTTTTATTACGGCAGACTGTATTTTACAGGGGATGAAAGAGTCAGAATTGGAAATTGTTTGTATGAAAGGGCTGCTGAAGAGAGGCAAAAAAAGGAGCCCCTCCGGACTCCTGAATTTCCTTTTTCCTTAAAACTTCACTTACACATAGATTTTATTAAAATAGCCCTGTTGCATATAATTTTTACTGGAGGAAAATATGAGGAAGCTTTTTATCTCGTTGATTATTATCACGGTGTTTGTGATAGGTTCATGTGGCGGTAGTGACAATTCCAAAGATTCTCCAGATGAAATGACAAATGAAACGGTCGACAATGATGAAATAGCGACAGATGAGAATAATATATCAGATGATTCTGTATCAGACGACTCCTATGAAAACCCGTTGTCTGGACAGGATCTGGTTTGTGATGGCATCTTCTGCTCAGGGTATGGTCGCTGCATTGTTATAAACTGGCAACCGGTTTGTGACTGCACCGTGGAAGGCTATCATGATGAAGGACTGGAATGTGTCAAGAACGACGATACTGATTGTTGCAAGGGAGTCACCTGCGGCAATGGTGGAACCTGTATAACAACCCAGAATGCCGACTCGGGCACATTGGAGCCTGCCTGTTCTTGCCCAGAAGGGTATACACCTTTGGGGCTCAAGTGTCTTGAATATGCTGATTTGCCCTGTACTCCTGTAGAAATCGGAGAGCAAGAAAGATGCCTGGTACGCAGAGAGGTAATAGAATCAGATCCTGTTTATTTTCCAGGATTTCAAGAAATGATTAACTCGGGGTCTCAAGAAAAAAAAAATATCAAAGTTCTTCCCGTAAAAGTAGATCACAAAACACAAATATCAAATTATCTAAAAACCATACCCGACCAGACTGCTTGCGGTACTTGCACGGCATTTGCCACAATAAACAGTATGCACGCAATGCAAATAAAGCAATACTCAAGTCTGTCATATTTGTCGCAATCGCATTTGTGGTCCGTTATTCCTGGGAAAACTATAAACTGTGTAAATGGAGTTTGGCCGTCGCAAGCCGCAAAGGCAGCGATGGACAATTTCATAGTTACCAGTAATATATGGCCTTATACATGCAAGGCCGCTGGTATTTCAGGTTGTAAGGGTGTCTTGGAATCAACCAATAACAGTCTATCAAGTCAAACTGTTGCAAAAATAATATCTGTAGTTTCTGTCGATCCCAATGATATAGATTCATTAAAAGCGGCATTGGCCGATGGATATAATGTCGTAATTGCTGTTTTAGTATATAGTGGTTGGAACAAGGCTATTATTGATGTTCCGTCACTTGGAGAGACTACTGACAGCGCACATTCTATTTTGCTTGTAGGATATGATGACTCGACTCAACAATTTGATTTCTTAAATTCATGGGGAGCAGGATGGGGTTTTGGCGGATACGGAAAATTCACCTATAATTTCATTAAAGGTTATGCGCTTGAAGCCATGGTGCCGAAGAATATTCAATATGAGAAATGTACTAAACTTGAGGACTGCAACTGTGGTATATGTGATCAGGGTACATGCAAAGCTTCACAAGAAATTTTGAATAGCAGAGACGATGACTGCGACGGCCAGATCAACGAAGGTGTTGACTGTGCGGAAGGAGAAGTCAAGAAATGCGGGTCTGATATCGGAGAGTGCGGAGCTGGTACGATAACATGTAAGGATGGCAAATTCAATAATTGCACAGGCAAGGTTGATCCGAAAGCCGAGCAGTGTGACAATAAAGACAACAATTGTGATGGCCAAGTCGACGAGAAGGTTACTAAAGAGTGTGGCAAGAATGTGGGCATATGTAGAAAGGGACTGCAAACATGCACGAATGGCACATGGGGCACCACATGTGTTGGTGAAGTAAAGCCAGCAGCATCTGAAATATGTAACGGTGGGTTGGATGACGATTGTGATGGCCAGCCCGACGAGGGTTGTTCCTGTGTTAACGGACAGACGCAGACATGCGGGACCGATGTGGGGGCTTGTGTAGCAGGCAAGCAAACTTGTTCCAGCGGGAAATGGGGCACATGTGTGGGTGAAGTGAAGCCTGCGACAAGCGATCCATGTAACGGGATCGATGATGACTGTGACGATCAATTGGATGAGGACGCCGTTTGCGAAGAAGGAAATCTGTGTACTATTGACACATGCAATGTATCGTGTCAACACACGCCATATTCTTGCAACGACCATGGAACATGCGACGGCTATGGGGGATGCACCTGTTATTCTAACTATGCAGGGGCATATTGTAACCAGTGCGCTTCAGGGTATGTGGCGTATCCATATTGCGCATCAAGTTCCGACGTTTGGCATGACACATCAAGCAATTTGTTGTGGCAATATGTAAAATCCTCAAATTCATATACATGGCAAGCTGCAATTGATTATTGTGTTTCAAGTAGTATTGGTGGTCTAACAGGTTGGCGTTCTCCCACTATATCAGAACTGAGATCATTAATAAGAAACTGTTCCGATACCATGACTGGAGGAGGTTGTGGGCTTTCAGACAGTTGCACAAGAAGCGATTGTCGAAATGTCGCATGTGACGGTTGTGCATTTGACAACAGTTCAGGAAAATATAGTGTTTTCGGTGATATTGGTTTATTTTGGTCTTCTTCGTTCCCAGATGGCATAAACTCCTGCGGATGGGAAGTGTCATTCTTAAACGGTGGAATTGGCAAATCTGGACAGTGTACCTCTAAGACAAGTGGTCTTTATGTAAGATGTGTTCGTAGTGGACCGTAGTTTGAACTGTTACATTCCCTCCCAGCTTTAAGCTCTACGGAAGGTTTTAAGCCAATTTCCACAATTAATTAATTTGCCCCGCTTTCAATTTTATTATATCCTTTCACTGAAATTCACGGAACTGGAGGAAATATGAGCCTGAGTGTTAGAATATTTCTTGTTTTGCTGGCGGCAGTCTTTTTTGTTTTGCCGTCTTCAATTTATGCCTTTGATGAATTGAACCAGAACACGATAAAAGAAATGCTGAGAGAGCCTGGTGTAAAGCTTATAGCGGTGGATTTTTATGCCACTTGGTGTGAACCATGCAACAAGGCAATACCAAAGTGGAAAAAACTTCAGGAGAAATATGGCAGCAAAGGGCTTAAAATAGTTGTTATTTCTGTTCAGTCCGGAGGAAGTTGTGCACAGCCGCCTAACTGGACACCGGACAAGATAATCTGTGACTATGAGGGAGAAATTTCAAACAGATGGAATGCCCAGTCACTTCCACAGGCATTTTTATGGAGCTGGCAAGGAAATCTGCTGGTTGCAAACGGACAGGCGGAGGATGTGGGGAAAGCGATAGAGCAGTATTTTATGAAAGTCCCCAGAGTTTTAGTAGAAGAACCGGCTGATAAAATGATTTATAAGCTTGTAAGAAGTGAACTTATCAAAAATTCAAAAATGGAAATATTGGCATCAGAGAAAGAAATGGCGGCACTCAGAGAACTAAGTGAGAAAAGCCACCAAATGAACTATGATGAAAAACTTGAGTGTGTGCTTGGTCAGGAAGTCAGCGCCAACTCAAAGCTCACTATCAGTAAACAGAAGCGCGGATCGAAGGAATTCCTTATATTAGAGCTTTTTTCGGTTGAAAAAGGATGTCTTGTCGCATCTGGAATTTCGCCGGTTCAAGGTGATATTGAAACGGTTGTTGCGCGGGCATCATATAATCTTTTGAGAAATCTATTCGGTGACGTAGCAATGCCTGGAAAGAAAAAAGGCAGCTCATTTCAGGAAGGGAAGATCGTTGAAAATGCGGGAGATTGGGAAGTCGGGCAAGGTGATGAAACCATTGTAAATTTTGAAAGTGACCCAGCTGGAGCGGTTGTTATAATTGATGGAAAGATAAAATGCCAGAAAACACCTTGTTCAAAGATGATTACTCAAGGCAAACATGAAATATCGATGCAGTTGGAAAACTATGTTGAGCAGACAAAAGGGACCGATGTTAAAAAAGGGACAAAGATCAGATATACACTTGAGCCCGATTTCGGATATTTGACAGTAAAAGGAAAATATGAAGTTGAGTTAAAACTTGACGGTGAAAAGATTGGAAAAACTCCGATAACAAAAAGAGTGATAAATCCCGGAGCGCATCAGATTGAACATACAGATGGATGCTATTATCAGTCCGGTGAAAAATTTCAGATAAAACGGGGAGAACACAGGGTAATAGCTCTTGATTTGAAACAGAAAGAGTCTGCAATAAAAGTTACAGCTACGGATGATAAGGGAAATGATGTAGAAGCAGGTGTTTTTATTGATGATAAAAAAGTTGGCGTTGCCCCGGGCACTTTCAAGGTGGGTTTGTGCAGTAAGGAGGTCTTGATTAAATCACGATCAGGGCTGTATTCTAAAAAACTTAAATTAAAAGAAAAAGAGATTTCAAATATTAAAGCTGTTCTGGTTAAAGCAGGGGATCCTAGGTCTGAGAAGATGGTTGTGCTTTCAGATTGCGAAGAGGAGTTATCTAAAGACTATTCCTCTGATCTACTTTACATCGAAGAAGATGTTAATATTAACCCTAGTCTTAGCTCTCGTGAACTCAAAGATTCTGTGCGGGCAGGATTTAAAGCATATAAAAAATGTGATTTGTTGGATGCGCTTGGATTTTTTCAAAAGAGCAAAGAGGAGATATTATATAATAAAACTATGAAGATTATATCTTATTTAAAGGAAGCTTATAAAAGCATTGATTCCGGTGAGTTAGATGAAGCAAATAAATACCTGAGCCGTGCTCTGGAAGAAGATATTATTATTCGAGAAAGAGGATATAAGGAGCTGCAGTTTATTAAGGAGACACACAAAAGTTGTTCCGATAAAAAATTTTATTTTCACTCACCTAAATGTCCTTCTGTGGAGAGAGACCGAACTTATGAGTATTCTGTTATTACAGAATTGATCGAGCATTTAATGATGCAAATTTATTCAAAGTAGCGGATGTGAATATTAATATAATAAGAATGAAATGTCACCGTCCGCTGCGTCCGGTAAAGATCAAAAAAAGAACCCGATCTCCTGATCAGGTCCCTTTTCCAAAATTCACTATAGCGAAAAGTTCTCCAGCGACCGGTCAACTATATTCTGGGTAAGCTAATTTTATGTAGAAATATATAAGGATCCTTCACACTATCACCCAAATGGTGATTGTTAAATGTCTTTCAATTGCATGTAAAAGTGCTTGTAATTCAGGGGCGTAAAATAGCGTAAAATAGTGTAAAATGGCAGTTTTTTGAGAAAATAAAATTCGAGCACTATTTGTTGTAACTGCTTGAATTGTCAAGGAAAAAAGTGGTGGTCCCGACAGGAGTCGAACCTGTTGCCTATCACTTAGGAGTGTGTTGCAGGCGTCCTAAGTGGCTGTAATTACAGCATTAAAAATAACGGGTTGTAAATGGGGTTGTAAGTTTTTCTTGACCTAACTTGCATTAACTTTTATTATCTCCTATCACCTTCTAAAACGAGAGATGTGTAATGGTGAAACCTTTTAAAGCTGACGGGAAGAAAACTTACAATTTTCAGGTTATGGTTAATGGTGAGAGAATTATTGAATCAACCGGAGAAACTGACATAAACAAAGCCAAGAAAGTTGCAAACAGGCGTGCCTTGGAACTCCGTGAAGGAACAGATTACCGGATTCAGTTAACCAGACTAACCAAATCCATCAAAGCTTTGCCCGAGAAAGCTAGAGAAAAAGCAATAAACGACTGCGTTGAATCCCTCCTCTCAGAAAATCCTGTAAAAATGAAAATAAAATCGGGGTTGTCCCTTTTTCTTGAAAAGCCGGGAAAAGCTCCTGACGCAAGAAACACACTGAATTCATATAAACGGGTTTGGACAGCTCTTTGTAACTGGCTTGCTGAGCACCATCCAAATATAA
>JAKLDO010000230.1 GCA_022703485.1 bacterium
TCTGAGCCTGAATTATTTTGGAACTTTTTGGAATCTCGCTGTCGCAATTCGTCAAAATCTGCACTTACGGGCCGGTCGCGGGAAACAAAATAGCCAGTTGGCGAAAACGCTAACTGGCTATTTTTATGCACTTAACTGTGTGCCGGGGGCGGGAATCGAACCCGCATGTAGTTGCCTACGCTGGATTTTGAGTCCAGTGCGTCTACCAATTTCACCACCCCGGCGAAATCAGGAATAAATGTAGGTATTTTCTGCCATATAGTCAAGTTGATTTCCGCGAAATTCCGGGCGCTGGAAGGCGGGAAGGAAGATGACCGGATTTGGCTCGGTCGGGTCGGCGCGAGAGGGGATTCGGGTTGACATGAGGTTTTTGGGGCGCGTCAGGTTTGGTTGGATCGGCGCGAGAGGTGGGCTTTATTCATTTTGCTTGTTTTTTTGCCGGAAACAGCTAAATTATAAGCTTCAATTCAGCGCAATACTTCTTAACCTTTTATAGTGGAGCTTAATATGGCAAAACT
>JAKLDO010000231.1 GCA_022703485.1 bacterium
GAAACAACCGACGAAACTATCGACGAAACACCGGATGAAGACATCGTTGTAGTGCTTGAGTATCCTGAAGTCACAGCTACATCCAATAAAAGAGGCGATATCGCACAGAACCTTGAGTTCTACGACGAGAACGACAAGAAACGCCAGCTCGCAGAATGGTACAGGACAAATGACAAAAGCACAAAGATGATATGGCTTATATTCAGCACTTACGACTGCAAATACTGCAACATCGAAAAGAAAGAGATTCCCAAGATCTATAAGCAGGATTACATAGACAGAGGTCTCAGGGTCATTCTCATCATGAACGGTCTCCTTGCAGGTCCGCAGGTCAGCCTTGAACCGGCCAAGATCGCCAACCTGAAAGATTACAATCTTACGGCTTACGGTGAGAATGCTAACTACAGTGCTTACGGATATCTCAAATCTCAGACATAGTTTAATAAGTTCATAACAGCAGGATATCCCGTGAATCTGTTCATAAACACAAAAACCATGGAAATACTTGATTATTTC
>JAKLDO010000232.1 GCA_022703485.1 bacterium
CCAGATTTATGTTTTGTAGCTATTTCTTCAGCTTTCTTTCTATGGCTTAATTCATCCCAAGCCATTTCTAAATGAAAAGTTATGCTAGCAGTTGGTATTACTTTATATAATTCTTTGGTATTAACCTTTAATTCTTTTTGTAATAATTCAAATAGATTCATTTTAGCCTCATATGTGGATGAAACACTATTCTAATCAATTTTTGTAAGTGAGCATCAGTTGCTTCTTCGGCATATTTATAAGATATTGTATTTTTAAAAGCAATATTTTTTTGTCTAAATAAATCATATCTACCAGAATAATAATCAATAAAACATATATCACCTATACTTTCTGATTTTGTAAAAATAAAAGTATATCTAATTATTGGTAATAATTCTTTTTCATCAAAATATATCATATAAATCCCTGTGGGTTGAAAATCATCTTTATTATAATTTTAAAATCTGTTTTTTCATGTCTTTTGAATATTAAACTTGGATGATTAAATTCATTAGGATCAAGTGTTTCATCAT
>JAKLDO010000233.1 GCA_022703485.1 bacterium
GGTTGGCGTTTCCGGCAGGCGGCAGGCCGTATTTCCAGCGTCCGTCTTTTTGCAGCAGGTCGCCGCTCCAGTCGCTGTCGTTAAAGGGAGGGTTGGCCAGAATAAAATCTGCTTTCAGGTCGGGGTGGGCATCCCTGAGAAAACTGCCTTCGTTATTCCATTTAATATTTGAGCCGTCAATTCCCCTGATGGCAAGGTTCATCCGGCACAGGCGATAGGTGGTCTGATTGCTTTCCTGTCCGAAAATCGAAATATCATCCACCTTGCCCTGATGCGACTGTATGAATTTTTCGCTTTGCACAAACATGCCGCCGCTGCCGTTGCAAGGGTCGAACACACGGCCATTATACGGCTCAATTATTTCAACCAATAATTTCACGATGCTTGCCGGAGTATAGAATTGTCCTCCCTTTTTACCTTCGGCCAATGCAAACTGCCCTAAAAAGTACTCATAAACCCTGCCTAAGGTGTCCTTACTTCGGCTTGCGGTATCGCCCAGGGCAATATTACCGATT
>JAKLDO010000234.1 GCA_022703485.1 bacterium
GAGACCCGTACCGGGGCAAAGGGTTTAACGGCAATCCTGAAGTTTCTATTCTTGTAACTTTGTACTAGTAAAACTTCACCTATCTCTGCCAGCTGGATATTTTTTATTTTTTGAGGTTTATTTTTAAGCAGAAAAAACATATGCTTTACCAGGCAAGTTTACCTAAAAAATGTTTTATTGTGAAATCCTGCTAATCTTTGTTAAAATTTGACCCGTTTAATTTTATGCGCGCGTGGCGGAATTGGCAGACGCACTAGACTTAGGATCTAGCGCCTTACGGCATGTGGGTTCAAGTCCCTCCGCGCGCACCACAAATAATTCATGATATAATCCTAATGGTTATGCTATTAAAAAATTTAGCCTTAAAATATTCTATTATTAGCCTTGAGTTAATCAATGAAAAAATTGAAAACGATATTTTTTTCGAAGAAGATATAAAACCTATTGCTCAGAAAATTGATATAAAAAATATTTTCAAAAATCAATCAAGATTTTTAAACTTGTTTTGTAAT
>JAKLDO010000235.1 GCA_022703485.1 bacterium
TACAATAATTCATTATAAAAAATTACATCTTTCGTAACTCTTTGCAATGCATATCCTGATGGTTTCCATGTTTCATCTATTGACTGATATGTACTGATTAATTTCGAATATTCTTTTTTCCCATTTGCTCCTATCTTTAATCTCTTTATGGAAAATACTCCGGCAATATCAGATTCATACAATATTTCTGTTTCATCATCTTCATTTATCAGAGGATACCTTATCTCTTCTGATTCATTTTCATTCACAATCATACATTCATCGACACTTTTCGGATTCTTCGACAGATCACAGTAATAGCCTTTGAATGAATCTGTGTAAAATATTGCTTTATCATTTACTATTTCAGGAAAATAGACCAGCCCTTCCATCAATTTTGTCCATTTCCATTCCCCGATCTTGGCATACATGGTATATTTCGGTCCGCCGTCCTCTTCCTGAATATTTGCCATGACCCACTTATCGTTTATGCCGGGGGTGTAAGAGACATACCTTATATTTCTTGGGTA
>JAKLDO010000236.1 GCA_022703485.1 bacterium
CTTTGCCGTCCATACGCTCCACCTCATCATCGAAGGGAAAGAATCGCGAGGGTTGCCTCCACCGTTATTGCAAGCCGTAATCGTCACGGTGGCAATATCATGTAGAAATTAGTAACGCACCGGTCTGAATTGTCAATGGGGGAGACGCCTCCGAAGGGTGAAAAAGTCCAGACTTTCCCAGGGGCAACAAGGGGTGCGCAGAGATGCGCGAACCCCGGGGAAGGTCCTGAAAAGTGCCTTGACAAAGAAAACGTTGTTGCTTATATGGGTAGGGTGTTTTGGGCGGGAATAACTCAGTGGTAGAGTGCAACCTTGCCAAGGTTGACGTCGCGGGTTCGAATCCCGTTTCCCGCTCCAACTTCACCCCCCCCTTTTCCCCACAGCCATGAGACGCCCGCTGTCCGCCAGGAAATCCTTAAGTCACATGCGTCGGCCCTGAACGGCTCCTGCACAAGCAAAGGGCCTGCGGCAGGAAGGACTCCTGCGGCAGGCCCCGATTTTTCAAGG
>JAKLDO010000237.1 GCA_022703485.1 bacterium
CCTGTCCCATTCATCCGTCAAACCCTTTCGCACCTGGATGGATTTGACCCGTTGGTTAATCCAATTATCTGAATAGCCTTTTTGTTTGTACGTCGCTACAGCGCGATCGAAGGACAACTCTGGATCGGCCATTTCATCCAGACGCTCTGAACCGACTCTGGCAAGCCATTGTTTGAATGGCTCAGCTTTTGGGGATGGAATCGATTGGATGATACGAAGCAGTTGTTCTGTATCAGCCACGTCTGTTTTATAGTGCTTGCCATCCGCTGCGGGCATTTTCAGTTGACTACAAATTGTAGTCAACTCATTACTCTCTTTTCGTATGCGGTTTTTTAGGACACTCCAATATTTAGCTGCTCGCCTAGTATCAGGTTGATCTGTAAGTACCTGAACCACATCAACAACTGAGAAATACCATTTTTCCTGATCAGCATCCCAATGCGTGCGGATTTTCTTACTTTCAAATAGTTTGACAGCCATTTTTTCAGCCAAAATTACCCTCC
>JAKLDO010000238.1 GCA_022703485.1 bacterium
ATTTCATCTTTCCTGAGTGAATTCAAAAGACCTGTAGTGACAGCTACAATTGCCTTCGAAGGGCTTCTTCCCGTTGCAAAAGCATTGGGAACATCCATCGGAACAATGTAAAGTTCAGGTATTTTAGGAAGTTGTGCTCTGTTCGAAAGCTCCTCAAGCGTGGTATAAAGTTCTTTGTATTGAACAGGGTCAGCCTTTTTTGCCCGGTACATTGCAATAACGATCTTATGACTGAAAAGATATGAGAAAACATTAAAAACCATGGAGATAATAAAGAAAACAATTGCACCGCCTTGACCGCCGAATGCTCCTCCGATAAAAATCATAAGCAGAGTCATTAAAATTATCAGCATTCCGCTTTTTAACAAATTGTACATCAAACCCTCCTGCAAAAGATCAAGTCACAGAATTTATATGCACAAAAACAATAAAGGCAACTGATTTAAAGCATGTTTTTTGAAAAAATTAAAGGGAATTTAATTAATCCTCAAGGAGATCAT
>JAKLDO010000239.1 GCA_022703485.1 bacterium
GTTTATTTCTTCCAGAGTTAAAGCCGGCTCTGATGATTATACATTGGCATTTTCTGAGGCAGTTAAAGTTTTTGAAAGTGAAGTAGGTGAAAATTCTGAATTTAAGACAGATGCCGAAAAGTATGATAAAGCGATTCAGCTTCTCAGTGGCGTTGTTGAAAATCAGAAGGGTTCTCTGAATGCGGTTGCATCACAGGTCTATATCGGTAAAGCTTATTATGCAAAAAATGACTGTGTGAAAGCTGTAGAGTCATTTAAAAAAGTTAAAGAATCAGGAAAGCTGGAGGAAAATCTTCTTTTCGGAGCCTATGAAGGCGAAGCTTACTGTTATTTTGACAAAGGTGAGTTCGATAAAGCCATCGATGTCTGGAAAGAATGGCTTGATAAGTCAACTCCTTTGTATAAAGACTATGCACTTTATTATATCGGTCTGAGTTATGAAAAAAGCGGCAAAGTTCAGGAATCTGTAACATATTACAAAAGAATCAAAGACGAATACC
>JAKLDO010000024.1 GCA_022703485.1 bacterium
CCATATCGGCTGTGTCATCAATAATATTAATGTCCGCATCAGGGTGTTCTTCACAATTACTTTCTGTACAGTGTTCTCCAGTACACGAAACTGAGAAAATCAGTAATAAAACGATAAAAATCATTTTTTTCATGAATGCCTCCGGTGTGAAAATTCATTTGATCTGCCTGATTTTAACTATTTCAAAAGTTATTGTCAAAGAGAAAAAGAGGTTTGTTTATTCGTTATTTTAGTTTACTGATTTATCTTTTTAAGAAGCCATGCCATGTTCTCGCCAAGCACGGTCATGGTTCTGACACCTTCCTCGTCTTTCTCGAATTCACCGATATCCCTTGAAAGCGACATGTTCCAGTACAATGAACCGGGAACTATCATTTCAGACACAAGGAAGAAATTGTTTATCGCCTGGAAAACATTGAGCGCGCCAGCCCTTCTCACTGCAACAACTGCCGCACCCGCCTTTCTTTTGTAGAGTCCGCCGTTAGCTCTTGAAACATAGCCCGTCCTGTCAATGAAAGCCTTTGTTTCCGAAGTAAGCGCCGCGAAATATGTGGGGGAACCGATAATTATGCCGTCAGCTTCGATCATTTTCTGTATCCACTCATTCACCGGATCGTCGTTGAAAACACAGCGGTTGTTCTTAAGTTCCTTGCATTTTCCGCAGGCTCTGCAACCCCGCACCATCGTTCCGCCGACCTGAACAAGCTCGCATTTGATACCTTCGCTCTCAAGCACCTCAAAAACCTTCCGGATCATCATTTCAGTGTTACCGCCCTTCCTCGGACTCCCGTTAAAAGCTACAACTTTCATCATTCACTCCGCTTATTTAAATTGCAAAACGATATTACAAAAATAACCGGGCTTTTGCAATAACAGCAATAAATGATATTATATCTTGAATTTGAAATGGAATCTAAGGAGAGAAGAATGAAAAAATATTACTCACTTATCGCATCAATTCTTGCAATGCTTGCCGGAGCAACAAGTTGTGGAGAAGATCCGCCGATTTATGGAACAGTTGATTCTGAATATGTGGATGAAGACAATTATGAAAATATTTCAGTCGATGAAGTCGGGAATAATGACGAAGATTTGAATTGAAGGATCGATCCAGCAAATTAATAATTTTATTCGCCAACAGAATAAAAAAATCTCACGATCCGTATTCCGAGAATCTGGTCATTGCTGACAAATTGCACGGTAAATTCACCTGAATGTGTACCGGCATCACCCGGCAGATATTCTTCAATCGCAAGAGTAAGCTCGAAAGTGATTTTTGTATCCTGTTTAACTTTGTAAAAATAAATGTCATCCATTTTTTCAATGTTTTCATCCGGGTCAGCTTTAAATGGTCTAAACGACTGTATGACATCGGTTGTATAATGCTCGCTTCTTTGATCAAAATAACTCCCTTCGAACCTTAAAGTTATGTCTTTTTCAACATATTCAGTCAGAGTTTTTATTGCACCGGCAAGATTTTCCCTTATTCCGTTGCCTTCTCTGTCGGCAGTATGAAAATTGAGAGAGTTTCCATAAATATCAGTAGTTCCTGTCATTTCAGAAATATAGTCATGACTGTCATTTGCATAATTATCTATTGTGCAATTATTTCCGTCATTATCGCACTCAAAAGCTGTGTTGACCACAAGAATTTTCACATCATTAGAAGACATCGCAACGAGAGTTTCTTTCATACTATGCCCGGGTTGCTCTCCTTCCAGCCATACATCATCATAATACTGAGTGAACTTAACTTCATTCTCAGGCGGGATTTCATATATCATATCATCTGTGAAAAGGACTAAAAGGTGCGAAGTGTCTTTTCTAAAACAGGATCCTCCGGTATTTCCTGTTTCTCCCTCACATTTTTTCGGAGGAAATATAACATCCTGTTCTTCATGTACTCCGCTAGCACCGAATAAGAATCCTATTTTACTGGAAAACCCGTCTCCCATAACGCTTTGATAAATCGTTTCAAGAAGAATTGCATATCCACCATAAGGAACTGAAACCTTTGAAAGTGAGTCATTAAAAACCGATTTATCAGAAGTGACCGGCAGAATTACATTATACGGTGCTTCAACTATTCCGAAAGCAAAGAAATCTTCATTATTATTTGTTTCCTGAAGATCTTCGTTGATAACATATGCGACCTGCTCCTTGATCTTTTCAAAGGGTGGGAGCATCGAGCCGGTTACATCAATCATTGTTACGATATCAAGTTTTGACCGGGATGTGGTGAAATCTATCAGTATTTTTTCTTCGTTTTTTCCATAGTAATCAAGAATTGCATAATAAATTCCATCAGGCGGTCTGCTTTCTTTATCAAGCGGATCTGTTCCGATAAAAACTTCGACACCGTCGGTTGTTCCATCACCGTCTGTGTCGGGGCAATATGGGTTTGTTCCTTCATCAATCTCGTGTTTGTCTGTCAGGTTATCGCTGTCGCTGTCACGGTCAAGATAGTCCGGAGTTCCGTCACCGTCCGTGTCAGGACACGGTTGCGTGATACATTCTCTTTTATCATTTATACCGTCTCCGTCCGAATCAGGGTCCATGCAATTTGGAATTCCGTTACCATTATGATCGAGACACCCCTCAATAGTATTCGGGATTCCATCACCGTCTATGTCGCCTTCAACAGTATCGCAGGTACAGTCAGATTCCGAATCATGATCTGAATCATCAAAATAATAATCTACATCAGAATCAACAATGAGATCCAGCTCATCATCATTTTCATCATCTAAAGAAAGTTTATGATCTCCTTTTTCGCTTTCATCGTCATTTTGCACTTCTTTTTCCTGATTGCAGGAAACAAGTGAAAAGAAAAGCATCGATAAGATCATGAAAAATGACGATTTTCTCATAAAACATCCCTGATTGAATATTTACAACAACAATCCAACTATATGAATTTTATGAATTTTTACAAGAGGAAAACCTCAAAACATTTTCCAGATTATGAAGATTTGAATTGAACTGATCCAGCTACTCTTTCACATTCATGATGCCGATAGCGTCGAGGTCAAATCCTGCGCTTCCGGTGGTGGGATAAGGGTCATAGATGGGGTCGCCGAGCGTATCGGTCTCACTTCCGTCTCCGAGGACATCAACTATCCTTATGTGTGTGATATTTGTGAGATCCACTGTTTTATCAGTGACTTCCTTCTTGCCTGCAAGTGTTGAAAGGTCGAACTGCGTGCCGAGACCCTGCTTGAACTTTCCTGCAAAACCCCAGATAAGATAAGGCTCGTGACTGCCGAAAGCGTCCACAGGATCAAGCCCGAGATAGTAGTTATCAAACCTTACGAAATCGGTGCCGTCACTGCTCACCTCGACAAAAGCAAGCTCAAGGAACTTATCGTTGAGACTGTTCTCAAAGACCGCAAAGTCATAACCTTCGCCATCCGTCACAGCTTTTTCGAAAGTAAGCATTATGCTTCCGCCGTTACCGAGCGAAACAACATCTTCCGGAGTCCCTTCAGCAATCCCTAGAGCTTTCTGTGCATCCTGCCACTCCTCATCGACATCAGTTCCCGGCTTGTACTCTTCAAAACCGGCCGCCCATGCGGTGATCTTTGCATCATCTTTACCTATCGATTCCTCTACAGTCTCGACCATCTCAGTCCACCCGAAACCATTACATCCGGTATCAAGTTTCGACCTGTCGGCAGAAGCCGCATCAAGCGCTTCATCCTGCGTGTTTTTATCATATACAGTCTGGCAGATGTAAATCTTAGAGTCCTTGAAAACATAGTCGAAACGGCTCCATTTCTCAGGATTGTACTCATTATCCCTGCCGTTCTGAGCAATTATCACATCATTTTCATTATCAGCATATTTTATATTGAACCTGCCTGACATGGCACCCTGGTCCCACACAGAATTTGAAATTATGTGCACACCGCCCCAGCTGTCGGAATAAACACCGGTAAGTTCATGCACGAACTCTTTCTCACCGGAACTTTTATCCTCATCACAACCAGTCAGGAACAGTGCAAGCACAACAGCAAAAAATGCGGACATTTTCATTTTACCCTCCATATTATTCATATTCCACGCGGACCTTCACAGCCGCAGGCCCCTCTTTTAAAAGCAGACCGCCCTTTTCACCGCTCACAGTATCGATCGACTTGAGATATGTGTCAGGACCTTCATCTGCAAAGTAATAGATTTTTTTTGAACCGGCCGAATATTCGACAGGGTTTGCGGCAAATGCATTAAGACCTGAATCCACCATTGACACGCGCCCTTTTAAAGTTTCGTATTTCAAAAGCCTGTTCGTCCATCTGTCTGAATTATTTGAAAATACAAGATACAGGTCTCCGTTACCGGCAAGCGACACATCCACCATGTCGCCATCGAGAAGAGATCCCTCTTCACCTGATTCGCTAAGTATGATCTGCGATCCTCCGGTCTCAAGGTCCACTCTGAGAATTGCACCGTCCCTTTTCTGCCAGCCGCCTGCACAGGCGATATAGAAATGGTCAGGATCGACAGACCCGTTGTATTCTATCTTTCCCACAGGGTTCATAACAGGAAGATCTATTATCGAGACATCGTGGTCATCAAGACCGACAACAGCTACCTGACCCGCCTGAGAACGCCATTTTTCATCAAGGTTCTGCATTGCCACATACAGCTTTCCGCCGATGATCCTCATCTTTGCAGGACTTGCATTTTCATTCTCGCTTATCTTCAGTTCTGTTATTTCACCGTCTTTTATAATTATCAGACTGCTGCTGTTCAAAGCGCTTACAATGAACTCATCACGAAGAGGATTGTAGACACCGTCCTGCAGATTGAGCACTTTTCCGCCGCTTAGATCCAGCTCTTCAGGATCGAACCCGCCCGCTCCGTCATCCTTGAAAAAATAAAGCCTGGACGAATCGTACCTTCCTATGACAAAGAACCCCTTATCCCAGACAGAAAGTGCAAGGTCGGAACCTTCAGCGCTCCCCATCGCGGGACTTTTAACAGGAATAAGGTCATCCATCGCGCCGCTTACTGAAAAATAGACCCTGCCGCTGAAAGGAACATCATAACCGCCGACAGTCGCAACGATTAAATCTT
This sequence comes from bacterium, assembly GCA_022703485.1. Taxonomy (GTDB): domain Bacteria; phylum UBP6; class UBA1177; order UBA1177; family UBA1177; genus JAKLDO01. Next base: position 5,077 of record JAKLDO010000024.1, read on the forward strand.
CTGAAATACCGTCATCATCCGTTTCAGCGATATCAAGATCAAGTACAACAGCATCATCTATCACACTTTCATTATCAGGAAGTTCCGGCAGGTCCATATCAGAACACCCTGTGATCAAAAACAGCAGAAGCACTATAAAGATCATTCCCTTTATCCTCCTGTATCAAGTTTAATGCCTATCCAAGGAGTTATTCCGGCAGTACCGTACTCCACCGAATAGGCGTAATTATCGTTATCGAGCATGTTCTCTATCTTTGCAAAGACCGTAAGATATTTGTTGATCCTGTATGAAAGCGCTATATCAAGGAGAACAAACTCTTCCGCAGTCACGATATATGGCGTTTTCGGATAGTTATAGACCTCGTCAGCCCTTTCCCCCGCATAATTAAGACCCAGACAGACATTGAAAACCTTTTTCAGCTCATAATTAAGAACCGCATTGAAAGTATGTGCCGGTCTTCTGAGAACATCAGTGCTTTCCTTATATTTCCTGCCTTCGACACTGGCGATCCTGAACTCGTTCATTTTAAATATCCATGTATAGGAGGCACTGAGACTGAAACCGTAAATATCCTTTGTCTGTAAAGCTATTTCAAGCCCGTGATTCTCTATTCTGTACCTGTTTGAGAACTTTCCGCTTTTATCAAGATCGATATGATTCTCTTTAAGTTCATAGAAATATCCGGCCTCAAACTTTATCTTTTTTTCAAACAGATACTGCTGAATAACACCGTCAAACCCCCATGCTATCTCAGGTTTAAGCTCATTGTAGATATCCGCAAAAGCACTGAACCGCTGAAAAAGTGTCGGGGCGCTCATCCCCCTTGCCACCCTTGCCTTGAAAACAGTCTTTGAAGGAGCTTCATAGCTCATGCCGCCTGAGAACAGAGGCTCTATGATCTCCCTGCCCTGCGGTTTGAGCAGTTCATCAGTGACTTTGTCTGCAAGCCGTATCTGATAGAAATTCCCGGCAAGACGGAATCCGGCAGTTACATCAAGTTTCTTCACAGGTTTGAAAACATTGAATACATAAATTCCAAGCGAAAGATCGGGTGACGGCTCAAAACTGAGATCTATCGTTCTGCCGGAAGAAAGGTCAGTGTACTGCGCTCCGCCCCAGTCCCTTTTGAATTCAAAACCCGCCGTCAGATCATACCATTTTGCAGCTTTGACATAGTTCTCCCATTTTATCGAAGCCGAAACCGAACCGTAACTGCTGTTCATTTCATCTGCAACCCTTCCGGGGTCAGGATCATCGTGGTCTTTAAGGGAGTTCAGCCGTATAGCAAATGATGTTTCCATATTCCAGATGCCACTGAAAAAACTGGAATCGACCGCCGACCTGAACACCATGTCCTCAGAATCGAGAACCCTGTTCGAATCGTCAGCACCTATTCCCGGACCGTCATCAATATCCTTCTCCCCTTTTCCGGCCCTGAAAAAGAACTCCCACTCATTGTTATCATCCATTTTCAGACCGCTTCTAAGATAAATATCACCTTTGACAACCCTGTCATTTTCAGGAGTAATGTCATAAAGACCTGATTTAATGCCTTCATAACTGTCAGCCACCGAAATGCCTTCAGTATAGAAAAACGATCCGCCGCCGTTATAGAAAAAATTTCCATTCCCGCCGGAAAGTGAAAGTGATGAGCTGAAAATGTCAGGAACATATCTGTCAAGGCTCATGTCGAGCACTCCTGTCGAGAACGATGATCTCAGTCGCGGAGCACCGTGACCTTTTTTTGTAGCTATTTCAAGAACTCCTGATAAAGCACCGCTGCCGTAAAGAACGCTCTGAGGCCCTTTCATCAGCTCTATCTTTGCAATGTTCTCAGGCGAAAATGAAAGGTCCGCAGCACCGTTTGGGCTGAGAGGATCTCTTATTTCAACGCCGTCGATCACAACAAGCACATCTGAAGACCTGAATCCGCGGACAAAAAGATACTGTGACTGTCCCGTTCTTCCGTCACCGCTGATGAAAACTCCCGGGATCTCCTTGACGGCATCCCCTGCCGTTACAGACTGTTTCTCCTCTATGTCAGACGAGTTCAGCGATGCGCTGGAAGCTGTTGTGTCTGCGCTGCCTGATCTGAGACCGGTGACAGTTATCTTTGAACTGTCATCAGGATAGACAAAGACATTCCATATTAAGAAAACTGTTATGAGTGACATCATTTTGAACAGATAGCGCAATTTTTCCCTCCTCGGGGTACTCATTACTGATCTGAGACTGTGTATCTGGCTTCGGCAGTATTGCCTCACAGTTGCGGGACAGCACCGGAATTTCACCGGCTTTCCACAAGACCTCAAATCGCACGAAAAGGTAACTCTTTACAACCGTTTGTCAAATTTTTACTTCAATCACCGCCTTGGTTGTGATATGATATCATCCGGTCTTTAAATGCGGAGGATAATATGAAACTTGAACTTTTACTGATACTTGCAGTCATTATCTTTACTGCCGGATGCGGTGAGAAAAAAAATACTGAAAAAACCGATGAAGACATTGTTATAACTGATGAAGACTCATCCGGAGACACTGGAAATACTGGAGACACTGGAGATACCGGCGATTCAGGGGACACCGGTGACAGCGCAGATTCAGGCGACACATCTGATACAGGGAACACCGGTAACACAACAGATACAGGTGATACAGCAGACACGGGAAACACTGGAAACACAGGAAATTCAGGTAATTCCGGCGACACAGACGGAGATAACGATACTGCAAAGATCGACGAAGATGCAACAGATGCTGATCCTGACACGGAAATCTCTGATAACGCTGATGACGGCACCGATGACGCGACAGCTGACACTGACGACCCGGACATTTCAGATAGTGATGACATTGCAGATGATACAGGAACAGGCGATGATGATGCTGTTTCCGATCCGTGCTCGACCGGACCGTGCTCAGGCATTTTAAATTCTGACGGCTCATGTACCGTTGACGGAACTGATTTCATTTGCGGATGCAACGGCGGATATCACTTTAACAAAGCGCTTTCACAGTGCCTTCAGACACTTTCAATAGGCTGGTGCAATACCCAGTATCCGGTAGATCTTACGGGTGACAATGCTGTAACAAAAGGGGACAAGGTCACATTCTACACACAGTTCTATATCGGCGGCATAACACAGGGAACGACCATCACAAATGCTACCCATACAAGTTCACCCGATCATCCTCAGATCATAGCTGAATTTGCGACCGGTGCATCAGGAACGGATGCATCATTATGGACAGGGTGGAAAGGAACCGCTCTGCCGAACGAGGACAAAGGGAACAATGACGAATACATGCTGGCAGACATTTCAATGGATAATGATGCCGGCAGTTATGATTTTCTGATCAGGATATCAGGAGACAGCGGCTCGACATGGACATACTGCAACGCCAACCGTCTTGATACCCTCGGATACAACGGCACGGACACATCGAACCCCTACAGCGTTTCAAAGAACGGGCATCTGACGATCGTAGATCCTTAATTAAATAAACGGTTGATTTTAAAAAATTACCAACTTATAATGACCGGTATTTGCTTATTTTCATGGAGGAAAAATGAAAGGACTTCTTCTTAAACTGATCCCTGACGCTGTAATTGAATTCTCTTCCACCCGTGCAGAACTGTTCCTTCTGATACAGATATCGGCACTCATTATCGTATCTCTCATTTCGTGGTACATCTCAAAGAAGTTCGTTAAGAAGATCGTCTACTATTATGTCAGGAAGTCGGATAATACCTGGGATGACATAATCTATGAAAAAAGGGTTTTCGAAAGGCTCGCCCACATAGTTCCTGCAATGTTCTTTTATGTCGCTGCTGATATTTTCATGGAGGCAGGGACAGCGGTAAGGAGACTTGCAATTTCATATATGATCTTTGTCGTCATGCTTGTTTTCAAATCGGCCGGAAATGCCGCGCTTGAGATATACGAACATTTTCCGATATCCAAGGACAGACCGATAAAAGGTCTCATTCAGGTCCTCAACATTTTCGTCTTTTTCATAGGTTCCATAGTCATCGTCGCCATACTGATGGGAAAATCACCGGCTCTGCTTCTGAGCGGACTCGGAGCGATGACAGCCATACTGCTCCTTATCTTCAAGGACAGCATCCTCGGATTTGTCGCCGGCATACAGATCGTTGCTAACAAGTCCATAAAGAAAGGCGACTGGATAACCATGAGCAAGTTCGATGCGGACGGAGAAGTGATAGACATAGCACTGCATGTGGTCAAGATACAGAACTGGGACAGAACTATCGTCTATGTTCCCACCGCTAAATTTCTTGAAGAAAGTTTTACGAACTGGCGGGGAATGCTGGAGTCAGGAGGAAGAAGGATCAGCAGAAGCATGTATATTGACATGTCGAGCATACACTATCTGACTGACAGTGAAATCAATGAATTCGGAAAGATACAGCTGATCAGCGGATACATTCAGTCAAAAACAGCTGAAATAAAGGAATGGAACGAAGAGAATAAAACCGACACCTCGGTCCCTGTCAACGGAAGAAGGCTGACAAACATCGGCACATTCAGAGAGTATGCAAAACAGTATCTTGTAAATCACCCCGGAATAAGGAAGGATGCAACCCTTCTTGTACGGCAGCTCGCCCCGGAACCGACAGGACTTCCTCTACAGATATATGTTTTCGCAAATACTACGGAATGGGCCGGCTATGAAAAGATCCAATCGGACATATTCGACCATCTTTTTGCCGCTGTGGAATATTTCGGACTGAGGGTCTTTCAGAATCCGAGCGGCAGTGATTTCCGTTCCCTGAACCTGAAGATAAAGGATGCCGGAAATGGCTAAAGTGAAAAAACTGATAAAAGTGCTTTCCGGATATGACAGAGTGTTCATTCAGACACACAATTATCCCGACCATGATTCAGTGTCGAGCGCATTCGCACTTCAGTATCTGCTGAAAGAGAACGGTGTGGAAACGAAACTGATCTATCACGGGGAGATACTCCGTGACTCACTTTCCAAAATGATCGAAAAGCTGAAGATCGATATAAAACACCACAGTTGTTACAGCATGGACAGAACTGATGCCATCGTGATAATTGACGGCAACAAGAAGAGCAAAAATGTGGTCGAGCTCAAAGGAACAGTGGTCGCAGTTATAGACCATCATCAGGGAACAGAGTTCAGCGACCTTGAATTCTGCGACATAAGAAGTGATTTCGGTGCCTGTGCAACGATAGTTTTCTCGTATTTCGCCGAGTTGAAGCTTGAACCTTCCGTAGAAGTTGCAACCGCGCTTCACACAGCGATAAATTTTGATACACACCAGTTCACAAGGAATGTAAATCTTCTTGACATTGAAACTGTCGCACTGCTGTACAGGGTGAGCGATGTGACGCTTGTCAACTCCCTTGTCAGGAATTCGATAAAAATAGATGATCTGCCCAAATACGAGTACCTTTTGAAAAATGTGAAATTCCATCACAATTTTGCATACTGTCACTTTTCATCAGGATGCGACAAGAACCTTCTTGCTATACTTTCAGACTATCTGATGACGATAGACGGCATACAGCTTGTTGTGCTCAGTGCGAAATACATGGATGAGATAATATTCTCGATCAGAAGCGAACTTCCTGAATTCCCTGCTCACATAATGATAGCCGAAGCTCTTACGGGCATAGGTTCGGGCGGCGGACATGTTGACATGGCAGGAGGAAGAATACCGAACATCTCCGATTTCAACGAAACGGAGATATTCAACAGGTTTTTAAGCGGAGTACGGGCGAGGGACAGCTTCAGAATAAAAGTACAGACATTTTGACTTTAGTTTCGGGGAGGGTTTTGATGCATCTTCTTATCAGGTTCAAGAACAGACAGCTTCTCTATTATTATCTGCTTTTCCTTTTCATTCTGGGTTCGTGCACACTGAACAGAGGGACGGGGGAAACGGATGATGATGCTGAAATGGAAGAGATCGATGATGACGAGTTCAAGGATGAAAGCGGCGTGGACAAAGATACGGCATCATCCGATGAGAACAGCGATCCTGACATAATCCTTGTCGAAGATGAGCTGGCTGATCCCGATGCTGTTGAAATAGACATTCTGGATTTCGATTCTGTTCCTGATGATGATGCAGATACATTTCCGGATCTATCGGGAAGCTGGGTGAACCTAACCGTATTCAGAGGAAAAGCCAAACCGTTCCTTATATCGACATGCAATGCATGGGCGGTGATGATATCAAAAGTCGTCATAGAGCAGAACGGTGATGTGCTTGAATCAACAAATGAAATGTGCCGGCTCAAAGTGGGCAATGATACAGTTCCGCAGATACAGTCACTGGTCCCTGACAGTTATGCCGATTCACTTCCTATCGTACCTAAGACATTCTATCTTTCAAAAAGCGATACCGGAGAAATTCTTTTCCATCAGCCGAAAGTATGGGAAGTAAGAGCGTGCAATCTTGCAGATCCTGAGAACGATGCCCTTCCGACAGAAGAAGACGACCCGAGAGTCTTTGATCCCGACAACACAGGCATAAACGGACTCAAAATGCAGGCGAAAGGAACTGTGAACGGCTTTGCCGAGATAGTTCAGAAGGTCAGCACCATACTTGACGGCAGACTTGACGGGAACGGAGAGATAAGAGGTTTGACGACCTGGTATGAAGACCAGAAAGTGCTCTGGACAGATAATGTGCTCATGTGGAAAGGAGCACCTACATCCAACGATCCTTCGATAGATCCTGCTGAAAGTCATTTCATTTTTAAAAAAATTGATGACGACAAAGATTGCGACTGGATATACCAGAACAGTGCAGTGCTTTTCCCTGAAGATGCGTCGAAATATCCCGAACAATTTCAATAAATGAGGGAACCATGAAAAAATTATCTCTTATCCTTCTCGTTTCGGTTTTTCTTACAGTGTCTTGTGACAATGTGAGATCTGCAGTGAAACAGGACAATGAAAACACAGGTCCTGACAGCGATTCATCTGTGACAGAGGACGAAGATTCCGCCAAGACCGATGATGATATCGAATACAGCGATGAGACGGACGGACAGATCATGACCGACGACACCATAGACGAAACTCAGGACCAGGACGAAGTCATCACTCCCGACGAGGATATCCCCGCCCTTCCCCTTGAATTCGAATCAGGTTTCATTGAGATCCCGAAGAACAGCTACACTCTCGATAACGCAAATCTCTCTTCAGGCGCCGCGAGGATATGGTATAACTTCCAGCCTGCAGACTCTGACCCTGCAGACAAACCACTTTTTGTATTTTTCAACGGCGGACCGGGAGCGGCAACAATGCTCCTTTTCACATACAACACTTCAAAAATGACAGGCGATCAGGCTTATGCTGACATCGATGTTGTGGAAAACGCATTCAACTGGAACAGAATGGGAAATCTTCTTTACATTGATGCGAGAATGACCGGTTTTTCATACGGTATGACCAATAATCCGTCAAGTTCGACAGAGAGGAACTCCTATTTCAAGCCTGCCAATTTCAATGTCTATGTCGATGCCGCAGACTTCATCAGAGTTATTCTCGGTGTTCTTGACAGACACCCTGAAATTCAAAGCAACAAGGTCGTACTTGTCGGAGAAAGTTACGGCGGAACAAGAGCTACTGCCATCCTCAATATACTTCTCAATGTAAGGGACTATGCGGCAGGCAACAGGAATTTTTATGATGAGAACCTTTTTGCAGCCATTGACAGCCACTTCAGGAAAGTCTATCCCGAAATGTCGGCCGATCCTCACAAGGAGGTCATAAAACAGCAGTTCTATGCAACCGTGATGATACAGCCTCTTATTGCAGGTGAAAAGCAGTTCCAGGCTTCGGGGGAACTTCTCGAAATTGAAGGCAGCCCTATTTATGAAGTTGAAACTGAAACAGGTGTGAACTACTCCCCATGCAGTCAGTACAACCCTGGATGCGAACCGCACAACAATGCATTGCAGTACCTTCAGAAGGCAGGTCGCGACATGTATTCATACAGAAGGCCTTACAACTGGCTTTTTGACTATACCGATCCGGGCGCACAGAAAATGGTGGAGCTCAATCTTTTCAAGAAGCTCATTCAGAACGATCCTGCTGAAATAGACTGGCTGTATGCCGAAAACAGGGCAAAAGCATTCAGATACGGCGGGAATTTCCTCAAGAACCTCAACTTTGACACCACAAAAATACCTTCATCGGTAAGAACCGAGATCGAATATACTAAAAACGCCATCAAACCTATGCTTAACGGAAATCTTGAACAGACTTTCGGCGCTCTTGAGAGCTATGACGAGTATTTTATTGATCTCCATACAGATGTTAATCAGCTTTTTTATTATTCATCGACTACTCCTTACAGCGATATAAACGGAGAGATGTTCCTCGAAAATCTGAGGGATGTAAGAACATTCATCACTCAGGCTGAAGAGGACATCATAATTTATGCACCGGGACTTCCGCTGTCTCTCAAGGAATTTGACGGAGTGTCGGATGTAACTGTCGATGACAACGACTTCACAGTTAAATATACTGACAATACCGAAGTGACAGTCAGATTCCCGTTCTTCCCGGTAAGCTCACACAGTGTAACAGTCAACCAGCCTGAACAGTTCTACAACGAAGTCAGCACATGGCTTTCAGAATAAGAAAGTAAAACTCTGCTATTCTCTTGTTTTTTTTACTGCTTTTCTCAACTGTTCAATGGTTGGAAGTTTAGGCTTATATGTCGCAATGAATATTTTCTCTTCAAGTCCGCCAAGAGCATAACGGGCCTCTTCATTTCCGGCTTCTGAACATATTATCAGCCCGATAGTGTCTTTTTCATGTTCATACTGCCGGTTAAGTCTGAAATAATTGACATATTTATTCATCTGCCCGACATCCCTCGCATCAAGTTTCCTTGCCTTGAGCTCGACCAGAATATTGCAGGGTATCCCTTTGTGATAAAGGATAAGATCGATGCAGTGGTTCACACCGTCGATCTTGACCGGAACCTGTCTTCCTGAATACAATATTTCAGAACCGAGCTCGTGAAGGAAGTTATCGATATTTCTAACGATCCCTGTTTCAAGTTCCTTTTCATCTGAACAGGTTCCTGCAAAACCGAGATCATATTCACCTTTAAAGATCTCAAGAGAATTTTCAATGCGGTTTTTTTTCCTGACAGGCAGGCTTTTTTCAATTGCAGCAGAATTATTGTAGAGTCCATTTCTGATATGTGATCTTAATTCACGCACACTCCAGTTCTCATTTACAGCTTTTGTCTGGTAAAAGTTCCTTTCCACAGAGTTTTCTATTGTTATAAGTTCAACATAATGATTCCAGCTTAATTCTCGTGACAGTGTCACGACTATTTCATATAACCTGAAAAATTTAACAATTTTATAGAGTTCTTTTTGATCGATACTCAGATCTGACGAAATATGTTTTATTAAAAAGCGCCCATAATCAGCTCTTTCCTTGTTATCTATCTCATTCCTGACGATCCTTTCACCGATCTGCCAGTATGTCTGGACTTTTATATTATCAACAGTTTTATATGCTTTAGCCTGACCTTTGCTGAGAATGCTTTTCAGTTCATTAAGCAAATTATTGTAACTTACATCATTTACTTTTGTGACTGTTGAACTACCTGATCTTGAGAGCATTGACTTCATCACATCTTTTCTAATAGCAATTCGATTATGTTAATATACGGATTGAAAAACAATCGTCAAATTATTTGCGCCCCGAACCGTAAAAGTCATTTTATTTTCTTGATACTTTTCTGCGCTGTTATTAGAATGTCTTGCTGATGTTTAATTTGAAAGAGTCATGAGATACAGAATTATCAGAGATGTCACTATCTTAAAAAATACAAATCCGTTGAGAGGCAATTCAGATTTCGCCTATTCGGATTGATACCTTAAAAAAAATTCTGATCATTATAAAATTAAAAAAAGGAGAATTTTTCATGTCCGATTTTGAAAGACTTGTCGATTCCAAGGCCGGCAGCCGTTTCATTCTTCAGGGGAATACCGCTTTTGCACTCGGTGTTGTCCATGCCGGATATCATGCCGCTGACGGTTATCCCGGAACTCCGAGCACGGAGGTCATTGACAAATCACTAAAACATGTACAGGACAGAATGACTGTCGGATGGAGCGTGAATGAGGCTGTAGCGACCGCTGTTGCTATAGGCCACAGTGTTGCAGGGATGGATTCGCTGGTCACAATGAAGATCCCCGGAATGTTCCAGGCCGGCGACACTATCACAACTTCCGCGTTCTACACGGCGCAGTCCGGTGCTTTTGTAATTTACGCGGCTACTGATTATGTACCTTCAAGCACTCAGCATGTCATTGATGCAAGATATTTCCTGAGCGCGGCAAGAATTCCGGTCTTTGAGCCTAGGAACCATCAGGAAATGTATGACATGGCTTTCATCGCTGCCGATCATTCAAGAAAGTTCAGAACTCCCGTATGCATTCTCCCGAGCGGCATTCTCGCTCACAGTGAAGGAATAGTGATCACCAAAGAGCCCCGCAAAATAGAGCCGAGAGCGCTTCCTCAGAATCTGAGCGAATGGATGCTCATGCCGGGCATAGCAAGAAAGAACTATAATGAAGCTACGACTGTGAGAATTCCGCAACTTCTTGAATATGCTGAAAGTTCAGACCTGTTAATTACAGAGACGACCGGGCGCGACGACTGGGGTGTGGTCATCGTGGGTGAAAGCGACATTATCGTGAAAGAGGCTCTTCTTGCGATAAATGCCGATCCTTCGATCATGACGATGTCACTCGCCAATCCAGTTCCGGTGAACAGGATCAGAAAGTTCGCACAGAAAATAAAAGGGAAGCTTTTTGTTTTTGAGGACGGTGACAGATTCCTTCAGGATAAAATATCTGTCGAAGGAATAAATGTCATCGGAAAAGAACTTAATTCCACCATAACCGACTGGACTCCTGACTCTGTCATAAACATGCTGAAAAAGCATCTTGACATAAAATATGAAGTGAAAAGTGTGCATATCGATGCAAAACCTCTCAACAGACCTCCATCAATATGCCCCGGATGTCCTTACAGAGCATACGGACTTGCCGCTGAAAAACTGAAGAAAACAGGAAAACTGTATGCGGGTTTCGGCGAGATAGGATGCTCCACTCTCCTTTTCTTCAATAAGGGGATAGACACGGTCCTGTGCATGGGCGGCAGCGATTCGATGAGGCAGGGATTCTGCATGAGCCGTCCCGAGATGGCATCAAAGGTCGTAAGCGTCATAGGTGACAGCTGTGAAGCCCACAGCGGTATTGATGCGACTAGAAACGGCGTTTTCAGAAATGTACCCGGAGTCACGGTCGTTCTTGATAACAGGATCACGGCGATGACGGGCGGTCAGCCTGCTCCGACAAGTGCCGCCAATCTTGCAGGCGTTCCCAATAAATTCAATCTTAAAAAGGTCATTGCGGCTGAAGAATGCAATGTTGTAGCGGTCGATGCATATGATCTCAAAGGTGTCGAGAAGGCTCTTACCGAAGCCCTTGATGAAGCTGAAAAAGGTCAGTTCACAAACCTTGTTCTCGAGGGACCGTGCCAGCAGATAATGGATAGAAGATCGATGAAAAGGACTATTGAATATGACCGTTCAAAATGTAAAAAGTGCGGCCGCTGCAATATCTGTCCCGGAATAAAATTCGACAGTGACGGTGTCCCGCACTACACGAATCTGTGCATAAACTGCGGCGGCAATAAACAGGTCTGCATGCAGAGATGTCCTTTCGGGGCGATCGTTCCGATAGATGCAAACGAAGAGCGCAAAGCTGAAAAGACCGATCTTCCTGCACCTAAAAAGATCATTGCTGCAACTGTGAAAAAAGAGGACCTTCCTGAATCACTGAGAATTGCGATCAGGGGTATCGGTGGTCAGGGGAACCTTTTCTTCGGCAAGGTTCTCAGTGAAGTTGCCCTCAGGACACCCTACAGCGAAGCACAGATAGTGAAAGGCGATACTCACGGCATGGCACAGCTCGGCGGCAGTGTCATTTCGACTTTTGCATGCGGAAAGGCGTACAGTCCGATACTTTCTCCGGGAAGTGCTGACATTCTTGTTGTCATGGAGACTTCCGAAGTTCTCAGAGAAGGGTTCCTTGAACTTCTGAAACCGGGCGGAATGATCGTGCTCAACCGTTTTGAGGCTGTTCCTCCTACTGCTAAAAAAGAAGATTACCCGAAGATCGAAGAGATAAGAAAAGTGCTTGAAGGATACAGGGTTATCGAGTTTGATGCTCTTGAAGTCGTGAGCAGGCTTGGCGACAAGACCGGAAAGACCGCAAATGTCGCAGTGCTCGGACTTCTTTCGACGATAGAACCTTTCAACAGAATACCGGTCGGGATATGGCTTGAGGCGCTGATGACGCTTTCCCCTAACGATTCCGTGAAATCAGCCAATCAGATGTCCTTTGAAGCCGGAAGGGGTGCAAAATAAAGAAATATCGCAAATCGCGATATGAGATATGATTGGAGGAAACAATGAAAAAAGCTCTTGTCGGTTATTTTTCAAAGACAGGTTCAACAAAGGAGATCGCGGTCATAATAGGCGCCAACCTTGCAAAAAAAGGAACTGAAGCCGATGTGCTTGAGCTTGAAAAGATCACAAATACTGATAATTATTCCGCTATCATCCTCGGCGCTCCCATTAACGGGATGAGACATATCCCCGAATTCATTAAATTCGTTGAAGAGAACAGAAATGCTCTTGACGGCAAAGTCGCAGGGCTTTTCACCGTCGCTTATATCTATCACGACGGCAGAAAGATCTGGCGTGGCATGATGAATAAAAGCATAGCAAAGATCCAAAAACTCATCAACCCCGCCAATTCGACAGTCTTTGCAGGCAGGATCGACAAGAAAATGCCCGCATTCGCAAACCTTCTCTTCGGCATCGGCAGCGACCTCCCCCTCGACCTCATCAACCACGCCGAAATCGACAAGTGGTGCGAAGAGATCGGGAAATTAATTAAGTCTGCTAATTGACCATTTTCACTAACAGTTTCTTGACTTTCGCACTCTTTGTTTATATAGATTAAAGTCAAATTTGACAACAGGAGGAACCTTAATGAGATTATTTTTGAAATCATTCAACATAAAATCTTACGAAAACTTTGAACCAACCGGCGAAATTATTTGCTCAAAAACACAAAATATCTTTCTCGGTGCTAATGGTGCTGGAAAAACACAGCTTTTAAATCTTCTCGGCGCAATGGTTAATTTCAATTTTTCAGAAATCTCTGATAAGTTTCTCGATGTTGAATATGTTTTAACACTTTCAGGAAAAGAAAATCAAAATATTGAGTTTTTTTGTGATTTCAGAGTTAGTCCAGCGGTGAATGAAACCGATGAAAACGGATTGCCTAAGGGAAATAAAACAAACGAAGAAAATCTAAGAATTGAATTAAAAATTAACGATGTATCGCAATTTATATTCTCAAAAACGAATGGTGATATTTTAACGAGTTATAAGGATGGAAGATCAGAAAAAAGTACTCTGTTAAATTCTGATTTCCAATCTTCTTTTTTTAATGTAATTTATAATTTTTTTGATACAAACAACTACTCAGAAATAAGCTATTTTTTTGTAAAAATAGCATTGTTACAAATAATGCGACTATCTGAAAAAGATGAAGAATTCTTTATGATCAACACCGATTCTGGGGATAAGAATGATAAAAAAAAGAATTTTAAGATTTTAAAAACGAGTAAGGGAGTGCAGCTCAGCCAAGAGTTTAAATGCTATTACCCGCTTCTAGCTTTTATGTTAATAAAATATACACATCAGGTAAACGATGCTGAGAACTTACTTGAAAAAGAAGTGGTTTTTAAAGATGACTTGAATACATTCTTTTTTGACAACATAAGATTTAATAAAATACTATCCGTTTTAAACGCAAAAAGCTTCAAAATGGATTTTAACAGAATTCGAAAAGAGAGTTTAAACGATCCAGATATCATTGAATATGAGTATTCTGGAGTTAAAGGAGAATTAACTTTTAACTCTGGAACTATAATGGATTGGAAGTGGTTAACCTTCGGCCAAAAAAGATTTATTGTGCAATCAATTTTGCTGGAATTAAGAAAAGATCTTCCAGTTGTTATAGATGAAATCTCAAACGGTTATCATCCTAAGTTGCTAATGGAGTTGCTCCGACTTATTGAAGATTATCAGAGTTTTATTTCAAGCCACAACTGCATGGTTCTTGATGCGATGCCTTTTGTTTCATCTGAAGAGTTGATTAGAGGAATATACATAATCAGACGAGATGATAACGGAAAACAGACAATTAAGAAATTTACCGACAGTCAGGCAAAAGATATTTTCGAGAAATCTGAAGTGGGAATTATGAATATTTCTCAAATACTGGAAGCTGAGAAAATTTGGTAAGATATTTATGGAAGTAATAATATATTCTGAAGATAGAAGAGATTCTGAAAAAGAGCTTGAATCGCTAAAAACAGTCCTGAAAAAAATCTTTTTAATAATAAATAATCGTACAAGAACTGATTTACCTGAGCTCAAGCCGTTGAATAGTGGAAAAAGAATAAACGGGTCTCTCTGGAAAGCGAAAAAATCAAAAAATCTTGATGTTAGACGACAAAGGAATCTTTTAATTACAACTATTGCAAGTGAATTAAAACTAAAAAAATACATTGCTTTCCATGTAGACGGAGATGATGTTTGGAGTAAAAATAATCGTGCAGAAATAAACACTCACAAAGCAATTTTTATTGCTGATGTCAAACAGGTTATTTCTAGTTATCTTAGTTCGTTAACAGCACTCCAAGTTGATGAGATTGTCAGCAATTTTTTCTACATTGTTCCTTTTTACTCAATCGAAAGTTGGGCTTATGCGAATAAAGATAGACTTAAAGAAGAAATATTGGAAAGAAAGATCAGTACAGCGGAAGACAAAGAAATTATTGAAACTCCTATTCAAGATCTAGATGAAATAGCTCAGATTAAAGATAAAACAAGTATACGAGATTTTAAAAACTTTGAGCTGTTTAATGATCACAGATTGCCTTGGGATGAATTGTATAATGTTCAAAAATCCTTTTATTCTGTAGTCGAAGAAATGAAGAAAAATCCCAATCTAATAGCTGATCTTCAAAAAACGGCAGATCAACCTCATTAATTGTATGACAAAAATCGAAGACTGAATTGACTTGGAATCCACCTGAATCTACGACGAAATGCCTGCATAAATGGGCGAAAGCCTTTCGCCCCTACTAATGTTCACCGTAGTGTTCGTTTTTGGTGTTGCGGCGGCCTGTTTCAAGGTCATGGTCGCGTTCGTTTGAATTTTTCTGGAAAGGTGCAAGGCTGTTCACTCTGATCGGTTTGCCTTTATAAACAAATTCCGTGCCTGTGAAATCGAGCCTCTGAAGCACAAAAACATTGCCGGGAAGCGTGCTGACAAGGAAAAAAGGTTCATCCTTCTTTCCGAAATTTGTGTTCGTCTGAAGCCGCAGAAGTGAAGGACCGGCAGCTTCCGCCCTTGTCAAAGTCTTTTTTGAACTTTCCATCAGATACCTCCCTGAACTTGAACTGAATCTATCTTTATGTCACCTGACACCGTCTTAGCCTTTATCAAAGTGACCGGAGCAGCAGTTTCAGGCAGATCGATCCTGATCTTTCCGCTCACCGATTCGGCAGTCGCTTTCGCTTCCGAACCCACTTCTATATCAACATCGCCGCTTACAGAGTTTACATTTATTTCAGCAGACCCCTTTATTCCGTCAAGCTCGATATCACCGCTTTTTGTGTCTGCATATAAAGTTACAGAAGAAATATTTTTAGCCTCAATGTCACCGCTGATACTTTTCAGCTCTATATCATATTTTGAACTTTCCGGGATGAAAAGAATTATCTCATCCGTTATCTTTCCTGACATTGAAATATCGCGGCCGTCATGCTTCTTTTTGAAAGAAACAGAAGAGAATGCAGGGATCTTCACCGTCAGTTCAGTTCCGTTACGCAGACAGCTCACATTGTCCATGAAGTTCACAGAGGGAAGGGAATCATTGCTGCTTTCAACAGATATATCGGCACTTACGGCATAAAGTGATATTCTCTTCAGATCGCCTGCAAAATCGGAAGGTTTACAGCCTGTCGGGGCATGCGTACCTTCTCTGATAGCCTCTCCGATCTCCTTAAGCACAGGACCTGCCGCACTGTTCTCTATCGCACTCTTCGCCTTGTCAGAATCGAAGAACAGAGAAAAAGCCGCGATATAACAGACAATACCTGTCACAAACAGTATTATCACCGTCCATCTTTTACGCATTGACCCCTCCAGCCTTTCTGGCGATATCAATGTTGAAATTCACCCACCACTTGATTATTTTCACAGCGAATTTCGTCACCCATCCAAGCACTATTATCATTCCGATACCGAGGAACACAGTTCCCGTACCGAACAGAGTGAGAAAAGGAGCCAGCAGAAAATTGAGGACCGGAATAGTCACATTTACAAGACCTGCAACAGCAATGACAAAGCCCACAGCCACAGCCGCGAAGCTCACAGCCCACAGAGCGAACCAGATCCAGAAAAGAGTGAGAAGCGGCGTGAAAAAAACTATCACATTGGCCGCGATCAGAATAGCTCCGGCAACCCACATTCTTGTATTATCGGGCTTTGCAGGAACGCTTTTACCTGCTTTTTCTCCAAGATACTGCCTTGCAATATCTTCAGGAGAACCAAGCGAAACAGCTATTTCTGCCTCGGTCTTCCCTTTTTCAAGACCCGCTCTGAAATGCTCCTCATAATCAGCAACGATCTCCTCGATCTCTTTGTAGGTAAGTGACGAAAGACTGTCCCTCAACCTTGAAATAAACATCGACCTGTCCATTTTATATGCCTCCCTTGAACAAGATTTTATCAACATTCTTTGAGAAATGGTCCCATTCCACCTTCATGGAATTCAGCATCCTCCTTCCCGACTCAGTAAGACGGTAGTATTTACGGGGCGGACCGCCGGATGATTCTGTCAGATATGTCTCGCAGTAACCCTCTGTCTGAAGTTTACGCAAAAGAGGATAAATCGTCCCCTCAGCTATCTCGATATTTTCAGATATCCTCTGGACAAGCTCGTATCCGTAGCAGTCACCGTCCGCCACTACAGCAAGCACGCACATGTCAAGCACCCCTTTCTTGAACTGTATGTTCATAGCACCTCCTACAACACATTGCACGGTATTACATATCACACACTACTGTGCATTGCAAGGTATTTTTTCTTTACTGGCGCTTTTTTTTCTTCCATGTATAATTTTATTCAGCTTTTTTTATATCTGGAGAGACGGGAATGAAATTTAAATTTTTGATAATTATCGTCATTGCGGTCCTTTTTTCATTCAGCTGTAAAAGCAAGAAATCAACCTATTCCGATGATGACATGCTTGATTCCGACATTCCGGGGGATTCAGATACTGCAGCTGATGCGGATGTACCGGAAGATACTGATACTGTGCCGGACACAGATACTGCCGATGAAGATACGGCCATTGCCGATGACGATACTGCTGACATAGAGCCGGATGAAGCGGCGGATGAGAACGATACTGACATTTCAGACACCGATACAGCAGATGCTGACACCGCAGATGAAGAGATCCCCGATCCCGACACAGCTGATGAGATAGCAACCGATACCGATACAGCAGATGATATAGTTACAGATGATGATTCCTCTTCCATTGATTCCGACATTATTGATGAGGATACGGCAGACCCCGATATAATAGTATTTGATGAAGATTACATGACCGATGACGAGATAATTGCAAACTGTGTTGACGGAATATGTGATGTTCCGGCAGGAGAGTTCAGCATGGGATGTTCACCTGCAGACCTTGAATGCAGTTCAAATGAAACCCCGGCTCACTCCGTGATACTTTCATCTTTTAAAATAATGAAAAATGAAGTGACCGTCACAGAATATCAGGCCTGCATTGATGCCGGCAACTGCAACAACACCACAGAACCGCTTCACTACGCCGTATGGAGCAACACTGTAAATTATCAGTATTGCAATCTGGGCTCTTCAAGGGATCTGAACCAGCCCATGAACTGCGTTAGCTGGCACGGCGCCAAGGCATATTGCGAGTGGATCGGAATGAGGCTGCCTACCGAAGCTGAGTGGGAATATGCCGCAAGAGGCAACGATGACAGGATATTCCCGTGGGGTGACACTGCGGCGACATGCGATTATGCCGTCATGAAAGAGAACGGTGAACTCGGATGCGGTGCCGGAACTTCATGGATAGTCGGCAGCAAGACCGCCGGAGACAGCCCGTTCGGACTTTCAGACATGGCGGGAAATCTCCGTGAATGGTGCAACGACTGGTATTCTTCGGGCTATTATGCGGCATCTCCTCAGATCAACCCCAAAGGACCGGAAAGCGGTTCGTTCAAGATAGTCAGAGGAGGCTCCTGGTATAGAAGCAGTGTAGATCTAAGAGCTTCAAGCAGATATTACAGCAGTCCGTCAGGAACTCTTCTTGACAGTTACGGTTTCAGGTGCGCGGCTGATTAACCACAGCATTTCTTGTATTTCTTTCCGCTTCCGCAAGGACACGGATCATTTCTTCCCGTTTTAGGCTCTTCCCTTTTAACCTGTTCCGGAGAGACCTGTTCACCATCCTCGAAAAGCCATTTCTTTCCTTTTTTTACAAAATGCGCCCTTTCGTGATGAGCCTGTGTCGTGTTGTCAACGGTTGAGAAAGCCTTGAACTCAACTATTCCTGTCGAGTCATCAGGACCCCCTTTTTCCGTTTTCACTATCTGAAGACCTTTCCATTCAGTATTTTCCGCCCATTTTTTCACAGCTTCCCGTGTCATCGGATTCGGCTGGTCAGGCGACACCGTGTTCATTATAAAATCCACTTCACATTCAACAAAAGCCGAGTATCTGGCTCTCATAAGTTCTTCCGCTGTTACTGCAACAGCTTTCCCTCTGATAAGTTTTTCACAGCACTCGCTGTAATCCTTTCCGCTTCCGCAATGACATGCTTTCATTTTCAAACCTCCAGATCATTAAACTCGCTGATTATATTTTTATCGCTTCTAAAATCAATGGCCATTTTGAATTGTGGAGACATTGTGTATGTTTTTTTGACATTAATTTTATTATTGTCTATATTAAGTTAATTTGAAGTACTTATTACAGGTTTTCATGAATTGCACAAGCAGGGTCAGGCTTCTTTCAAGCTCTAAGCTCGGCATAAGATCGTCCATCGAAGCCTTCATATCATCAAAAATAACTGCAGACTGGCAGCCGTGTGAAGAGTTGTACAGATCTATATCCGGAGCTGTTTCAAAAGAGCAGTTCGAAGACATCATAAAAGGTTTTGTCAGCCGGGGTGCCGTAGAAATCGATACTGCTGAAATAAAAGAACTTGTTTTCAATGACGGGCTCGATATCAGGGATTATACCGGAATAAATTTCAACCCTGATGAACTGAGAGAGGCACCTGCACTACCGCTGAACCTGAAAAAAGAGATACTTTATCTTTACTACTACGGCGGCAGGATGAACTATTACAAAGTTCTCAACCTTAATGCCGAAACAGGTGAAAGTTTTAAAAGGATCCAGGAGCATTGCAGTTTTTACAGAATGATGACCGCCGGAAAACATTTTGAAGGACTTGATCTCGGCAGTTACAAAGCAAAGATCGAGAAAGTACGCGGCATAATCAAAAACGCCTGTCAGATAGAAGAGATAGATCTACGTAAGAATTACGATATGACATTGAAGACAACTGAAAGAAAGGCCGATGCCGCTCCGGCGAAAAATCTTTCAGGTTCAGGAAGAACTGCGGCAAATTCAGCCGAAGAACATTTTGTGCTGGCAATGAAGCACTACCACGATAATGACCTTAAAAAAGCTCTCAACGAAATAGTTATCGCAACACATCTGAATCCGGACTGTATGGATTATTTTGAACTTAAAAAAGAGGTTACTGAAAAGCTCAAAAATGAAAGAACAGACGCACTGTTCAATGCATTTGAAAATAATGACAACCTCCTTCTGCATGAAGACAAGCTTGAAAAAGTGATATCAGGAATAGTTGAGCTTACAGAATCATCATCTCTAGCTCATTTGAGACTTGCAAAAATCGCACTTGAAAAAGATATGCCGTCCATGGCAATTCAGCATGCCAAAGAAGCAGTTAGAAAAGATCCTGATCTTGCAAAAGAAGCAGATTTATTGATTAGCCAGGCAGAAAGAAAAATCAAAGAGCTTAATATCAGCCCTTATGACAAAAACATTTTTAAAATAAACAATCCTTCCGATAGTAAAAAATAAAAAAATCCATATAATCACCGCTGTGTGTGTTTAATTGCGAGGATAAAATGAAAAAAAACCTGTTCGTGTCAGCATGCTGCATCATCATTTCAGCCGCTTCCTGTTCAAGCCCGTCAGACGGGATCACTGATTCTGACAACCTGTCAGTTCCGGACAATGACTTAATACAGAATGATGACTATGTTCCTGATGACAGTATTGAGAACGATAATGAAAACACCCCTGACAACATTTCAGGCGACAACGATACCGTTCCGGATGAAAACATCACGGATAATGAAACAGCGGATGAAAACACTGTTCCTGATGAATCTGAAACACCTGATGAGAACATTGACGGAAGCCTTATGTACATCGAACAGATATATTTCCCGGGCACCGGAATGGGCGAGGCGATACTAATAATAGGACCGGACGGCACATCCGTGCTAATCGACACGGCAAATGACGGAATGTCAAAGCAGACAGAGGATGCAATATCAAGAAGAACAGGAAACAAAGGATTGGACTGGGTCATAATAACCCATTACCATAACGACCATATAGGCGGATTTGACAATCTGTTCTCAAGCAGTGAAAGCGGTATCGCAATAAATAAAGGGCTTGTCGTAAGAGGAATGCTCGATATCGGGTCTGATATGCCCGGAGTCGAGGATTTCAATGAATTCTGCACACTTATGGCCGGAGAACTTTCATCAAAGGTCATCGATCTGTGTGAAGGCGGCGAAATGCCTTGCGGAGGCGGAAGCGGCGGACCATGGGGTGCTTCAGGCTGTAACGGACTGTTAAAAGGCGATCTTTCCGACACCTCAGACGATGCTCAGAACATAACATCGTTCATTCCGCTCGGCGGAGGTGCAAGGATATATTTCACACATGCAAACGGCTGGATCGCAAGAAATGACGGACCTGTAAAAGCTGAGAATAACGGAATTAACATAGGCTGGGGAAATACCGATGAAGAAAATGCAAGAAGTCTCGGCGCCGTTTTGAAATGGGGAAAATTCAATTATGTGTTTGCAGGCGACACTCAGGGAAGGGATATAAAAATAGAAAAGTTCATTGCAGATAACAGTGCCTATATCCTTGCACAGAACGGGGAACCGCTTATTAAGGCAACTGGTGCCGATGTGGTTCATCTGAGCCATCACGGACTTGCATCATCAACATCTCAGGAATGGGTGAACTTTCTTTTTCCGGATGATGGAAAAAGCAGAAATGCAGTTGTCGGAACAAGCGGAATATATGTAACATCACCGGCACAGTCAGTGCTTGATTCTCTTGCACCGAGACTGGGAACAGGAATGGTATGGGCAAATGCAAAAGCCCTTACTTCAGGCAATAGTTACAAACTTTTTGTGGCAAACACCGCTGTGACAATACATGTTGAAAACGGCGGATCACAGTACCGTGTCGTTACAGGAATAGCACCGAACGAATTCAGCTCCGCTCCTTTTATGAGCACTTCGGAATAAAATGTTCTTTTCAGCTATTTTGAAATTATTTCAACATTGACATCTTCAGAATCGCCCTGCCCTTTATAAAAATAATCGGACCATTCTGTTTCACCATAAATATGCGCTCTGAGAAAAATTCCGCTCCATTTTGCAATAACTGACAGACCGAGGGTCTGATCAAGAAAAGGAAGGCTGCTGTCTTCCGCCGCACCGATAGGATTGTTGAAATCACATATACCGTAATGATTGGCCCCTAAGACTTTCACGATCGAAACCGGAGTTCCCTCTGTTTTGTCATATGTTCCTACAGCATCTTCATATTTCGCCTTTCCGTCCACAGAACCCTGTACAAACGATACAGGTATCCCGCCCGTATTAACTTCCGCGATCCCTCCGAGATAGGGGTTTTTTGTGTTCGTACCATAAAAAACAGCTGCGGCTAGCTCTGGAGGATGCGTGTAACTCCCTGTGCAGGTAGGCATTTCACATTTATTCTGAAGCACACCTAATGCCGCCACTCCTCCCAGAGAGTGACCCATTACAGTAACTTTTGCAGTTTCGATCCTGTTATAAAGATATGATGCGCTCTTCAGATTTTGTGCTTTGATATACTCCCAGGACTGGGTGAAAACTTTGTTCTCTGTCATGTTCTCACCTGAAAAACTGCTGTGATTCGGGATCGCTACGACAAAACCATATGAAGAAACGGTTTTTGCAAAGATCGAATAAAATCCCTTATCCACTTTAGCTCCCTGCAGATAGATGACAGTGCTCATTTTGTCTTTTGAAGATAATGGAACATAAAAATCAACCTGATCGCCCATAACATCTGCTGTAAAAAAGAACCCTTTTTTGTATATACCGCCTTCCGGAAGCTCTATTTCATATCCTGTCGTACCTGAAGGGATCTCAACCTCGTCATCAGAATTCTCGACATCGGGTTCAATATCAGGCTCAATATCAGGTTCCAGGTCCCCTTCCGCATCATTTTCAGGATCAGGAGCGGAATCATTTCCCGAATCACCGGCCTCATCAGTTTCAGCATCTGACTCCTGGTCCGGCCTAATATCTGACTCATTGTCATAGTCTTCGTCATTAGAATCGCTCTCTTCCGCATGGCTGTCGGAAAGGTCCTGATCTTCTGCCGTTTTGTTATCTGTACACGAAAGAACTAAAAATCCCGACAAGATCAGGAACACACTTAAAATATTTTTTTTCATAACCGTTAACCCCTCAAATCTATAAAGACTTTTAACAAATTAAATTTCCAAAGACCGTGTCAGACAAAAAGCGAAAGGGAATGCCGCTAATGATTGTGTGTCGGGAAAGATATGCGGCACTCCCTTTTTTCTCGCAGGTTGACCGCTTCCGCATTGTTGAACTGCGGGAAAGCGTAGTGTGTGTGAGGACTTTTAAAAACCATTTTTTACTTCTGGACAGTATATATTATAAGTTTATTACCTTCATAAAGAGTGACGATGAGCTCATTCTGACCGTCATTATCAAGGTCTACTATTTTCATTCCGCCTGCCTGGCCATACTGTGAGTTCGGAGCGTCAGGCTGCATTCCTACCGGTTCGCCTGCTATGATATGCTGTGTGAACTGGCCTGCCGATGTCTGCTGATACCAGAATATCCTTGCATCGCCGTCGCCTGACATAGCAATATCCTGAAGTCCGTTGCCGGTAAGATCGCCCAGACCGAAAACACCCGGAGCCGCCATCGGGGCCATACTGCTTCCTTTTCTTGATTTTATGCCGTCTGATATGAGCTTCTTTGTCCACGGCTGTGTCGGGTCTTCCGGAATGTCGAACACGAAAAGACCTTCAGCGGGGCTTGATGCATTTGCGGCCGTATTGACATGGTTGGTACCTACAGCACGGCGGACTCCGTCACCGTAAAGGTCGTCAACTATATTTATCTGGAAACCTTCACCGCTGTCATTGTTTATTGTATGCGTGATCCACTCGTCGATTGATACTCTCTCAAGCCATACAAAAGAGGGCTGTGTTGAAATATCAATGAAATACTGCGCAGTTACGATATCAAGATCACCGTCTCCGTCAATATCTATGACTCTTGAGAAAGGTCCGCCGTTATTTTCAGATATTATTTTCTTTGTGGTATCGAACCTTATCCCTGAATCGGTACCTTTGAACCACAGGAGCTTCTCTTCACGGGCTGTTATCGAGCCCATCATGTTCTTTGTGAACTTTTCAGCTGTCGTAACGATGTCTTTTATTCCGTCACCGTCAAAATCTACGAACTCGACACCGAAATAGAAAGAAGTATCGCCCATCGGAACTATGTCGTGCCTTGTCCATGCACCGCTTCCGTCATTTTCAAGCCAGAAAAGGGTTCCGCACGGTCCGCCCAGAGGATTGGCTTCACATGCAAGAAATCCGCCCGGAACAATAAGGTCGAGATCTGAATCGTTATCTACATCGGCAACCACCGGAGGATGCGGGAATTTAACTGCGCCGCCTGTATCGATCTGCTGTTTGTTCCAGTTCTGGAGATTTCCTGTTCCGTAATACACCTGCATTTTTCCTTCCATGCTCGTGTTGGAAAAGCCTGAAGGTCCGTATTCGCAGGATATTATGTCAAGATTTCCATCACTATTAAGGTCTGCGACTGTAACAAAAGCCGGATTATAAGGATTATCATCTATTACATTTTCAACAAGCGTAATATTTATGTCTGTATCGCCCGAATCTCCTGTGTCAGCTGTGTCACCGGTATTTCCTGTATCTGCTGTGTCACCGGTATTGGCTGTATCGCCCGTATCAGCTGTATCACCGGTATCTGCCGTGTCTCCGGTATCTGCTGTGTCACCGGTATCGGCTGTGTCACCAGTGTTGCCGGTATCGCCGGTATTTGCTGTATCACCGGTATCTGCCGTGTCACCGGTATTTCCCGTGTCCGCAGTATCAGCGGTATTCCCTGAGTCACCGCCGTCACCGCCGCAGGCGACAAAGAACGATGCAAGAACGATCAAAAGAGCCGTTGAAAACGATCTGAACATTTTTCTCCCCCTAAGAAAAAAATAAAAAGCTGTGTGATTATTGCTATTAAAAGAGATCAGTTCGTCCGCTTCGTCAAAAAAGGACCGTATTTTTTGACCAAGTGGTGCTTCTTTGCAAAGTAGAACGCGCAACATGTTGAATTTATTTAGCATTATCTGCAATCCAATTCACTTGCAAAAAACCGGATATATTCGTAATATTTCTTTGAAAAAGTAGTTTTTTTTAAACTTGAACCTTTTTGTGAGAGTTATCGTATGTTTTTCAGAAAAAAGTGGGCGCTTGTCCTTTCAGGTGGCGGAGCAAAAGGATTTGCACACATCGGAGTGCTTAAATTCATTGATGAATCAGGTCTCAAGCCAGATATGATAGCAGGAACTTCAGTCGGAGCCATAATCGGAGGTTTCTACGCCTGCGGAATGAGCGGTGCAGAAATAGAAAAATTCATACTTGAGGATTTTGAATTCAAGAATTTCTTTGACATGAAAACACTCCATCTGCCTGATATTTCTATAGCAAAGGCTTTTGTTATAGGAGAATCCCTGAAAAATCTCTTTTTCAGACCCGGTGTAGATTCCGGAGTAAAATTACATAACATAATCAAGAAGTTGACTGAAAATAAAAAATTCGGCGAAGAGATGATACCTTTCGCCTGCAACTCTGTAGACCTTGTAACTCACAGTCACATAATACACCGGGAAGGGACCATTGCAGACGCCATAAGAGCTTCAATGTCGGTTCCGGGATTTTTCCATCCATTCAGGATGAACGGGATGCTTCTTGTGGATGGAGGGATCCATGACAACATGCCTGTGTGCATACCGAGACGGTCAGGTATCAAAAATGTCATAGCTGTCAACCTTAACAGCAATGAACCTGAAAAGATCGAGAAATTTGAGACAGGAATGGATGTGATCGTGGAATCCCTTTTCATAAACAGCAGGATATCTGAAAAGACAAAAGAGAACACTCCGACAATCGAGATCCTTGCAAATGACGGAAGGACCAATACCGATATGAAAGATCCTGCCGTTTCAATAGAGTTCGGCTATAAAAAAGCAAAAGAGATGTCTGAACAGATATTTAATGTAACAACTCCAGCCATTAAAAATATCTTCAGGAAAAAAACTGTCTGAACGTCATTAAAATGCTATCCTGGATAATTTCATTTTTGAATCTTGACACAACTATTTAAACATAATAAGCTTTTTTAATTTAACTTAATTCAGGTGCTGAAATGAAAATTCAGATCCTTGCGATCTTGATTGTTATGTTTCTTTCAGGTTGCGAACGCTGTGAAACACATTGTGAAGACGATGTAATACATTACTGTTACAACGATGGCGGCGGCGGTATTTTTGGCAGTTCAGTTAACGAATGGGAAGAAAATTGTGAACCATTCGGCATGACCTGTTTTGAAAAACTAAATACTGCATACTGCGGATTCCCCACAGATAAATGCGGCTATCCAATAGAAAGTTTCTGTATAAATGAAAAGGTTGCCAACTGTTTTATGTTCGTGGACAATGTTTTCTATGCAAATTACGGAGACACCTGCAATTCATCAGACAATCATAAATGCATGGAATTTGGAAATGAAGCAAAATGCGTTTACCATGTTGAAAAATGCAACGCCAATGCTGATAAAGTATGTATGGAAAACACACCGGTCAAATGTTATGAAAAAGAAGGCGAGTTCTTCCTTGAAACTGGTTATTACAATGAATGTTCCAGCCATGAAAAATGTGTTGAAGTTGATAATACTGCACTTTGCCTTAATCCCGTTGAAGCCTGCGATCCTAATACGGATAGTATCTGTTATCAAAATTCTGTATCAAACTGCTACGAAAAAGATGGATCTTACTATGTATATGAAAAAGACTACTGCGGTACCTATAACTGCGTATTCGATTCATCCACCCAAAAAGCGGAATGCTCGACATATTATGATTAGTTGTATTCTGAACTTACCCCAGAACGCCTGTGACTTTTTCGACTGCTTCGAGAATAAGTGGAAAAATTAGTTTTGAAGCGTTTTCTGAATTTCAAGAACCTTTTCTACCGGAAGGTCAGTCGCTTTTGAAATAAGATCAATATTCAATCCTGCAACTAAAAGGTTTCTGCAAGTCTCCACCGCTTTTGCAAAAGCTCCCTCTTCCCTGCCTTCGTTGTAGATCTTTCTTCCAAGTGATGGCATAATCTCCTCCGCTTCTTCGCCAAGTTCGGACCTTATTATATCCGCAACATCTTTTTGAGCAACTTCATTTGTCATCGCGTAATAATTCAGCAGAACGAATATCGAATCCTCATCTTTTGCCAGCCCGCTGTTCTTTATGTATTTCACAAGCGTTCTGAATTTTTCCGTATTCATTCTTCCGTGTTCTTTGAGAAGAGATAATGCGCTCATCAGAAATGCGTTCCTGCCGAAACTGTCACTTTGTGAAAGGTGGAAGTCCTTTGTGTCATAAAAGATATATTCAAAGTTGAGTGCATATTTTCTAAGATACTGTGGAACGCTTATCGATTCACAGAAACTCCCTTTCACATTCCACTTGCCGTGACCGTGATAGAATACAATGGGAATTATAACTCTGAATTTTCTCTTTGCTTTGTAATCTTCTTCAAGCATCAGATACTGGTATTTCAACAACTGCCAGAGAATGTTTTCATCCATGTAGGATTTGTGCTCAAAAAGCAGATAGATATCGACATCCTTCTTTCCGTTCTTCGTTTTCATCTTTATCACAAAATCGGAAAGATGACTGGAAAGTGAATCATCAACGAACCCTGCAGGCTCTATCACCGATGAACTGAGATCAAGCTTCCTGACTATCTCTGCCGGAAGAACACCCTTGATGAAGTCACTGGTATTACTGATGTTTGAGAATGTTTTGATGAAGAAGTTATTATGCGGCTGTCTTATTTCGCTCACCCGGATCTCCAGATCTGTGAATTCTATAAATCGAATTGAGATTAGGCAAAAAGAATTGGCAAGTCAAGAAAAATCTACCCCAGAACGCCTGTGACTTTTTCGACTGCTTCGAGAATTTTGTTGGATCTGACGAGTTTCTGCATTTCGGTGTGGTCGGGGTAAAGAGGTCTGTCAATTTCAAGGAAATCGACATGTTCTCTGATCACTTTCTTTGCCGCTTCGACACCGAGCCCGTTATTTTCGAACTTTCTTATGTCAAGCGCCTGTGAAGCCGCCATGAACTCGATCCCGAGAATTCCGCATGCATTCTCATATATCTGCCAGTTCTTTATCGCTGTGTTCATTCCCATCGAAACGAAATCTTCCTGATCGGCCGCCGCAGGTATTGACTGAGTGGCCGCCGGTGTGCAGAGGATCCTCTGTTCGACGATCAATGTGTCAGCTGTGTACTGGCTTAGCATCAACCCGCTGAAAAGTCCCGGATTTGTTGCAAGGAAAGGTGGAAGTCCTACTGAAAGCGCCGGATTGTTGAGCCTGTTCATCCTTCTTTCGCTCAGAACGCTCACCATCGTGACAGCCTGCCCTACTATTTCCATCGGAAGCGCTACAGGAGAGCCCTGAAAATTGGCACCGCTCAGTGCAAGGTTCTTGTCAGGAAAGAATACCGGATTGTCGCATACTCCGCTGAGCTCGATCTCAACCTGTGATTTTGCCCATTTGACCGCATCATGAGCCGCTCCGATGACCTGAGGAGTGGACCTCATCGAATATGCATCCTGAACTTTGACCTTTACTTTTCCTGTCAGAAGATCACAACCTTCAACGAGTTTCAATATGGCCGCTGCGCTTCTTACCGAACCTGCAAAACCTCTGGCTATATGAATGTCGGGAAGGTAAGGCTTCAGATTGGCTTTGAGCGCCACAAGCGACATCGCAGTAGCAATTTCAGCCTGTTTGAGCCATCTTTCTACATCATAAATAAGAAGAGCGCTCATTGCCGTGAGCACATTTGAACCGTTTATCGCGGCAAGTCCGTCCCTCGCATGAAGTCCGGGGACCGGAATGCCCGCTCTTTCATAAGCAACCTTTGCGTCAAGGAGCTCGCCTTTGTAATATGCTTTGCCTTCACCAAGGAGAGTAAGCGCTATCTGGCTCATGGGAGCGAGGTCTCCGCAAGCTCCTACCGAACCTTTCTGACAGGCATAAGGAGTGACACCCTTGTTAAGAAGCTCCACAAATGTCTGTGTTATTTCAGGTCTGCATCCCGAATTGCCGTGAGCGTGGACATTGATCCTTGCAAGTATCGCGCCTCTTACGAACTCCTCTTTAGCCGGCTCGCCAATTCCTGCCGAGTGGTTGTAAATGAGATATTTCTGGAAATCCTTGATCTGGTCATCATTGAGAACCGTTTCGCTGAACTCGCCTATTCCTGTGTTGACCCCGTACATTATTTCATGGGCGACTATCTTTTTTTCAAGCATCGCTCTGCAGACTTTTATCCTTTCCAGAGCCTCCGGAGCAAGTTCTACTTTTTCATGGAATCTTGCCACTCTCACCAGCTCTTCAACTGTCAGCTTACCGCCGTTGATCAAAACTGTCATTTCACCCTCCTCAAAATCGTTAAAAAATAAATACGTGGCAATTTATCACAACGGGGACAAAAACCAAATTTTAATTTCTGACCTGATCTAATTTCTTTGACCAATTTTGTCTTTGATGTATCCTTTTCAGGCTTGGAGGTTTGAATTATGACAAACTACATAACTTTCGGGATATTTCTCACAATTGTCATTTCCATCACTGTCGGGATGGTGAGATATTTCATTGTTTCACTGAAAAAGGCTTTTCCTGTCCTCGCTCTGCACCCTTTCATTTTAAATATACTGTATCTGCCTGTGCCTCTTGCGTTCTTCCTTTTTCACGACAGATCGCTGAAAGGTTCTGTCCATCAGACTTTTTTCAGTTATGCTCTTTATATTTATTTCACATTTCTTTTTGTTTTCACGATATACGGACTGTTCTTTGAACTGATGATCTTTTTAAGAAGAAGAGATTTCAGGAAAAGACGGGTCATGTTCATCATTCTTTCACTGATCTCTTCATATACTGTGGCGGCAGGCTCATATCTTGCAAACTACATCAGGGTCGAGGAACTTGACATTTATTCTGCAAAGATCACAAAACCGGTTAAAATTGTTCAGCTTTCTGACATTCATTTCAGTTCCATGGTAGGTACAGGTTTTGCTGAAAAGATCAGGGACATTACAAACTCTCTCAATCCAGATGCCGTTATCGTTACAGGCGATTTCATCGACCACTGGATAGAGGACCCTGAAAAGATCTCCGAGATCATGAGAAGTGTCAATGCGCCTCTTGGCAAGTTCGCCATTTCGGGTAATCACGAGTTCATCAACGGTTTTGAAAATGCCGTGGAATACATCAAATGGAGCGGTTTTGCATTTCTCTACACAGGAAACACCGGTCTTAATGATGAGATTTCGCTTGTCTCTGTAACAGACAGAACTGCAGAAAGGTTCGGACTTGAAGTTCCTGACGATATCGAACCTCTGCGCAACGCCGTCAATTCGAAATTCGTAATCTTTCTCAAGCACCAGCCATCTGTTTCTGACGGTGCTGAAGAATATTTCGACCTCATGCTTTCAGGTCACACTCACGCCGGACAGCTATTCCCTTTCCATTTCTTTGTGCGTACAGCATTTCATTATTTTTCCGGAACATATCACTTCGGGAACGGCTCCATTCTCCATGTAAACAGAGGAACAGGCACATGGGGACCGTCCGTCAGGTTCGGTGCAATGCCTGAGATAACACTAATAACTCTTCTTCCTGAAAATATAGAAAAATAAAACCTTCTGATATATGATACAAAATCGCTGTTTCAGATATTAAAAAGGAGTTTCCTTTGCGATTTATCATATGTTTATGTTTCGTTGCACTAATATTTACCTTTTCACACGCTACCGCTGAAGAAACTTCCGAGAGCGAAAATTTCGGGTTGAAAATAACTGCTGAAAAACCCTTCGTGGAAAATTTTGAATATTACGCAAAAAAGCAGTCAATTGATCTCAAGGAAAAGTCAAAAAGGGAAAAAATTCTATCAGGAATTTTATTTACACTAGGAATATCTGCAACCGGCACAGCAGTAGGACTGGTCATACATCAATACGGATTTGATAAAGGCAATTCCTCGTCAGCTCAATTTCCTTTGTTTTTCAGCGGTCTTACACTTATTGGAACAGGAATCGTGTCAAATTATTTTTCGAACTATAACAACCGCAAGTCAATCGCTTTTCTTGATCTGTCAAGTCAAAATAACAGTCCCGATGCAAATCTAATGGAAGCATACAATAAATCTTTGTATTCCGACAGAGCCAGAATTCAATCTGCTGCTGATCTGAAATCTCACGGAACAAGCTTAATATTTGTCTCTCTTATGTCATTCGGAGTTAACATTTTTCTCTATTATAAAATGATCTCTCCGTTTACTGTCTCAGACAAAAAAAGAACCGATGAAGATGAAAATGATTCCGATCACCAATTCGGAAATGCACTGGCTAATTCAATAGATGCTTTGGGAATAATTGGAGGAGTTTGTATCGGCACAATTGCTCTTCTTCCGACAATGGCTATTTTTGCTTCAGGAATTACAATGCATATATATTCCAGCAAATGGTCAAAACTGCAAAGCTATGAGCCAGTTATATCATTGGACAGCATTTCTCCCATAATAAACCCTGTTTCCAAAACCTACGGACTGAGCATGGGATTTTCGTTTTAAAAAATGGAGGTTAGAATTGAATTTGATCAGATATTTCTTACTTTTATCAGTGCTGGTCGCTTTCAGCTTTCAAATCTCTGCTCAGGATACTGATATAGTTGATGCGCAAGCAGGCGATGGTGAAATTTCAGCTCCCGATAATGACATTGAAGAACATATAACTGAAGAAAGACCGGAACCGGCAAAAACCGGTGAAGATGTGAAAATTGAACCGGAGGCAACACCTTCAAATCCTGAACCGGAAACAAATGCGCCTGTAAAAAAGAACTATTCGAGAAAAAAGAATGAAAGAAAAATATTCGCTGAATTTGCAAAAAATGAGTCATTCAGACAAAAGAATGCATATGTCGGAAAAAAAGCAGGTGCTGTGATTCTCATGACTGCCGGACTGGGTGTCGCTTTCTCAGGACTCGGACTTGCAATATCAGATGCAGACATTCCGTCCGGCAATAAAGTTCTTGCCAGAGAGGTGATGATGTATTTCGGAGTACTTGCTGTAGGAGGAGGAGTAATTCTGAATTTTTCTTCAGAACACAGTCTTCAGAAATCGCATGAATTCTCCCTCTGGTATGATGCGAACATCCTGTCCGATGAAGATCAGAAACTTGATGATGATGAACTTGTAAAACTTAAGAATTCGGCAAAAAGAAAAAGTGCACAGAAACTTTTTCACCACGGGATCGGAATGACATCTCTTGCCGTTCCTCTTTTTGCAGTATCAATTTATACATTTGTGAAGTTATACCGTGAAATAGAAGATGATTATTCACATGATGATGATTACGACAAGCATGAAAAAAGAGTAACTTCCGCATTCCGCTACATGACAAACGCAATGACTCTTCTGCCGGGAATTGCCGTCACTGTTGCCGGAGCTATGATGATAAGAAGATCAGAAGAATGGCGAATCATTACCAATGTGCATGACGGATTCACTCTCGATTCTATAACACCTCTGATCGACCCTGTTTCTAAAAGTTATGCTGTGAATTTCGGATTTTCATTTTAGGAGGTCACATTGAAAACAGGATATTTTACTGTATTTCTTATTATTATCAGTATTTTCACCGATGTTTACGCTGATGACAACCCTTTAAAAAAAGGTCAGAAATGTCAGGAATATGAAAGTTCCTATTCCAATTTAGTTCTAAAGGCGAGACAGCTTGTGAATCGCGGTTATCTTGAAAATGCGGCAAGTCTGTTTAAAAAACATCTGGACTGCTGGAATGACCCTGAAGTCTCGACTGAACTTGCAGCACTGTATTCATCTCAGAAAAAGTACTATCTTGCGGGACTTGTTTTAAAAGAAGCCGGACTTATTGACTTATATAACGAAACCGAAAAGCTCAGGATCTCACAAAATAGCGAGGAGCGAATTTCACAGGTAAAATTTTCAGCTGCTCAGAAAGCTTCCGGATTTGAAAGATCGTATCGGAAAAACAAAGATACTGCAATTCCGCTGATAATACTGGGAACGGCGGCTTTCGGGACGGGATTGGGACTGTTCCTGCATGAAAAAGCTTTTTCCGGCACTAATTCAAAAACGGCGCAATATGCACTTATGTTCTCAGGATTCTCACTTATCGGCACAGGCATCAGATTCAATCTGGCGGCAGAAATTGATAAAAACTTTCAGAATTCTTATTCGGATGTCTCTAACTACAGCTTTGATCTTAATTCCATTCTTGACGATGATTATATTAACAAGAAAACTGATAACACAGCAAAACTAAATTCCGTGCAGGCTATGAAAAATCACGGCAGCACATTGATCATTTTATCAATACCCATGCTGGCTCTTTCAGGTTTTGCGATCTATGAGTCCATACAATATGTTCTGTATGGCGGATCAATATTTAATTTTAGAGATGACGGAGCAGCTTTGCTTTACTTTATTTTCAGACTGTTCATTGTACCTGAAATAACAGCCATCATAACTATATTTCCATCTATATATTTTCTTGTTCAAGGCATAAAAAGTCATGTTAACGCCTCGAAATGGAGCAAATTAACTGAAGATAATTATATAACTTTAAACTACATAACTCCTGTTATCGACCCTGCATCAAAAACTTACGGACTGAGCATGGGATTTTCGTTTTAGGAGGCTGTTTTGAAAATGCCGTTCTTACTTTTTTCAGTGCTTCTGACATTCAGCTTTCAGTTACTTTATGCTGAAGATAATGACGGAAATGAAAGTTTCGGTCTTACTGTTGAAACCAAACCGCCTAAACCTGAGATCCCTCCATGTTCGACAAAACCTGACTGCACTTCTCACAAAAATGCTTTTAAAGGACGGGAATACACTAAACTCGGCAACTATAAAAAGGCAGAGAAATACTATAAAAAACATCTAGAAAAACATAAAGATCCTGATGTGCTTGCCGAACTTGCAAAACTCTATGAGATACAGAAAAAATACTACCTTGCCGGACTGGCATTCAAAGAAGCCGGAATGAACAGTGAATTCAACAGGGTTGAGCAATTGAGATTGAAAAGTTTCAAAGAAAAAGGAAGTCCAAAGGTCTGGGAATCGGCAAAAAAACAATCGGAACTGTTTGAAAAAGCATATATAAGAAAAAAAGCGGCAGGAATAACGCTGACAGTGATAGGCGGCATAACCGTTCTATCTGGATTAGCGGCTTCTCCAATGCTTTTTATATACACTCCGG
>JAKLDO010000025.1:0-25043 GCA_022703485.1 bacterium
ATTTTCTTGTTTTCTTTTGCTATCATCACATCACCTCCTTGGTGTTGGTTTTCTTTAGCAGTTAGCTATACCAAAGAGGTTGTTTTTATTAAAGTTTTTTCTTAACTTTCTGTTCTTTTTATTTTGAAATCGAACGGGTTAGGACTAAACTATTTGCCGCAGAAAAATTTATTAATATTAAAATGATGGCGAAAATCGAGCAGATCTTCGGAATTCATTTTGATGTGAACACTTCACCAAAAGTAGTTAAAAAGAAATTAAAAGCCGCATCTTAAACAATATCACCTTCACTTTCTGAATTGAATCAATCTCTTACTTAGACTTTAATTATCAACGTCAAATTGCCAAAAGAGATCTTTTTGATATACTGAGCCGTTTTTGAGTCCTGAACTGATGGAGAACGGTATGGACCTTAGTGTAAAAATAGGAAAAATGACTTTACAGAACCCGATACTGACGGCTTCGGGGACTTTCGGATACGGTCCCGAATTCAGGGACTTTCTCGACCTTGACAGGATCGGCGGTTTCTGCACGAAAGGGATATCTATCGAACCCCGCGGCGGAAATCCTGCTCCGAGAATTGTGGAAACAGCTTCTGGAATGCTCAACTCCATCGGACTTGAAAATTGCGGCTCGAAGGCTTTCCTTGAAAAAGTGATGCCCCAGATAAGAAATGTCAAAAGCGCCATAATCGTCAATTTCTATGCAGGGACCGAAGAGGATTTCATAAAACTTGCTGAAATTCTTTCAACCGATAAAAGGATAGATGCTCTCGAAATGAACCTGTCGTGCCCCAATGTAAAAAAAGGGGGAAGCGCATTCGGATCGAACCCCGAACTGATCGAAAGACTTACAAAAGCAGTAAAAAATGTCACAGATAAAACTCTCATCGTCAAACTTTCACCCAATGTCACCGACATAACAGCTACTGCGGCTGCTGCGGAATCAGGCGGAGCCGACAGCGTTTCACTCATAAACACACTGATCGGAACGGCCATCGACCGTGAAAAAAGAACATTCATCCTCGGCAACAAGATAGGCGGCTTAAGCGGTCCAGCCATAAAACCCGTCGCACTCAAAATGGTCTGGCAGACAGCAAAAGCGGTAAAGATCCCTGTCATCGGCATCGGCGGAATCAGCAACCTTGAAGATGTCCTTGATTTCCTCATCGTCGGAGCGAAAGCGGTCCAGATAGGCGCATGGAATTTCATAAATCCGTCAATTGCGGCTGAATGTGCTGACGGTCTTGAAAAATATCTCAGACAAAGAGGCGAAACACTTAACGAACTCACCGGATCAATAAAAGAATAATGAAACACCTAATAATATCAGTCTGTTTTGCGATTCTTACACTCTCTTGCGCGACAGGTTTCGGAATTTATCACACCGTCAAAAAAGATGAGACCGTGAAGTCTGTAAGTGAACTTTACAAGATAGATGCCAAGATCCTCAGAACAGAAAATCAGATCCCTGAAGACATAAATGAACTTGATGAAGGGACTACCATTTTCATTCCCGGTGCAAAAAAAGTGCTTGAACCGGTTCAACCTGTTAAACCTGCCGAACCTGTCGCAAATGCAGAAGTTCCAGTTGAGACTCAGGTAGTTGCTATCGAACCTGAAAAGAACGGAAGCGCCCAAAACACTGATCTG
Source organism: bacterium (assembly GCA_022703485.1). Lineage (GTDB taxonomy): Bacteria > UBP6 > UBA1177 > UBA1177 > UBA1177 > JAKLDO01. Next base: position 1,653 of record JAKLDO010000025.1, read on the forward strand.
TTTTTCAAATGGCCGGCGACAGGTAAGATAATCAGCCGTTTCGGAGGTGAGCTGGAAAACAGAAACGAAGGGATAGACATTGATATCCCGGAAGGGACAGAAGTAAGGTCATCAGCTGACGGCAAAGTGATCTACAGTGCAGGACATCACGGGTTTGGTAATATGGTCATCATCCAGCACAACGAAAAATACATAACTATTTATGCCCATCTTAGCGAGATCACTGCAAAAGAAGGACAGACAATAACTGCCGGCGAGCTCATAGGCCTCTCAGGAAAGACAGGCGCCGCCGCGACACCCAGACTCCACTTCGAGATCAGAGAGTTCTCAAAACCGGTGGATCCGGAAAAACTGCTCTCTGACCCTAAACCCTGACTTTGACTTTTATCTCTTGACAATACATTAAAAAATTAATTAAATGACGCAGTTTAATTCTTTGGCCGGGAAACAGGGGAAATGTTCACAGAAATTCTTGTAAGATACGATGAAATAGCGCTAAAAAAACGGAACCGCGGCTGGTTTGAAGGGCTTCTTCTTAACAACATGAAGTCTGCCATGTCCGATATCGGAAGAGCGTACAAGTTCAGAGGACGGATGGCGGTTGAGATAAAAGGTCCTGAATTTACTGATGAAGCTGTAAAAAGACTTTCTTTCATTCCGGGTATCTCGAGCTTCTCTCCGGCATTCAAACTGCCTCTTGACGCATCTTTTGAAGAGATCGTTGAAAAGTCTCTGGTATTATGCCGTGAAGCGCTTGAAGAAAAACGGGACACAATGAAGGTCATCTGCAGAAGGTCGAACAAGAAATATCCGGGCACCTCGATCGAGATCCAGAAACAGCTTGCCGAAGGAGTCCTTTCAAGAATGCAGGGACTGTTCAAAGTCTCGATGAAAGACTACAGCTTCGCCCTTGAAATAGAAATAGACACAAGCGGAATATTCCTGTTCTCAAAAAGGATCGCCGGCATAAGGGGACTTCCGGCAGGATGCGCAGGCGAGTTCCTGAGCCTCCTTTCTGGTGGTATCGACAGCCCGGTCGCATCGTTCCTCACAATGAGAAGAGGCGGCAAAGTACACTACATCAGTTTCTACAGCCCGCCGTACACAGGCGAAGAGAGCATGAAAAAGCTGGAGGACCTTGCGAAACAGCTTAAAAAATATCAGGGAGCATCTACAAAGCTCTACATCGCCCCGCTCATCGACATCCAGCTTCTCATCAAAGCAAGGTGCATCGAAGGTTACAGAACCATACTTTTCAGAAGGATGATGTTCAAGATCGCTGAAAGGATCGCACTGACAAACGGATACAGCGCTCTTATCACCGGAGAGGCTCTTTCTCAGGTCGCAAGCCAGACGATCGAGAACCTGACATGCATCAACGACGCAGTGAAAAAACTTCCTGTGCTCAGACCGCTCATAACTTCAGAAAAGATAGAGACGATCGCACTGGCGGAGAAAATAGGGACTTTTGAGATCTCGGCACGCAACTGCGCCGATTCATGCACCGCATTTCTGCCAAGGTCGCCGATAGTCCGCGGAAAGCTGGAGAGAGTGCTTGAGCAGGAAAAGAAACTTGAACCCGAAATATTCAGTCTGATAGATGATTCGATAGCGAATGTGAGAATTATAGATGTCTGAAGAGATACTTAAAAAATCAACAGTTAAATCACCGTTCGTGGCACCTGTGAAAAAAATACTGCGCAAATACCACCTTCATTCCGTCTGCGAATCGGCACACTGTCCCAACATAGGCGAGTGCTTCAGAAAAAAGACCGCGACATTTCTCATACTCGGAAGCATCTGCACGAGGAACTGCCGCTTCTGTAACATCGGGCACAGTGAAAACATCGCTCTTCCTGATGAGCTTGAACCTCAGAACCTTGCAAATGCAGTGACCGAGCTGGGGCTCAGCTATGTCGTGATAACTTCTGTTACAAGGGATGATCTCGAAGACGGCGGGGCGCAGCATTTCGCAGATGTAGTCCGCAAGGTCAAAGAAACTTCCCCCGGAACTGTCGTGGAAGTGCTCACTCCCGATTTCAAAGGTTCAAAAAAGAGCCTTGATGCAGTTTCATCATCCGGCATTGATGTTTTCAATCACAACATGGAGACTGTTTTCGAGCTTTATCACAAAGTCCGTCCTCAGGCTGATTATTACAGGTCGCTTGAAGTGCTGACATATATGAAAAGAAAAGGACACATTACAAAATCGGGCATCATGACAGGTGTCGGGGAAAGTATGGACCAGATAAAAGAAGTGATGAGAGACATCCGTGACTGCGGAACTGACATCATGACCATCGGACAGTATTTCCAGCCGACAAAAGAGCATCTGCCGGTAGAAAAGGATTATTCAAAAGATGAATTCGGGTCCCTCAGAGATTACGGGCTTGAAATAGGTTTCAAAGAAGTTTACTCAGGCAGGTTCGTGAGAAGTTCGTTCAATGCAAGGGAAGTCCTTGACAGCATGAAAGGGAGGCCGGAATGAAAAGATTTTTGATCCTGGCTGTTGTGATATTTTCGCTTTTTTCGCTCTCAGCTGTCAATTTTGATGCACACGAAAGCTACGCCCGTTTCCAGAAAGGACATTCGATCGGGCTTTCACTGTTTCCGGTATATGAAAGTAAAAGCACTCTTTTAGAACTTGACGCTTTTGGAAGTTTTTATTTTGACATGGTGTCATTCGGACTTCTTCTGCCTGTAAGATTCATAATTTATAACGGTGATGACATGCCGGTTTCAGGAAGCATCTTCCCTGAAGAAGACTGGGATGACGCAAGGGACTGGGTCTCAATACTCAGCTTTTTCCAGTACGGACAGAAAAGCGATCTTTTTTATTTCCGTTTCAGCGACACAGAGAACAGATACATCGGAAACGGAACAATACTCGGCGGATATTACAGCGATTTGAAACTGCGCTTTCCGAAAAGAGGCGTTAACCTTGCGGTGAATACTGACTACGCCGGATTCGATCTTTTCATGGACGATGTCACACCTCCGAAGATCATCGGCGGAAGAGCTTATATAAAACCTGTAAGTTTCTTTTCAAAAGAGAACTACGGCAACAATCTTGAACTCGGATTCACCTATTTTTCAGATATCTCAGCACCTTATTCGACAAGCATAAACAATGATGAAGGCATCATTTCAAGAGATATGTCAGGGTCGTCCCAGCAGGTTTTCGGCTTTGATGTGTCGATGCGTTTTGTCCAGCTGAGATATTATAAAATGAAATTCTACAACGAAATAAACCATATAGTTGATGCAGGGACCGGCCTGCACTTCGGGCTTGAGCACACTGTTCCCATACCTTCTTCACTTGACATGAAACTTATCAGCAGGTGGGAATACAGGCTCATGCAGAGCAATTATATTCCGGCTTATTTCAACACATTCTACGATATCCAGAGAGAACATTACCGCAATTCCAAGCCGAAATCGGGATTTATAAGCAGTAAAGCGCTTTCTGATCTTGACTGGACGCACGGATATTATCTCGACCTTGTGTTTGATATTACCGGCAAGTTCTCGATCGGAGGCTCTTTTGAACATAACAGGATATACAACAGCGCCGCGACATCAAAATTTGACAATTTCCAGATAAATGTGTTCATGAACATGCTGATAGTGAAAAAGATCGGAGCTGACATAACTATGACTTTTGAGGATATCGGAGAAGGAAAGCTTGCAGATGCGCCTTATTTCAATGTTGATGTGTACTATCTTCTGAACGATTACTTCACGATCGGATTCAGTGCAGCATCAAAATGGTATCTCCGTTCAAAAGGTGACGATTTCGACACTGAATATTATTATGAGAACACCGCCGTATATTCGGCAGGAGCTTACGGAATGCTGAGATTCTGAAATGAAAAAAAGTCTGCTCATGATACTGATAATGCTCATGTTTCCCCTTTATGGCGGGGATTCGATAAAGGACGAGGACCGTGAATCGCTTTCACAGCTCCTGAACGACCTGACAGGTGCGGCTCCTTCAAAAAAACTCAACGACATAAAAGTCTGGCCGGGTGAAAGTTCGATCAGGGTGGCGATATATCCCGATGCGAAAGTTAAATACAAGTATAACCTGCTCAAAGGCGATAAAGACGATAGAATTTACATAGACCTTATCTCGGTCGATGCTGAAGGCTTCGCCCTTCCCGATGTTAAGTACGACTCATTTTTAAAAGGGATAAGGCTCGGGAAAAAGGATAACGGGATCAGGATCGTCCTCGATACAGGAAAAGTCGAAAGCTACAATGTGATGGAGATGGAGGAACCGTGGAGGATCGTCATAGATTACTACGGTAAAAAAGCGCCTGAACCTCAGAAAACCGTTGATTCGAAGCCTGAAAAAAAGAAAAAGACCGTCGTCATAGATCCGGGACACGGCGGAAAAGACCCCGGGGCGGTGGTGAAAGGTCTTTATGAAAAAGATGTGGTCTTCAAGCTTGCTCAGAAGATAAAAGAGCTTTCAGCAAAATATGATGACATTGAAGTGAAACTGACGCGGGACAAGGATATTTTCCTGCCTCTTGAAGAAAGGGCCGCTATTGCAAACACCATGAACGGAGAGCTTTTCGTCTCGATCCACGCCAACGCCTTTTCCGATAAAAACATCGGAGGTGTTGAAGTGTATCATCTTGATAACACAAGGGATAACTACACTGACAAGCTCGCAATGGTCGAGAACAAGATATCCGACACCAATTCGCTCCTGAACACCATACTTGTTGACATGACCATGAGCTATTTCGTGAAAGACAGCCTTAACTATGCTACTACACTGGGCATTTCGCTCAAAGAAAATCTTAAGCCGTACAATGTCAAAGTAAGAGGGTTCAAGAAAGGTGCGCTTTTCTATGTGCTGGTCGGAGCAAGGATGCCTTCACTCCTTTTTGAGATAGGGTATCTTACAAATGCTCAGGAAAGAAAACTTCTGCAAAACGATAAATATATTGAAATGCTCGCAAAGACCCTGCTTGATTCGGTCAGGCAGACTGTCAAGGCCGGCGTTCAAAATGAAAGTAAATAATGGAGGATCCAATGAAAAAATGCATTTTTGCAGTGCTTATGACGGTATCTATGCTGTTTCTGGCAGGCTGCGGTGATGAAAAGAACACCCCTTCCGACAGTGAGAACGGAGACGAAGACGCTGTTTCAGACGATATTTCATCAGACGATGACTCATCATCTGAAAATATTTTCGGTGATATCAAGATCAACCCGAGCGGCAACATACCTCTTTCAGCATCAGTAGAAGTTACTTCGGACAAAGCGGCGAAGATCATTGTAGAAGTAGCTGATATCACTGATGGATCTGAGTCCCTGAAAAAAGAATATACTGTTCAGGAGACTCTTGACAAGTACACTGTGCCCATTCTCGGACTTTTTCCTGATTTCAACAACAGCGTTAGTATAAGTGTATTCGGTTCTGACAACAGTAAGATCGGGGAAAAGACATTCAATGTTCAGACCGGTCCTCTTCCTGAAGATTTCCCGGTTGTCACCATGGAAGGCACGATCGAAAGCGGCTGGACCATCGTTAACTGGTCGAGAACGCCAAACTCAAGACCGGAACTGATCGGAATAGCTCTTGATGAAAAAGGAAGAATAAGATGGTACACAGATTTCCCATTCCCGGCCGCATTTCCGATAACTCTAAACGGCGACACATTCTATACATCTGACGGCGGAGACATCCTATACAAATACGATTTCATGGGCAACGAGCTCAGCAAATGGGATGTTACGCAGTTCGGTTTCAACGGCATCCATCATGAGATCTTCATAAAACCCGATGACGGAAACCTCATACTGGGCGTGAATAAAATGGATACAGACTACATTGAGGACAGGATGATAGAGATAAATCCGTCCACAACCCAGCTTAGAGGCACATGGGACCTCAACAAGACATTCCCCGATGTCTGCGATCTCTACAACGACATACCTCTTACTTCTACAGAAACTCCCGGGATAACTAACGATCCCATACACAATAACGGGGCATGGTACGATCCTGAAGATGACTCCCTGCTCATCGGATCACAGAGATCAGGTGTGGGAAAACTTACTCATTCCGGATACTTAAAATGGTTTTTAGCTCCTCATATCACAGCTTATATCGATGATGCGGACAGTGACGGTTTCAGCGATTCTCTCGTTGACGGTTATGATGCAAATGACCCGACAACCAGAGTCGGAGATTTCAAAGGGGACAAATATACTTACGACAGAATGCCTATCGCCGGCAAACCTCATGAAGATTATGCTCAGCTTGACTGGAGATATCCCGAATTCCTCCTCACGCCTCTCGATAAGAACGGTGACGAGATAACCGATCCTGATGTTCTTAAGGGTTTCAAGGACCACGAAGATTTCGCATGGCCTTTCAGAGCACACACTCCGACAGTTCTAAAAAATGGAAATGTGCTCGTTTTCGATAACGGTCTCGGCAGGAACTATTCATATCCTCCGATTTCCCCGAACCATTACAGCAGGGTTGTTGAATACAAAATAACTCCCGATAAATCAGACGGTTACGGCGGAACTGTCAAACAGGTGTGGGAATATATTATAAATGAAGATCCTTTATGGTACGGACTCGGACTGATAGTCGGAAGCGCATCGGAACTTGAAAATGGGAACAGACTGATCGTGTCAGGCTCTATCGGAAGCACTTTTATTCCTGATTTGTTAAGACCGTTTTATGGCGAAGGACCGATTGGTGCACTTATTATTGAAGTTGACCCCAAAACAAATACCGAAGCAAATAGAATGTTTTTAAAAAGATATATTGACGATACAGACTATCCTAATACCGAATTCTCGGCATACAGAGCGAACAGATTCGAACTTATTGGTGTTTTGAAATAAAATGATTAGTAATGTCTTATGAAAATAATCTTTAACGAACACATTCTTACAGTATTGCTGCTTTTTACAGTCTACTCGTTTCTCGGATGGATAATTGAAGTCATTTACAGGTTTATTATAGACAAAAAGTTGCTGAACCCCGGGTTTTTTTACGGACCGTATCTTCCAATTTACGGATTTTCCGCTCTTGCAGTAACATTTATGACAGATATTACCGGAAACTGTGTACTTGTAATATTATCAGGCACACTGTTTGTCACACTTCTTGAATATATTGCCGGAACAGTGACGGAGAACTACTTCGGAATGAAACTGTGGGACTATTCGGATGAAAAATTCAATATAAAAGGAAGGATATGCCTTAAATATTCTGTCTTGTGGGCAATCCTCATAACAATATTTATCTTTATCATTCACCCTTACATATTAAAAAAAATTGTTGCAATTCCATTCTCTTATAAAATATTTGTCACGGTATTTCTATCAGGAATCTACTTCCATGACATAATACTCACGACATTAATGATACTGAACATCAAAAAATTCATAGAAAAATTCAACAGTGAAGAAATAACTTTTGATCTGATAAAAGCACAGCATGAAAAATTATCAAGAATAATGAATAGTTTCCCTGATATTGGAAAAGGACTCTGGAAAAAGTACAATAAAATAACAGAAAAGAACGCTATAAGGAAAAAATCAAAAAATATAGCTGAAATAATAGAAGAAAACTGTACGGAAGATCCGGCATACAATGAAATAGTATCCGATATACTTGAAAATCCAGATTTCTGCGAAACAATGAACTACAAACACCACCATTCATCAGTGTTTGAACATAATTATTATGTGAGCTATTATTCATATAAGCTTGCAAAAAAATTTAAACTTGACTTCAGATCGACGGCGAGAGGCGCACTGATGCATGACTTTTTCCTTTATGATTGGCATACAGATCATCCGGAAAAAGGAGATAATCACGGGAAAGAACATCCCAAAACAGCATTGAGAAATGCTAAAAAACATTTTTCACTCAACAAAATTGAAGAAGACATTATTATTAATCACATGTGGCCGTATACAAAAACTTTTCCTTCAACAAAAGAAGCGCTTGTCGTACTTGCGGCAGATAAGTATTTTGCATCAAAAGAATTATTTAAAGAAGCAGAATCCGTCCTAGGAAAAAATCTGGAAATTCTTGTATCCAAAATGAAGAAAAACAGAAAAAAGCAGAACAATTAAGTTTCGCAGACTCAATCAATTATGCCCCGTTCTTTCCGGAAAACACCGAAAAAAAAGATCGTTATTATCTGTCCGATAAGGTCTCCCGGAGAAATGTTAAGTTCCACAAGTTTCGCAGGAATAATGGTGGAACTCATTGTATTCATTAATATTTCCATAAAAACATCAGTATTCAGATCAGGGCTGATTATTCCTTCTTCTTTGGCTTTATCGAGAATAACTTTATATTTAAGCAGCATTTTTCTTCTTTTTTTATCAACAATATCAAACATTTCAGGCATATATTTCATGTCACTGACCATCGGGTTGAAATCGAAAAAGAGAGTCTTTTGAACAGTCCGATATATTCCCTGAAAGTATCTTCCACAGGCAGCGATGTGTCAAAAAGAGCATCTACATCATCAGCAAACTGATCAACTTTGCGTTCAAGAAATATTTTCATGATTTCGTTCTTGGAACCGAATGCCGTATAAAGAGTTTTTTTGCTTATTTTAGATTTGGAAGCGATTTCATCCATGGAAACCCTTTTGAATCCGTAAGTATAAAAAAGCTTTCCTGCTTCGGAAATTATTTTCTCTCTTAAATCATTCATGAGACCTCCTGATTTTATGATTTTTCGCATTTCTGACAAGAAAGTGAACCCTGTTCATCATATTTGCCGGAGATGTGTCACTATCCAGATCTATGAAAAGAATGTCAAGACCGGGATAAATATCCTTCATCTTTTTTTCGACACCTTTCGCCACAACCTGATTGGCTATACATCCGAAAGGCTGAAGACACAACACATCGTTTATTCCGTTTTCGGCAAACGAAGCTATTTCGGCAGCTATCAGCCATCCTTCACCGAATTGATTTACAAGAGAAAGAATTTTTGAAGCTTTTCCGGCAAGATCCCTCACTCCGTAATAAGGGTAACTGAATTTAAACCGTTTCATTTCATTTCCGACTTCTTCATGAAATTTGGTAAAATGCTTTTCAAGCAGTGGTAAAAACAATGAAAACATGTCATTCCGGCTCAGATTTTCACGGCTGTTTATTTTCACATTGATTATTTCCTGTACAAAAAAATCCACAAGATCGGGCATCACTGGTTCAATACCGTGATTCATAAGCCATTCAAGCACATCATGGTTGGCAAACGCACTGTATTTTACATAAATTTCCCCGACGACACCTATTTTCGGTCTCGGATCATGATCGATTTCGATACTGTTAAAACTGTTAATAGCTTTTTTCAAAAATCTGAACATCTCCTTTCTGTTGACATCAAACGAAGTCAGATTCCATTCCGCAATAAGAGAATTAGCCAGTTTCAGCGCAGATCCTTTTGTCTTTTCTCTTGCCGCCACGGCATTATACATTCTCGAAACAGCATCAGCAAGAAGTATCGCTTTCAAACCCCAGTTTATAAATGGAATTTTTCTGATTTTAAATTCAGGCTGCTTTGTCACGGCTTTATTTGTTGTAGAAAAAGAAACAACAGGCACTCTGTCGAATCCGGCGGCTGCCATAGCTTTTCTTATCATTGAAAAATAGTTACTCGCCCTGCATTGACCGCCTGTCTGTGTAATTCCTATGACAGTATTTTCAAGATCATATTTTCCGCTTTTTAATGCTTTGATAATGTCTCCAACAATAATTATTGCCGGATAACAGATTTCATTATTGGCATACCGCAAACCTTCTTTCAGCGATTCGGCATCCGGTTTCGGAAGAGAAACGACATTTATTCCGGCAGCTCTCAATCCGTGCTCGACAAAAGGCGAGTAAAAATCAGCAAAAAAAGGAATAAGAATCTGCTTTTTCAGATCTTCTTCCTTCAGAACAGCCAGCTCTTTTCTAAGAAATTTCGTTCTGTTTCCGCCTCTTTCCATTGACTCAAATAAAGTTCTCAATCTCAGTTTAGTTGAACCGGGTGAAACAATTTCGTCAATCCTGATTGTAGTCAGATTTTTTCCGTACGACTTTAGAATTTCTTTCATTTCATCAGTCGCAATTGCATCAGGTCCGCAGCCGAAAGAATTCAATTGAACAGGAATTACAGCATCGTTTTCAGCCACATACCATGCCGCACTGTAAAGCCTGTTGGAATATTCCCACTGATCAAGAACTTTTACAGCCGTTCCACAAGTTTGCGAAACACTGTCTTCTGTTATCACATCAAAACCGAAAACTGTAATCATTTCAGGAATTTTATGGTTTATCAGCGGATCGATGTGATATGGCCGGCCGATGAGCATGACAACTTTTCTTCCTTCCTGTTTTGCCTTTGTTATTATTTCATCCGATTTTTGTCTGAGAATCACCTTGAAATTATCCTTTTCTTTCATTGCCTCGGCAAATGCTTTTCTGAAACGGTAATGTGAAACACCAAAAGTTTTTGTAAAATAGGATTTCAGCTTCTTTTCAAGAAGATTATTATCCTTAAATGAAACAGCCAGGGTATCAAGTGGTATTCCGTAATTATTTTCAGGATTTATCGAACTCTTTACAACATCAGAGTAACCTGAAACGATAGGACAGTTAAAACTGTTCTGCCAGCATCCGCTTTTGTCTTCATAAACAACCATGGGATAAAAAATCCTGTCAACTTTCCTGTTTATGAGATTAAAAATATGACCATGCATCAGTTTGGCCGGGAAACAGATACTGTCACTCATGACACTTCCCGATCCTGATTCGTAAAGCTGAACCGTCGAAGGATCAGAAAGAATAATTCTGATGCCGCATCTGGTAAAAAGAGTGTGCCAGAAAGGATAATTTTCATAAATATTCAATGCCCTCGGAATCCCCACAGTTATTAAAGCTTCACTTTCCGGACACGAATCTCTGTCAAAAAGAAGATTCCTTTTCCACGAAACTCCATCGAAACACTGTGTCTGCACATTTCCACCACCGGAAAAAAAGATTTTTTCGCAGTTGTTTCCGGCATAGAAAACTTTTCCGTTTCCCATATCCATTTTCGTCACGGAACAGATGTTTTCACAGCCTTTACACTCAATCAGAGTTTTTTTCATTTTCAGAGCTAATTCTCCGGTACAAGAGAAAAATCCGGTAAATTCAGACACCATATCCCTGTTTTCATTCCACTTTTCAAGCGCATTCAATGCCGCTCCGTAAGCTCCCATGACTCCTGCGATATCAGGCACAACAACTTTTTTTCCAGTGATAATTTCAAATGCCCTCTGAACACACGGATTTTTAAATGTTCCTCCCTGAAGAATGACATTCTGTCCGATTTCATCCATATCTTTGAGTTTCAGAACCTTGTAAAGAGAGTTCCTTACAACCGAAAAAGCAAGACCCGCACTTATATCTTCAATTCCGGCACCTTCTTTAAGTGCCTGTTTAACCTTGGAATTCATAAAAACCGTACATCTTGATCCAAGATCGCATGGAGCTTTGGATGAACACCCTTTATTGGCAAATTCTTCGACACTAAGTCCCAGACTTACCGCAAATGTCTGAATAAAAGAACCGCAACCTGATGAACATGCCTCATTTATTTCTATATTCGTGACATTTCCGTTTTCAACAAACATCGCTTTCATATCCTGTCCGCCGATATCAAGAATGAAATCCACATTACCATTTGATATTTTCTGTGCGGACTTAAGATGAGCAAGCGTTTCGACAATCCCGAAATCAGCTGAAAAAACGGACTTTACGAGATCTTCACCGTAACCAGTGACGGCAACAGCCTTTACATGATATCTGATTCCTTCCGAAGCAAGCTTTTTCTGGATTTCAGTAAGTCCTGACCTGACTGAAACAATATGATCCCCGCCATTACCCCTGTAATACTCGGCCATGATTTCGCCGTCTTTGTTTATCACAACGATTTTAGTTGTCGTCGATCCTGCATCTATTCCCAAAAAACAATCACTGTTTTCAGATAGTTCAGGAACAGCACGAGTGACTTTCATATAACGGTTTTCATACCATTTTCTGAAATATTCCTCAGATTTAAAAAGCGGATCCAGCCTCCCACCGCCGGCAGTTTTGCTTTCCTTACTCGAAGTGATAAGTGAAATAAGTTCAGAAACTGTCATGGAAAGTTCATTATCCTTTGCGTAGTAAGCGCTTCCCATGGCAGGAAAAAGCTCCGGCTTTTCCGGAATAACCGCATCTGATTCAGTCAACCCGATTCTTTTAAGAAAAAGATCACGAAGAAACGGAATAAAAGCGAGCGGACCACCTGAAAAAAGCAGTGGCGGCTTGATACTGCTTCCTCTCGCAAGAGTATTCATAACCTGAGTTACAACAGCATTAAAAATTGAAGCAGCTATATCGCCTTTCGGAATTTCGCGGCTCAGCAGATTCTGCACATCGGTTTTTGCAAAAACCCCGCATCTGCTTGCAACCGGATAAATTTTTGTATGATCCGCGGCAAGATTGCTGAGTTCCTCAACCTGAACACTCATCAGAGAAGCCATCTGATCGATAAAAGCTCCTGTGCCGCCTGCGCAGTTGCCGTTCATTCTTATATCGGCATTTCCGCTTTCATCGAAAATTATCATTTTGCTATCTTCTCCGCCGATATCGAGTAAGGTCCCGATTTTGCCGAACAATCCTGACACAGCTTCGGCGCTTGCAACAACCTCCTGAATAAATTTCAGGCCGACTCTTTCTGAAATACCTATCCCAGCAGAACCTGTCACGCATACTTTCGTAACGACATCGCCTATTTTCTTCTTCATGTTGTCAAGAACAGTAAGCAGAGTTCCTTTGATGTCAGTGTTATGCCGTAAATAACTGGAAAAAACCACTTTCCCCGACTCATCGAGAACAGCAATTTTCAAAGTTGTAGAACCGGCATCAATTCCGGTTCTGAAAAACAGGTCTTTACTTTCCATTGGAAACTTCCGGAAACTTCAAAAAACGATTTGAGTTTCCATTGTTGCAAAATATTTCTGTTTGTCAAGATCAGAAAAGATAGTTTTTCAAGTAGCTTAAATATGTTTAGAAATGAATTCCTTTATAACTTCTTTCGGCACTGCACCGACCTGCTGATCGACTTCTTTTCCGTTCTTAATGAATTTTATTGTAGGAATTCCCCTTATCTGGAACTTTCTTGCCAGATCAGGATCTTCATCAGTATTGATCTTTACAAACTTTATTGAGCTGTTGTCTGCGTAATCTCCGGCAAGTTCTTCAAATATCGGTCCCAGCATTCTGCATGGTCCGCACCACGGTGCCCAGAAATCAATTATGACAAGTCCTTTGAATTCTTCGACTTCAGATGCAAAATTAGACAAACTGACTGAAAGCATCGGTTCCTCCGGTTAATTGAATGATAATTTCTTTATGTTGTTTCTGCTGAATTCCATCACTTCTCTTTCAAGATCAGGATAATCCACTTTATCTTCACGGTTCTCATTGCTTACAAGAACTTTGTAAAAGCCTACTTTTACCGGCTCTTTTGCTCCTTCAATAGAAAAAATGAACATCCTTTCATCAGAAATTTCAATGGGTGTTTTATCTTTTGACGGTGTTTTCAGAATAACATGATAGAGAGATTTCATTGAGCAGTATTTTCTAACAGGGACAAACCTTCCGTCTTCGAAACATGAAACATCATCACTTGACTTGAAAACTATCTCTTTGATATCCTTTATCTGGACAAGGATCTCATTCACACCCTGAGCAGCATTTATTGATGAAACTTCAACAACATTTTTTCCATCTATGCTGCCGGCCTCTATCTTTGTCACCGTTCCTGAAACACTCTTCCCGTTTTTAAGCAGAACCGAAACTTTGTCAGCAAAAACAAACTGAAAAAACAATAATACAAAAAAAGCTGCAAATATTCTCTTCATAATGACCTCCTTAAGGCATTAAATAAACGAGATTGATTATAAGTCTATTGATAGAAATGGCAAGGTTTGACACAAAATATTAAACAAATAGTGAATTTTTTTACTAATTATTTTGATATTAAAAGACTTTTTTGTATAATTCTGAGGCTTTTTAAATTTTATCCAGCAATATTAAGGGGTAACAGAATGAGCACTATTGATTTCATCGGTGTTGAGACAAAAAAGAACATTTCAGAGTTCCAGGCACTTGCAGTCACGGTCATGAACGCACCTGCATCTGTAGAGGCTGACGCACAGGCACTTTACAATGCGGCACTGGAACAGCCGACCGTAGTTGTTACGGACCAGACACTTCCCAAAGGGGCCGAAATGGGACTTAACGATGCGAAAGTACTGGTCAATCTCACAGGTGAAGATGTTCAGACCGCCAGCTGGGCAGTAAGGATTGTCCCGACCGTAGCCGAAGCTGTGACAAATCCCGGGCTTGCCGATGAAAGAGGTGAACTTATCGGCATAGTCAGACAGGCCGCCTATGAACTCATCCAGAGAGAGATGCTTGTTCACAGTATGTATCTTACTGAAAATACTGATTTTAACTGCAAAATAGACATCTGTGCCCCTGTTCAGTTTGCAAAACTCGTTCTTGACACTGCAATACACTACTACCCCGTTGATGAAAAAAGCTCAAAAATATATGCCAAGACAAAAAAAATGAATGCTCCTGCAATACGGATCGTATGCTATCCTGACTGGGTGAACGAGGAATGGCTTTACTGGAAATCAAGAGAAACGGAGGAATCTTCTGATGAACCTCCAAGGATCATGATGATATATGACATTGAATCAAATACGGCATTCCTTCTCGGTGCAAAGAATTTCGGCGAGATCAGAAAAGCTGTGAAAGTTCTTTCATGGAACACCGGTGTGAACAACATCGAAGCGCTTCCGGTAAACGGTGTCGCCAAGACGATCGGAATAATCAAAGGCGGGAAAAAGACAGAAACGACATTCCTGACCGTTTCAAACAACTGTCATGACAGATCTTACTTTGGACTTAACATTCATGCCAATGATCTCAAAACAAAGAATGAAGAGGTTTCAATAAGCGGAGATTCCGGAATTCTCATGCTCACAACTGTGCAGGGAAGGAAAAAATCACTGGTATCTTTCGGAAAGAACTTTTTCGGGCCTATTGAGAGCGCTTCCGCAAGAGAGTCCGGCAAGATCTCTGTAATATCAGGCGAGAACACAGCCGTATCAAAGAACGAGAAAGGTGAAAGGAACATCCTTCTCAATCAGGCGCTATCTCCAGATGGAAAAGTGCATACTCTTTTCTCACAGGAGGAAAAAGACCTCAGCCTTCCGGAATATCTCGTAATGATAGTGAAGGACGAACTTCTGCCGCCAGTCACAATGATCAAGGACAACGACCTGATATCTTCATCATGGTTCACATATTCCACCGAATGCGACTGCTGCAGCGACATGAACATAATTCCCGGAGCCAACCAGAATGCGGTATGGGACCTTTCAACGGAACTTGATGTATTTGACAAGGCTCTCAAGAAAACAAAGTTCAAACTGCTCATTCTCAATGTAGGACCTTATTTCGGTGCTAACGGAAAACAGGTCGAGATCTGTGACAGCATACTGCTTTCAGCATATGTGAAGATCGCAAAGAACGAAATGAAGTGGAAAGAGTGGAAACTTATGCCGGGATATTTCATTCCTGAAAAGGGCATGTTCAAGAATGTTTCCAAGGACTTCGACACCATTTTCGATCCTGCGAAGAATGCGGCTGTCGAGGAATATGCCGATCTTATGAGAGATTCTGTAGAGATGAAGATAGACTATCTCAGAAGCATAAGCGCTCCTGCCCAGTTCATTGCACCTTTCTACAAGATACTTTCAAAACTCGCATGACAAGGCCATGAAAAGTTCTAAGAAACAGTCAAGAAAACAGCAGATACTGATAGCCGCAAGCAGGGTTTTCTCCAAAAAAGGATACCATGCCACGAGCATTTCGGGCATCTGCGCAAAAGCTGACATAGCCCGCGGAACCGTTTATCTTTATTTCGAGAACAAGAGAGACATATTTGAAACCCTGATAAAGGATTTCTCCTCGTCCATGCTGGAAGACATCAGAATGTTCAGCCTTGATGAACCTCTGAGCGACCAGTTCGACAGAAATATCAGACATTTCATGGAAATAGCGATCCAGAACAGGGACCTTACAAAGATAATCGTGAGCGAAGCGGTAGGGCTTGACAGTGAATTTGACCATCATCTTGTACTTTTCTACACCAAACTTGCCGAATATGTCGAAGGTGCGCTCGTAATGATGCAGAAATGCAGAGAGATACCCGAAAAGACAAATGCAAGGCTTCTCGCCTACTCGATAGTCGGAACAATGAAAGAGATCGCCTATCAGTGGGCTCTGGACCAGGGAAGCAATCTCGATATGGACCCTCTGATAAAATACATGAGGTCTTTCACTTTGAAGGATTTTATACAATTCAGATAAGAGGCTGACAATGAAAAAGAACATAGAAACTGTTTTAAAGACATTTCTCTCAAATGAACAGATCGCTGTACTGAAAGAGGAGCTTACCTCAGGAATAAGAAAGATAAATTCAGCTGTTGACAGCAATGAAAAAATGAAAGCTAAAAAAGAGCTCATGATAGAGACTTTCAAAAAGATCGATGAGCTCATAGAGAAGTCCGATAGGTCCCCTGTTCTTTTCAGGACATTCTATGCCGCCGCTAAAACGAATATCAGCAAGCTAATCCAGCCGATCCTTGAAGAAATGATCGAAGAGGAGCAGATCAAGGGCCTTGATGACATCCCGGATGTCAAAAGCCCCGAAAAGAAAAAGGAACCTGAAAATGAAAAACCTGTAAAAAAAGAGACTCCTTCTCCTAAAAAAGATGAAGAACAGAAACCTTCACAGGAAAGAAAAAAGACATTCCACAAAAACAACTCCCATAGACCTAAACCGAAAAATTCCGATCAGCAGCAGGATCGCAGGAACTTAAACAGAAAGGATGCAGGAAAAAATCAGAAAGGCAGGTGACAATGCTTCCAAAAAAGCTTCTGCCCGTAATTCTGTTCTTTACAGCCTTGACCCTTCATTCAGCAGCCATTGATATCACCCCTGTTCCTGAAGAGAACCTTTCGGTAGTGGTTTATGACATTGAAGCGAAAAAGGAAGTGGTCGCTATAAACCCTGATAAACCCATGTCTTTCGCATCAAATCTCAAACTCCTCACCACAGCATCAGTGCTGGAAAATCTCGGCGGCGGGTTCAGGTTCATGACCATATTCTCATTTGATCCTGCAGACGGCATCCTTTATATCAAGGCGGCAGGCGATCCTGAGATGGTGATCGAGAAAATGTGGCTTCTCGCAAGCGATCTTAAAAGGCGCGGCATATCAAATGTTACAAAGGTCATTGTCGATGACTTCATTTACGGAAATCAGAACAGGTTCCTTTCCAATTCAGGAGAAAAAGGCGACAATGCATATCTTGCTTACATTTCACCTCTGGGGCTCAACTACAATTCGGTCGAGATGTTCCTTAAGCCCACTACTGACGGCGGAACTGTAGAGATATCACTCTCAACCCCCGGACCTCATTTTTTAATAGACAACACGGCAAAGACCGTCAAAGGCGCATACAACAGGCTTCTTGTAACAGCCACACCCAAAGAGGGAAAAACTCTCATAACCGTTAAGGGTACTATCGGCGAGCAGATAAAAAAACCATTCGCCGTATATAAAAAAATATATGACCCGACTAATCATTACATTGAGACGCTTCTTTTTCTTATGGGTGAGAAAGACGGCATTCCGATATCACGGGAAAGACTGAAAGCTTCCGTCTTTTCCAGAGAGAGTGCCGTGAACTTCACTTTGAAAAGCAGTCCTATGAGAGACATCCTTCAGACAATGAACCGCTATTCATCCAATTTCATTGCCGACAGTCTGCTGTTCTTCATGGGCGGAGTACTGAAGGGAAATGTCTATAAAGGTATCGATTTTCTCAAGGAGTATGCCAAAAGAGAGCTTAATGAGGATGTCGATGTAATTAACGGAAGCGGACTCGGCAACGATAAGAACTTTCTGACAGGCCGTTTTTTCATAAAACTTCTTAAAAAAGTTTATTCAGACCCGTATCTGAGCATAGATTATTTCTCCACACTCCCTGTAATGGGCGAGGACGGCACACTGAAAAGAGCCTCAGCCGGCAATGACTGCACAGGTTTCATAAGAGGAAAGACCGGTTCGCTCACAGGAGTGACATCGCTTTCCGGCATAATGAAAGGTAAAAGCGGGAAACTTTACCTTTACGCATTCACTGTAAACAGTTTCAACGGGAAGAGATACAAGGATTCATGGGATTTCAGAGATAAGATAATGCAGCAGATATGGGAGCAGTACTGATGAAGATAAATTCTGCATGGCACATAACACTTGCGGGAAGAAGTCTCCGGATAGACAGTCATTCAGGAAGCGCTTCTGTCAAGGATGTGTGCGTTTTCACAAAAAGAACCGGCATTTCTGAAAGAGTGAAAGAGAGGACAAGGATAATGGCCGGCACCATTTTCAAAGGTATGCCGCTCAGAAAGTTCCTTGTTCTGACAGAAGGGACTGAGATCCTTGCAGGACCTTTCGAGGTGAAACTTGAAAATGTCTCTCCTGATGGGGAAAGGAACAACATTTCGATAAACGGTCAGCTTCTGTTCCTGTGCTTCATCCCTGAAACCCATCTGATCATACCTTTTGAGAAGACCGTTCTTCTTCCTGCTGACAGCCGTTACTACAATGAGGATGACATTGACCGTGCAGTTAAATACATCTCAGCGCTTAAACCGGAACTTACCGTTATATCCGGCGATATGTCTCAGTTATGGGCAGGCCGTTTTCCCAAAAGACTGAAAACTGTCACCGTCAACGAAGCTTTTCAGGATATTTTTTTCAAATAAGGTGGATCTATGCAAAAATGTTCGTTATTTCTCTTTTCAGGAAGCGGTAACACAAGGTTCGTCGCTTCGAATTTCGCCAGTGAACTCAGTGCTAAATATTCCGTTTCAACTCAGGAAATAGATAAAATAACCAGAGGCTTTGAAACTATACAGGACGATTTTGACATTACAGGGATCATCTATCCGGTTCATGCCTTGAACGCTCCTGCCATTTTTTTCAGTTTCATTAAGGATCATCTTCCTGAAGGCAAAGGCAGAAAGGCTTTTATCGTTAAATCACCCGGAGACCCTTTCTTTCAGGGCGGATCAAGCTATCAGGTAAGGAAAGCGCTCACAGAAAAGGGGTATTCAGTAGTGCACGAAAGCATGATCGTAATGCCGGCCAATGTATTTTTAAGGTTTCCTGATCATTTCATCACAGAGATATGCCTTAATGCTAAAGAAAAGATCGCCTCCGCGGCCCGGGAGATAATTGAAGGTAAGGAAAGGAGGCACAGGAACTCACTGCTTGTGAACATATCGACTGCCGTTTTCAGCGCAATGGAACATGCCGGGTCTTTCTTTTTCGGTAAAGACCTGAAAATATCAGACAGATGCACCAACTGCGGAAAGTGCATCATCGAATGTCCGGTCCGCAACATTGAAGAAGGTAAAAAGGAGAAACCCGTCATCGGCTGGAAATGCATGATCTGCATGAGATGCATCTACGGCTGTCCGGCTGACGCAATATCACCGCGGACCCTTAAGTTCTTCAAAGTTGAATGGTATGACCTTAAAAAACTATCAGATACAGACAGAAGCACATTCACAAAAACTGAAAATGTCAGACCATTTTACAAACGCTACAGGGAATATCTCGATAATAAGGAGGCGTTCTGATCAGTACGATTTCTCTTCGATCTTTCCTTTGGGATATAATATGAATTTTCTGACTATCGCGTTCTTTTCCTTGTCGTGACCTTTCACTGCGATATTTATCTCATTGGTCATGTTCTCGAAAACGACGGGAAGCGATATTTTCTGTTCACCGTTCTGCGAATCCACTCTTTCGTAGTAGATCTTCTTGTCATTTAGATAGACGAAAACATCTTTCACTTCCGCTCTGTTCACCGAGAAGAAGACTGTCATTTTACCGTCAGCGGCTATCTCAGGATTTTTCGTAAATGATATTTCGGGCATTGAAACAGGATAGTTAAGGTTCACGGCAGGTTTTTTCTGTTCACCCTGAACTTTTTTGAGCGAGTCGGACCTCAGCCACATACCGTCAGCCGTCTGATACGCCTCACCGCATTTTCCTGCTGTTTTTACAGCACCTTTTTCAGCAGTTCTTCCGTACACTTCTTTCAAGTCGGCTGAAGTGTAGAGAACTGTATCTTTTTCGATCTCATAATCCTCTGCACGGGTCTCAAAAAGGCATCCGGCATCGCTTGTCGCGACAGGGATCGTGAAACCGGCATTGTACTTCGTTTTATAGTCATAGACCGATATCACAAGCCGCACAGGATCTTTTGAGTCTTTCGGAGCGCTGTTAAGTTCAAAACTGAATTCCGCGGTCTTTGTCTCTCCCGGAGCCAGGGTAAGCGGCATGGTCCCGCTATTGATGAACATATCTTTTGAATTATTAGCATTGATGATCATGGCACGGCCGTCAAGAAGTGCTCCCTTACCAGTATTTTTCATGCTGAGGATAAGCTTTATCTTCTCACCGTACTGAACTTTTCCATCGATCCGGCCTGCAGATTCCACAGCGAGAACAGAAAATATCATATCCGGCATATCGACAGGAACGGTTTCAACAGGGATCACCTCGGTCTTCAGAACTTTTTCGGGGGTTCCGTGACAGAGCTTGAATGTCGCCGACTCCTTTCTCCACTGGACCGATTCAGGAAGCTTTACATTGACAGTCCTTTCCACCGAGCCCGAAAAAGTACCGAAAGGCACTTCCACTCTTTTAAGATAAGGTATTTTCGTTTCGAGTATGCCGATGAGATTCTCGATCTCTCCGCTATGCTCAGCTTTGAAAGTAAGCTGGAGCTCTTTTCCTCCCACAAGTGTTGAACTGTTCAGAAGTGTTGCTTTCAGATCTTTCACCGAAGGCTGTTTAAGCGACATCATTTTCTTCCACTGCACACCGGTCGAGGAAAGTTTCGCAAGAATATTGTCCCACTCCTTCTCTTTCAGTTTGGACGCTGAATCAAAAACTGTCTGTTTGAACATGGTGGATCCAGAAAGTACTTTGATCGCGATCTCTATCTCTTCATCGCTTTTAAAAGCACCGACCTTCTCTTTCCTTCTTTCCTTTATTATCTGATCTATGTCCTTATATTCCTTGAAATATCTTATGGTCATCGCCGGTTTCTCGATATCTTTAGGCACATAATCGGAAACTATGTGCTCTTTCAGGTTCTCCTCTTTCAGTATATCGTCACCATCATCAAATATAGAGATCTTCTCTTTACTTATGTATGCCTGTCTGAGCTCGATGTCAGGTGTCACGCCGACCGACTGGATCGAGATGTCGCCGGGAGTCAGATACTGTGCTATGGTCAGTTTCAGTCCGCCGCCGCCAGCTATCGGGAAAAGGTTCTGGACACTCCCCTTTCCGAAGCTTTTTCTTCCTATCACAGCAGCTCTTCCGTTCTTTTTCAATGCCGCTGTCACGATCTCGGCCGCTGAAGCCGTGCCTTCATTTATCATCACAATGACCGGAATGTCGAGGATGTCAGTATCCTCCACCGTTGCATCGCTCACATCCTTTTCATCTTCACCTACAGTTGAGACTATCACACCCTGCTTCAGGAATATGTCACTTATCTTTATCGCCTGGGAAAGAAGTCCGCCTGAATTATTCCTCATGTCGAGCACAAGGCCTTTCATCCCTTTCTTCTTAAGATCTTCAAGTGCTGAAAGCATCGCAGGATAAGTATTCTCCATGAAACCGGAAAGTTTGATGTAACCTATTCCGGGAGCCGGCATCTCCTTGACGACGGACTCTATCTTTATCACAGCCCTGACCAATGTGAACTTAATAAGCTCAGGCACGCCTGCCCTTTTTATTCTGAGCGTCACTTCAGTGTCGGGCTTGCCTCTCATCCTTTCCACGGCCTCATTGAGCGACATGTTTATCGCAGATTCATCATCGATCTGGACTATTACATCGTTAGCCTCAATACCTGCCTTCATAGCAGGCGTGCCGTCCATCGGTGAAACTACGGCTATCTCGCCGTCATCATTCACACTAATCACTATGCCGAGACCTCCGAAATTGCCTTCGGTGGAGCTTGTGAACTCCTCGAACTCCTTCGGTGTAAAGATATATGAATGAGGATCGAGCTTTTTCAAAATGCCGTTCACGGCTATATATTCGACATCCGTTATCTCCATCGGAGGTTCCGGTTTGTAGTTTTTCTCAATATATCCGTAGACCTGCTTAAGAACATAAGCTATGTCATAAAGGTCCTTCATTCTCCTTACCTGGGCCGTGTACTTGCGGTTGTATATCTGGACATCGACCAGCTCACTGTTCTTGTCATACTTTATTATCACTTCCGGAAGCTGGTCCTGTATGGCGTTCAATCCTTCAGCAAGAAGGTCCGATGCCTGAAGTTTGGATTTATTAAGATATTTGTTCTTAACTGCGCGCAGAGCATAAACTGTGATCTCGCCCTGAGAAATCGAATAATCCTTCGAGGTGGAAAGTATCCTGTCGAACAGGCTGGCGTTCAGCACAAGCGCGAACAAAATGATAAGAGCAACTGCGATCTTTCTATTCATTTCCAGAACTCCCGGGGTTTTAGCAAAGAGACCCCATATCAAAATCTGAATCCTAACAGTTCAATAAAAATAAAATCGAACCTGCCAAGCAGCAGGACCGTTTTCGACAGAAGAGTATATCCAAAAGTACAGCCCAAAGCAACAAGGATATAGAATCGCCCCGCCTCTCCGGAGAACCGGTGAATATCGTGAGGTTTATAGAACCTGACTGCAAAAAACCACAGTACACTTACCGTTCCTGTAATGGATATCCATGCACTGAGTGTGTCCATCCAGATGACGCCGCCGCTTTCATCTGTAACAACAAGAGGCATAACGGAAGAAGCGATCATTTCAAATATATATTTTTCGAAATAGAGAGGTATGGCGATAGCGATGTACAGAACAACTATCGAGGCGGCAGGAAATTCGGCAAGACCGGAATATCTGAGCCTCACTTTATGAGGAAGAAAAAGCAGAAGCCCGGCTATCACCGGCACAAGTATGATCAGGTTCCCGTTCACAGCCTCATCTATCGACGGCCCGATGAGCGTAATGAGCCATACACATGAAAAATACCCGGCCGTTACTCCGATAAAAACGGACTGTGCGAAATGGAACAGTCTGTTATCCCTGAAAAACCCTGAAAGAACGGCGATAGTGAGGATCGATGCCGTCCATACACCTATGTCAGTACTGAGCGTCATTC
>JAKLDO010000025.1:25142-39226 GCA_022703485.1 bacterium
CCCTGAAAAACCCTGAAAGAACGGCGATAGTGAGGATCGATGCCGTCCATACACCTATGTCAGTACTGAGCGTCATTCCCCGCCTCTGAAAAATTTAATGGCAACACCTGCAACGATAACAAATAGTATATATATGAGAACCATTGCACATATGAAATACCTTTTATCATCGCTCGAACCGGGATCGAGCATTTTTGTCACTGCGACAACATTTCTGAACCCTCCCGCCATCGAATCGACAGATCCTGACCTCACGAACGGTATGTACTCTGAAACCGTGTCAGCGGTACAGAAAACCGTCACCGGCACACTGCCGCCTCCCGAGAACATAGATATCATGACAGCGCCGGGAACATCATCCAGCTTCATTGACGAGAACTCGAAAAAACCTGACAGGTCGCTAAAACGGTTTATCCCGTTAAGCACCGGCATGTTCCTGAGCTCATTTCCGTAAATGTCCCTGACCCTCATATCAGTAAGCTTCCCGGTAAGCATTCCGGCGGCGATCGTCCCTCCTGCGACATAACCGAGATGAATGTAATCCCTTCCGTAGACATATCTTATTTCGGAACTTTTAAGTCTGGAAAGGCTTTTCTCCACTGCGGTCGAAACAGTTTCGATACCGGCGGGAACCATTGTGACAAATATTATGCCGGACTCCTTTTTTGCAAGGAATGTTATCAGCGTTGAAAGCGCCTCTTCCAGCTCGGCCCGTCCTTCAGGTCCGTAATTTACAGCTATCATGACCTTCGAACCCGGCTTAATGCTTTCAACGACTTTCATCACTTTGCGGCTCTCAACCGATACCGGAGTTACTGTAGTTATGTCGGAGAAACGGACTGCAGTAATTATTATAAACACAGGAAGCATTAGATACCACGGCGGGATGTTCTTCATGAACCTTGCGGGCTTCTCCCTCATTCCCCGCCTCCTGTACGGAACATCCTTATAAGCCTGTCAAAGTAAAAGAATATGACCCCTGTTCCTGTCGCTATGAGCATTGCAGCGAAAACAGGCATTGAGATCACATTCATCATGAAATCTTCAGGAACAGGACCTGTTATCCGTGATGAAAATACCGGAGCAAAGCAGGCAAGCGTAATAAAAGCCGACACCGTCACCACTCCGATGGAATAGGACTTCAGCGTGAACCTTCTGTAAGCCGCAGATATCATTGAAAGCAGAAAAAGCGCCGCGAAAGAGCTTAAAAGAGGATCGAACACCCTCCGGTATATCCACTGAAGGACCCCTTTTATCTTGGGTGACGACACAGTTTCGGTCTTCAGGAAAGAGAACATGACCTTCTCAGCGATATTTTTAGGAAGGCTTTCATCCATCGAAGAGGCAAACTGCGATACAACAGCCTGCCCTATACCTGAAAATATTACAAAATCCCTGTAATTAACCAGAATGACCCCTTTCTCCATCTGATGCATGCCGTTCTTCTCAAGATATCCGGCAACGGCATTTTTCAGCATCTCCCCGGACCCTTCGACACTTGAATCTCCCATCACAAGATCATTGACAGGGCTTTTTCTTATGACATACGGACTGAGCGGCGTTTCCGGCATTGAACTTACAGAGTGATCGAACCATGCTTTCATTTCACGGGCGGCAGGCAGCATTATCCTGACAGTGCTCAATGCGGTTCTGCCTACTTTCTCGACCAGAAGTTCGACACGGAAATCATCATCCTCGTTCATCATCAGTCTGGTGTTCCCTGATCTCAAGTCTGAAAATTCATCCATCGACATGTCAGCACTTTTGAGCATTTCATCAGTCGGGACGAAATTGTTCGAGACCTTTCCTGAAATATAAAGCACCAGTCTGTTCTTTGCAGGATATTTTCCGAGATAGCCGTCTTCATCTATCATAACTTTCACTGTCTCAAAAAGAAATTCAGGATGCTCCCGGATGCTGTTGTTCATCACCGCCCTGTTGCTTTCAAAGTTCAGCAATCCGGCGGTGAAAGTAAGGATGAAAGATATCAGGATCACAAAAGAATATGACCTGTCATCTCCTTTACTGCCGGCTTTTAATGATTCGCTCTTAATAAGTCTGAAAACTCCGGCAAGAAGAGAGAAAACTATAACTATTTCACCCCATCTGAGCATTGTCGTCCAGACCCGTTCACCGGTCTGAGCATAAACTGCTGAAATGGTCACAGCGAGAACAGCCAGGGATATCAAAGCATAAAAAAGCCGTTTCACTTTATGCCTCCTGTCAGTCCTAGAGTCCTGAGAACTGAAAGAACTACTATCAGAAGAGCTGCGACTATAATGAAAATATACGCTCCTGACGGCTTGAACCCCTTTGTGCCTGAACCGTCAAAGATCATCCCTGCCAGAAAGGGCTCTATCGAGACGATGCACCGTCTGCCGTTAAGCGCATCTATACCCATTCCGGCCACTGTTGACGAAAAACATACTGCTTTACTGTCATGGCGGCATGTTTCATCGAAGATCATGTCTGCATATCCGCCGGCAACTTTTATTTTGAACTCCGCATTATCTTCCGGCGCTGAATATTGACCTCGAGCTCCTGCAACATGAATGTCAGAAACGAGGAAAGATGCCATGTAGAAAAGCATTGAATGTCTGTTTTCATAGTGTGCACTTACAGAGAGCTTCCCCCCTCCTTCATCCATCATGAGAACGATCTGTCTTATTATAGCGGCATAATCGCTATCTGTATTATCAATGAACTTTCCTCTGATAAAGAAGGGAATTACAGCTGACAGCAGCATTATAAGTATCAGAAGCAGAATACCGTTATTTATGCTGCCGATGTACTTTATCCCGGAATAGCACTGTCTGCCTGTCGTGGACATACTGCCGTCCTCGGAATATATTTTAAGAAAATAGCAGGTGCCGGCCTTTCCCTTTTCGACAAAAACCTCACCGGGCTGCATGAACTCGAATATTATCACAGAACCGCCGCTTTCCGTCTCTCTGTAAAGTTCAGCTGTCGAGATCCCCTCTACTCCGGAAAGGGTTATTTTCACTTCGCCCTCATCACCGTATTCCATCGTAAAGCCTGCCTGCTGGGCGTTAAGGCTGAAAATGAAAACAATAAAAAATAGAGCTGTTAAATACCGCATCAGCTTTTCTCTTTCCTGAGATCTATTATAAGATTTCTCCGGCTTCTGCCCGACTTCAGCACTTTTTTCCTGACCAGACCCTGAAAAAAAACTCTTCCGGCTGTCTGGATCTCTATTGTCGAGAACGGCTCAATTGTGATAAAATACCTTTTGCCCCATCTGTAAGTTCCTGTCGTTTCAGAGCCGTTACCGCTTATATACACTGAGAGAGCATCTCTGTCCTTAATGAAATCACCGTCAGGGATCACTATCCATCCTGTAATGAAACTTTCCATGGAAGATGCTTCGGAAAGCCAGTCTGAAAAATCATCTTCGTTCTCAAGGAACATCAATCCGGGTGCAAGGAAAAGCCCTTCTCTGTCAAACACGAACTCTATCAGACCTCTGAGCACATCAGGATCGCAGACAAGGTCGATGAATCTCTCAAAATTCATTTCCGGACATACCGATATTCCGCCTATCCTGTCAGGCCTGATACAGCGGACAGAATCTCCTGAGGACAGGGGCATTATTACATCGGTCTCACTGAAAGGGTCCCTGTATCTTGCATCACGGTTAAAAAAGGAATCGTAAACACTTGTCAGATCCTGAGGACATATCTGTCCGGAGGCACCCGGAAGAATGTGCATTCTGCTGAAATATTTTCCTCCCGCCCTTTCCGTCCTGTCTATCATTGAAAAACTGTCCGTGAAAAAAACCGTCAGAACATTTCCAAGATACTTTCCGCACAATGTCTCGCTGAACTTCCTTATCACATCAAAGTACTGATGCCTTTCAGCCTTCCTGTCGTGAACAGCAGTATCCTTGTGGATTTTCTTATTGAGCATCCTCCTGAGAACTGATATGTCAGGTATCATTGAAGGGTCTTCAATGAAACCGTCTATCTGGAAAAAATCAGTGAAAGGTGAAAAACGGTACTGCGCGAAAGATGCCGCACCGGTGCTTCCCGAAAAAATGACAGCCGGCCTGTTCTTAAGGAAAGATTCGAGGTCCGATATGTTAACTATCAGTTCTTTTACTCTGGCATCACCCGAATTGACATATCCTCCGCAAATTACAATAACATCAATATCATCAAGCATGACACCTGATACCGCGTCATTTATGGAAAAGCTTTTCTTAACACACAGAAGAAGCCTCTGTGCAAGCAGTCTTGCACATTTGACAGAACCTTCACCGGCAACTCCGAAGACAGCACATGTCAGAGGCCTGTCCGGTATCATAAGTTTCGCTGATATGTTCCTGGAGACATGACCCGGATCACACATGGCGATAGAAATGTCTGAACCTGTCACAGAGCCGTCCACGCAGATGTATCTTGTTTTTGAATGAGTTGTTACAGCTGCAGTGAACGGTGATGCCATATTATATTCCGGATATTATTTTTTAATCCGAGGATGCTGTCCCTTTTCGATCACTCTGTCTGTGTCTATCAACCTGGCAGGTCCTGAAATGATCGAGATAAGAGGGCTCAAAACAATAAAAACAGATGAGACTATTCTTTTAAAAGGAGCAAGGATGTCTGCAATGAATGAAATGGCGCTCTCAAGACCGCTATCGTTAAAAACCGGCCTGTTCATAGCTGAGAATCGTAGAACAGCGGCTCTCTTTTCTTAATAAAACCGGAAATGACAGAAAGAGCTTTTTCATCCAGATCGATGAACTTAAGCCCCATTCCGGGTTCCTGTCCGCTGATTTTTGAACTGTCTTCATTTCTTATCCACACGACCTTTGAATTTATGTCAAGACGGTCGTCACCTATTTTAAGATTGATCCTGAATTCCGTTCCGATCGGGAATATCCTGTGCGTTGCAACAAAGACACCTCCCTCGCTTATATCCATCGTAAAGCCCGTGAAGAAACTGTGAGGACCTGTCAGAGTGACCTCAAATTCAACACTCACCCTCAAATTGTTTCTATGGTCGGCCGAGGAAAATATAACTTCATCACCGATCTTTATTTTTTCATCCTGTTCCGTTTTATTGACCTGATTCTGTCTGTCCTTATGCTGAATGATACCCATTTTGAGCTCTCCTGAGATATGATCTACTGTTCCAGAATGAATTCCACCCTTCTGTTCTTGGCCTTTCCGGCACTGGTCTTATTGGAGGCTATCGGTTTGTCAGGACCATATCCTCTGGCCTCGAGTTTAGCTGAAGGAACACCTTCATCAACAAGGAACTCTCTTACCGCTTCCGCCCTCTTCTGGGAAAGAGATACATTCAAGTTCCTGTTACCGACATTGTCCGTATGACCTTCTATTATGACCTTCTTGACTGACGGTGCATTTTTCAAAGCATCCGCAACTTCTTTAAGCATTTCGTATGACTGCCTTTCTATCACAGCCTTGCCGGTCTGGAAATATATCACCTGCTTAAGCTCGATCTTCTGTGCAGTTACAACTATCAGCTTGTATTTCTTCGGACATCCGTTCTCTTCCTTTACGCCAGGCACATCAGGACATTTGTCTTCATCATCATTTATTCCGTCACCGTCCTTGTCAACCACCTTTGGACATCCTGAAAGTTCAATTACGCCAGCCGCATCAGGACATTTATCATCAAGATCTGCAACTTTATCATTATCCCTGTCAGGGCATCCTTTCAGATCGACAACGCCTTTATCATCAGGACATCTGTCTTCAGGATCGGAAACTGTATCACCGTCCCTGTCAGCCGCCGGAATGCATCCCTGGAGTTCTTTCAGTCCTTTGATGTCAGGACATTTATCCTCAAGGTCAGCTATGCCGTCACCATCCCTGTCCGGACAGCCTTTGAACTCGATAGTACCTTTATCATCAGGACATCTGTCTTCGGAATCAGGTATTCCGTCACCGTCCCTGTCTTTCGCAGGCTGGCATCCGTTGAGTTCTTTAAGACCTTTTTCATCCGGGCATCTGTCCAGAGAATCCGGCACAGTGTCACCATCTCTGTCAGCTTCAGGAATACATCCATGAAGTTCTTTCAGCCCTTTGATGTCAGGACATTTATCCTCAAGGTCGGCAATTCCGTCACCATCCCTGTCAGGACAGCCTTTGAACTCTGCAAAACCCTTATCGTCGGGACAGCGGTCATTTGAATCAGGTATGCCGTCGGCATCTCTGTCAGCCGCAGGAGGACATCCTTTGAGTTCCTTAGGTCCAGGGACATCAATGCATTTATCATCAATATCAGGAACACCGTCACCATCTTTGTCAGGACAGCCTTGAAACTCAGGAAGTCCGGCATCTTTCGGACACTTGTCAGCATCATCCGCGATCTTATCACCGTCCGCATCTTTCATAAGACAGCTGTCTGCTTTCAATGAAGCTTTTGTGGCATAAAGGTCTTTTGATGTGAGGTATTCTTCAGCACGGAAATGGTTACCCGCCTCCAGTTCTATTCTTGCAAACTCTATAAGGCTTTCTGCCATTGCAAGATCGTACGGGGCGCACATTTCGGCGCCTCTTTTCTTGTCCACTTCAAGCCTTTTGTTCTCAAGAAGAGCGCTTCTGTAAAGTTTTCCCCCTGCAGTGCAACCCGCAGCAATGACAAAAGCGAACATCAGTATTATGAACTTTTTCATTTTGCACCTCCAGCCGGTGCTTTTTCATCTTCTTTTGCCTTTTCTTCTTTTTTATCCTCTTTCTTTTCTTCCTTATTCTCCTTTTCCTTTTCTTTGGCTTTCTGCTCTTCCTGTTTCTTGAGATATTTCTGTCTCATCTCCTCATAAACATCATAATATGAAGGCTTCTTCTCTTCTTTCGGTTTCTCTTCCGCCTTTTTCTCTTCAGGCTTTTTCTCAGCAAAAGGATCACCTTTCAAAGAAGGCTTTTCCTCTTTCTTGTCTTCCTTTGTTTCAACCGGTACCGGAGCTACTGCAGGAGCAGGCTCGGTCTTTGCAGGTTCAGGTTTAGGCTCGGTCTTTACAGCAGGAGCCGGAGTCACAGCAGGAGCCGGAGCAGGTGCAGGAGCCGGTGCAGGTTTTGCAGGTTCAGCTTTAGGTGCAGGTTTTACCGGTTCAGGTTTAGGCTCAGCCTTTACAGCAGGTGCAGGCGCAGGAGCCGGTTTTACAGGTTCAGCTTTAGGCTCAGCCTTTACAGCAGGTGCAGGCGCAGGAGCCGGTTTTACAGGTTCAGCTTTAGGTGCAGGTTTTACCGGTTCAGGTTTAGGCTCAGCCTTTACAGCAGGTGCCGGAGTCACCGCAGGAGCCGGAGTTGGAGCTGGAGCCGGTTTTGCAGGTTCAGCTTTAGGTGCCGGCTTTACCGGTTCAGAAGGAGTATTTTCATCAAAAACCTTTTCGGCCGACTCAAAAAACCCCAGAGACTGTTTTGCAAGATATTCGGACTGGTCATAAAGACTTTTGGCCCTGAGATCGTATGCTTTTGCAAGATATGCGTCTGCTTTATAGAAAAAATATGCCGCTTTTCTTTTTTCGACAGGCTCCACTTTATCCGTGGCATCCTTTTTCAGAGTTTTATTACCGAACTCATCTGTCTGAACAAGGTCGGAACCTCCGAACCCGGATACTATCTTTTCAAGGGTCCTGCCCCTTTCCGCCTCAGCTTTACGGATGGATGAAGACGATCTGGCAATGCCGCACGATGTCAGCATTAAAAGAAGCGCTATCGTCAGTACAAACAATCGGTTCAGCATGATCACCTCTTGCCAAATAATTAGTAAAGAAAAGCTATCAGAAATAACACGCCCCGTCAAGTTTAGAGGTGTATTGAAATGAAATATTAGAAATTGATCCAGTTCTTATATTCAAGGAACGGAGAGACCCATTCTTTCTCTTCAAGGTCATTTTCCTCAAAAAAGTAGAGAAATGACTTAATTATGGAGAAATCCATGCCTATTATCGCATTATAGAAACCTTCCTTCATGGTCTCCTCCCAGTCATCTTTCTGGGCAAACCTTATCTTACCGAGGAGAAGCTGTATCTTTGACTTGAAGTATGAAACATTATATTTCTCGGCATATTCAAGCGCCTCTTCAAGAATGGCGGCCGCTTTGTCATAGTCCTCCAGCATTATACATACCTCGGCAAGCTTGCAGGAACATCTGACATAAAGCACATAGACAAAATCTGCCGGGGCGATATCCTTGGATGTATATTTCATTATTATGTCACGGAGCATCTTGTAGCCTCTTGCGGCAAAAGTGTTGGCATCAAGAAAGTTGCCTGCACTTACCAGAAGCTCGACTGTTCTGTCTATCAGTCCGACCTCTTCTTCGTAACAGCCGGCAAGATGGAGTTTTTTAACTATGTCCGCAACTGCTGAGAGGTTGACATTCTCTTTTTCCAGCAGCAGAAGCTCTCCGTTTGCAAGAAGTTCAAGATGATAATAGTTTCTGAGCCTTGCATAGTTAAGAAGCTTCTCCCAGAATATTTTCGCCCACTGAGGCTCCACCAGCCTCCAGAGCCTTGCATTCTTGATCTCAGGAAGTATCTTGAAATCATCAAGCGTATCTTCGACACCGAAAGATGACACTATTGTCTGATAGCTTCTCTGTGATATCTCGAAAAATCCCAGTTTCTCCATATATACGGCAGATGAGAAAAGGAATGAATTCAGCCTCTTATCAACTATTCCGCCGAGATTTATGTAACTTAACAGCAGCCAGTGCTTGTTAAGCTGATAGATCTCAGCAGGGGTCGAAGAGAGCTTTGTAACGATGTCCCTGTAGTAATTTCTCTCGTTCTTTCCTATTTTCACCTTCTTTTTAAGAGCTGAAAGCATGGTCCTTGATGAGAACCTCAGATAATCAGGAGCTTCCAGTATGTAACCTTTCCTTACAAGTTCCTCGATGCATGCCGGAGATGTGGTCGTAACAACGCTGAAAAGGGATTTCGGCACTTCAAAAAGGTTAAGCAGTGTGAATTCCTTCAATGTCCTCGACACTTCTTCGGAAAGCAGGTCGACCCTCTGTGATATAAGCTCGTCAAGGTTCGAAGGGCATACAAAATCATCAGGCAGTTTGGAGAACCTCCAGCTGCCTTTCATTTCGAAAATGAAACCTTTATCTTTGAGGAACTCAGTCAGCTGCAGTGTGAAAAGCATGTTGCCCTGAGCCTTTTCCTTGAGCAGTTTTTCAAGTTCGACCGGGATCTTCTTTGTGTTCAGTATCCTTGCGATCTCCTCTTTCAGCATCTCTTCGGGGAAACCCTTGAAATCAAATATACTGTTTATGTCAGCACCGTTAAGAACTGCCGCATCCGGATCGGTTATCAGTATCACGGCAAGAGGCGCCGCTTCGAACACTTTCTGAAGGCTGTTAAAGAATTTTATCGACCTGACATTGAGAGTGTTTGCATTGTTGACCACCCATATGACAGGCTTGCTTCTGCTCAATCCATAGAGAACATAAGAAAGAAGGTACTCTATGTCATGTTTCGGAAGCTTTGTCTTGACCGGGACGAAATTCAGGCATATCAGGGCGCTGAGACAATCTTTTTTGCTGTCAGGAAGAGTGTCACCGAACAGTTTATCCAGTTTTTTCCTCACTGTTCCAACATCATTGCTCTTTATCTTCATCAGCATCCTTGCAAGGCTGATGAATATCATGAAATCGAAATCAAAAATGTTGGCATCCGTTACAACAAGATTGAAACTGCCTTCGCCGCTATTCTTTTCAGATGCAGTCTTCATTCTGTTCACGAAATGACTTTTTCCGCTCCCTGCATCACCCCGGAGATAGAAAACTCCGCCCTTTGAGCTTCTAAGGTTATCCTCTATCTTCCTCAACATGGGTAGGCATGATTCCTCGAACTCGACAGTGATCACTTCTTTGATCAGATCATCGACCGAAACATCGTAAGTCTCTGTAATTTTTGCAGGTTTGAGATGATACTCTGAAGCGGTCTTTACAAGTATTTTGTCACTTTTCAGATTTATAGGAATGTCTTCGCTCTCTTCTTCGTGTTCATCCGCCTTTTCACTGCTGAGAGCAGATCCGCCGGAAGGTGCTATTTTCGGTTCGATCGTATTAAGTTCAGTGAACAGAGAGTCGAAATCAATGTCATTCTTCTTCTGCTCCTGTTTTTTCTTCTGTGAAGACTTGGATTCCGTTTTAGGCACCGGATCAGGCTCAGGCATTACATCGGGCACAGGTTCCGGTTCAGGTTGAACAGCAGACACATCATTGCCTGTTATTTCAAGAACTTCCTTCTCAAAACCCTCAACCTTAAGATTTATCTCTATAAGGTCTTCGACTCCGTTTTTATCACCGGCCTCCTCGACAACAGGTTCAGGCACAGGGTCTTCGAGAATAGTGACCTCTTCAAGGACCACGATCTCTTCTTCAACCTTTTTTTCGGGCAGTTCAGCAAGTTTTCCGCCGCATGACATACAGAAATTAGCACCTTTTTCGAATTCAATTTTGCAATTCAGACATACTTTCCGGAGATCTTTTGCACAACCCGGACAGCTTTCTGCAAACTCATTTTCAATCTGGTGTGAACAGTAAAAACACTTCATTCAGGATTACCACTCTTTCCACAACTTATCCGAACCGGTGAGAGTATATATTTTTACATTGAATTTTTCCATTATTTTTTTTATCAGCTGTTCTTCATCATGAGCAACAGATACCGCTGTGGCGACGGCATCTGTCAATTCACCGTCTTTTCCCACCACCGTCACCGACCTCGCGTTTTTTACAGGTCTTCCGGTCCGCGGATCGAAAATATGGGAATACTGGTTTCCGTTTATCACAAGGAACCTTTCATAATCTCCGCTTGTGGCGACACCTCTGCATTCTCCTGTGCCGAATTCCAGTTTTTTAAGGAAATCATTGCCGTTATCAGGGTCTTTCACCCCTACCGTCCACGGTTTTTCACCTTTTCTGCCGCATATGAGCATATCTCCGCCGTAATTGACTATGAAATCGGGATGTCCCTTCGATCTCAGTATGGCTCCGGCCCTGTCTATCGCATATCCTTTCGCTATACCGCCAAGATCGAGCAGTATCCCCTTGACCGCTGTTTTAACTGTGTTCTTTGTGCAGTCCACTGTAACCTTATCAAGTCCCGTACTCTTTTTCGCCTCTGCTATTTCCTCTTCTGTGGGCTCTCTGTCCTTGTTTTTCTCCCAGAGCACTCCTTCGCTCTTGTATGTTATATCAAACACACCTTCGCTGTCATGACCGAACTGGATGCTCCTTTCTATAAGTGTGCAGACATGATGGGGAACAGCGATCTCTTTTTCGAAACCATGAGTGTTTATCTGTGAAATATAACTGTCAGGCTTAAAATAACTGAGCTCGCTTTCAACTGTGACTATGTCTTTTTTAAGGAGCTCCTCCATTTCAGCGTCCTTCTGTCCGGTGTAGATAACCTGAAGAAC
Organism: bacterium; assembly: GCA_022703485.1. GTDB lineage: Bacteria > UBP6 > UBA1177 > UBA1177 > UBA1177 > JAKLDO01. The sequence goes on from JAKLDO010000025.1 coordinate 36,569, forward strand.
GGTGCCTATGCCCGAAAAGTTCATTGAGTTGATTTCAGGCTGTTTTGAGCAGTTCAGGATTAAAAACATACCGGATAAAACCGTTATCCCGCATATAATGTTGCGAATGATCATTTGTAATTCCTCTTTGAAAAAACTCCGGAATATACTTTGACTGGAAAATATTTGCAAATATCTGTCAGTGGACCTAATGACGGACACATCTTACATAGTTTTCAGTTTTAAAGTAATCATTGTATATTCTGCTCAATCTGAAGTCCAGCACCCAGACATCACTCAGATAAGATTCCTTATCGTTTTCCAGAGTCAAGTCTTTTTCCCAGGATTCAGTATTAGGAGATACGGTATAAAAAGCCTCTTCATCACCGAATATTGAATACTTGCCTGTCATCACCACGCCGCACCCGTTACACTTGTCGCTCCAGCAGGTTGATTTACTTAGACATTCATCAGTGACTCTGCAGTTTCCATCTGTTTCTATCGCAGGGCAGTTGACTGCAATGCTTCTTATTTCAGAGATCGTTGGAAGTTTCCAGTCCGAAAAACCGTTTTCATCAAGGTTTTCACAATAATCAAATGCCTGCAATGTACCCATTTTAAGTGTTGATCTCATCGACCACTTTTCTATCATCACAGGTTCGACACACGATCCGTCGTACTCTATGTATCCTTCAATGCAGACGAACCGGCATTCATCTGTGCTCGGCTCTTCATTATATGCTGTCTCTGTCGAAGGAACCCATTCTGAGCCGTTCCATGTCTGAGTTATTTTATCGACACTATTCCATGAACCGTTTTCAGGTAACGGAGAGCACGGCTGATCTTTTTTCTCTGTCCCGGTAACAATATAATCTCTCACACATCTGATCTTATAGATCGTATCGGGATAGATACCTTCATAGCCTTCCTTCAGATTATCAAAATCAAAAAAAAGAGGAACCGGATAAGGGCTTTTGACTGATACGATGTCTTCGATATACTCGTACGATGAAGACCAGAATCTGCCGGTATCACCGAACTTCGAATATCTTCCGTCATTTGCATCCTGACAGCCGCTTTCGACCGAAAAATCTTCACATTTTACAGCAAGTGTCCACAACTGCTCGACAGAAGGAAGAATAAAATCATCATAACCGTTTTCCACCAGATTCTTACAATATTTTACACCGTTGCTCAAAGACATGCTGTCTGCAACTGTTTCAGACCACTGCAGTCCTGATTCAGGGTCAATGAAGTCATGCATTGCAAAAGAATCTGAATCATCAAGCATTTCATCATTGACACTGTCAGAAATATCATTTTTTGTATCTGTGTTTCCGGAACAGCTTAAAAAAAAGATATGAAACAGGATTGCAATTAGAAAAAACTTCATTTCACAAAACCTCCTTTAAATTACACTTTTATGAAAATGATAATACTTTTTTTTCTTCTCTTTACCAGAAAAAACCATATTATTCAGTAGTCTTTTAATGGTGAGGTTCATCAATGAAAATCTCGATCGGAGCAGATCACGGCGGGTTTGAACTGAAAGCGGAACTAATTAGTTTTCTTAAAAATTCAGGGCACAGCGTGATCGATCACGGCACAAATTCAGCCGATTCAGTCGATTATCCCGACTATGCAAAGTCTGTAGCTCATGACATCCTTGAAAAAAGGGCTGATTTCGGAGTTCTCATCTGCGGAAGCGGTATCGGCATATCCATCGCCGCGAACAGATTTGCAGGCATCAGAGCCGCACTTGTCACAAGAAAGGAATACGCAATACTGTCAAGACAGCATAACAACGCCAACATCATAGCCCTCGGCGGACGGTTCACCACAGTCGAAGAAGCCAAAGAATACCTCACACTCTTCCTTTCCACCCCGTTCGAAGGCGGAAGACACGAAAAACGAGTCTGCAAGATAGATGAGTAAACAGAAGCTCTTTTATGTTAAATTCTTTCTAAAAGCATGTTTTGTAATATTTCTAATCTTTTCACTCTTGATAACTATTTTTGGATTAGAAAAGATATTGCTTTTTACACAGCAGATGTTTTTCCCAATAAAAACAATATACATCGGCAACACGGTCATTGAGCCTTCTGAAAATTGGCTGGAAGTCGGCAGAATTAAGAACGGGCAAATAGAGGGTTCCCATTTTCCGATATTTCCTAAATATGGAGATACGTTAAAAACCAAGGAAGATCAGATATCTTTTTATGTTGTCGATAAAGATAATAGTTTTTTTGTTACAATACTGGAAAGCAAAGATTTTTTCCTTAACAAGTTTGAAAAACTTCTAGTTGAAAAAAGTGAGGCATTAAAAAAAATATCCGGTTGCATAGAAATTGAACAAATTAAAGAATCAAAGTTGTTTTACTGTTATTTTGATATTCCTGTCAGTACCTTAACATTCAATGTTTTGCAAAAAGATATAAAAATAAATGAAGGAAATCAATCAAATATCTTTATAATCAAACTGAATGATGCCCTTGTTGAAACTTTCTACGACAATCAAATTAAAAATGATATGCATAGCATTTGCTGGCCGGAAAAAGAAATTTGCGTTAACGGGATAAAATATAACGATTTAGGTAAAATACTCAGTATGTGCTAATAAAGATGTCGCCTCAAACTTAGGAGGAAGGCATGCCGTATTCGAGTTCGATCAAACGAGGA
>JAKLDO010000026.1 GCA_022703485.1 bacterium
TGATTATGATAACGGAGTTGATTCTGACAATTTACTGACATATAACGGAGCTCCTGATGAAAAGATTATTTAATTTTTTATCTGTTCTTTGTGCACTCCTTGCCGGATTGACATCATGCGGAAATTCAGATGATCAGGATAAAGATGATGCAGAAATAACTGATGTGGCATACGGTGCTGTATATTCAGTTTATATTAATGTCTCAGGAAAAGTCACTGACAGTGAATTGTCACCTGTAAAGGATATTAAAGTAGCTTTTTGTGATGATAATTATGAAAACTGCAGTTTTGACGGAAAGACCGATCAGAATGGGAAGTTTGTAATTTCAAAGGACATGAAAAGCGATTACCATATAGATAATGTAAAAATGATTTTTTCGGACCCTGAAAAAGTGTTCGCTGAAAAAAAAGAGATCGTTTCCCTGCAGTGTGAGGACAAAGGCTGCGAAGGATACTTATGTTCATGGGATTGTATTAAAGAAAACGCAGAGGTCGTAATGGAGGAATCTTCAAATCCTTTAAGTGATGCCGACCCTGATGAGGTTCCTGACTCTGACGCTGATGAGTAGCCATGCAGACATTCAGAAACAGACTTTTTCTGCCTCTCAAATTCTATTTTGATAAAAAAGCGAGAAATCTTCATTTCATTTTTTTTGAACTGACACATAAATGTAATCTTAACTGCCGGCATTGCGGAAGTGACTGTACAAAAGACGGCAGTTCAAATGATCTGCCGGCAGATATCGTTATAAAAACGCTTAATGAAATTAAAGCAAAGTACGATCCGCACAGGATAATGGTGATATTGTCAGGCGGCGAACCTACTATTTATCCGGGAATGTGGGACCTTGCCGGAAAAATAACAAACCTCGAATTCTCGCTGGGCATGGTGACAAACGGCTTAAACTGGGACAAAGAGACCATAAAAAAAGCTAAAGAGAGCAGATTCCATTCCATCACAGTAAGTATCGACGGACTGGAGGAAAGTCATAACTGGTTAAGAGGAAATGTTTCCAGCTTCAGAAAAGCTAAGAACGCACTTAAAATGATCCTTGATACACCTGAAATATATAAAAAAGATGTCATCACCTGTGTAAATAAAAGAAACATTAAAGAGCTGGATAAAATTTATCAGATGCTTAAAGAAACAGGATTGAAAAGATGGCGGCTGACATCAGTTGATCCTATCGGAAGGGCCGGAAAAGATCCTGATCTGTTTTTAGAACCTGAAGATTTTGTCAGACTGCTTGAAAAAATAAGGGAATTCCGTAACCGTAAAGAAATGCAAGTTATGTACGGAGATAACGGTTATTTCGGACCATGCTATGAAAACGAGGTCAGGCCCAGACCGTTTTTCTGTTCTGCGGGAATTAATGTCGCCGGTATAATGGTTGATGGAGCAATACTTGCCTGTCCCAACATTGACAGGAAGTTTTCACAGGGAAATATCTATAAAGATTCATTTATTGATGTCTGGGAGAACAGATTTAAACCGTTTACCGACAGAAGCTGGAAAAAAACAGGTAAATGCAGCGACTGTTCAGAATGGAGCTTGTGTCAGGGAGGTCCTATGCATTTGTGGAAGCATGATGAAAAAACACTTTCGCTCTGTCATTTCAAAGACCTGATTGAGAAAAAAAGATAAAAAAAAGACCTCCCGGAGGAGGTCTGATAGAACTTATGCGATTCTAAATTTAGCCGCTGATAGCTTCAACAGGACAAACCGGAACGCATGCGCCGCAGTCAACACAGCTTTCTGTGATCTTGTAAGCGTTTGTTCCTTCGATGATTGCTTCTGTAGGGCATTCGCTTGCGCAAAGACCGCAGCTTGTGCAAAGGTTCGGATTGATCTTGTGCATCATTTTCTCCAAATCTTCAGTTAATAATGGACCGGTCACGCAGGGTTTTTAACATTCAAGGGCGGCTCTTGTCAAGAAAAATAAAGGAATGCGTTCTAATGCAGAAATTAAAAGTCTGTTAATCCAATTCAGCAAATTCAATATCGTTTCTTTTCCCTTGACTGGTATTTCTTTGGTAATAAAATGGCGTCAGGTACTTTTTTAACGATGGAGGATCTCATGAAGAAGTTTTTGGTGGCGGCTCTGGTTCTTTTTGTAATTGTTTCATGCGGAGACAGCGGAGATTCAGGCAATACAGGTAATACTGGTGACACAGGAAATACAGGCGACACAGCAGACACAGGCGACACAGCCAATACTGGTGACACAGCAAATACAGGTGACACAGCAGACACAGGTGACACAGCAGACACAGGTGACACAGCAGACACGGGTGACACGGGTGACACGGGAAATACCGGTGACACAGGAAATACAGGCGACACCGGCGCAATAATTCCCAATGGTGATTTCAGTCAGTGGAGCGGAGACCCTGAAATGCCGACCGCATGGGTTCCCGGGGATTACACAACTCCTGTCATAGCGTTTGCAAAAATTGACCGCGGATCATCAAATTTTGCTCTGAAAGTGTCGCATGCTTCAAACGGCAAAAATATTTATGCTTTCACAACAGAAGCGTTTGCAGCAGTAGATACACTTCCGACCAGGATAAAATTTGAGCTTGCAACTGACAAAACATCAAAAATGTCTATTAATATAAGATGTAACAATGTGCAGACATTCTATAATTTCGACGCATCATCCAAAACTTTCAAGAATAGTAACGCAAATGTATACAATGCAATTAACTTCGGAGATACGGATTTTCACGCTACAGAAATAGTGGTTGGAGCTGAAGTTACAGCTGCTAACTGGAATTCCGCCACAACATGCCTGCTTGAGTTCAAATCAGGCAAGAATGTGGCATTTGATGTCAAAATTGACAATGTAACCGTTGAATAGTGACCATTATTGAATAAATGTTCAATATCGTTCTGATAAATCCCGAAATTCCGCAGAATACAGGTAATGTCGCAAGATCAGTGATATCCCAGAAATGCACACTCCATCTCGTAAAACCCATCGGATTCAGGATCGATGATTCTTCACTGAAAAGGGCAGGGCTTGACTACTGGCAGTTTGTCGATCTGAAAGTCTGGGAGTCTACAGATGAGTTCTTTATGAGTAATGATATTGAAAGAATGCATTTTTTCTCAAAAAAAGGTGCTGTGCGCTATGATCAGGCGGATTATTCTAAAGGTGATTTTCTAGTGTTCGGTCCTGAATCGACAGGTCTCGACAGTCAGACGCTTGCAAAATATCTAAATAAAACCAGATACATACCGATGCCAGATGAAAGAGTGAGAAGCATAAATCTTTCAAGTGCTGTTTCTGTTGCACTTTTCGAGGCGATGCGCCAAAATGGTTTTTTTAATAAAAATGCTTGACACAGGATCAGTAAAACTGCAAAACAGACATCGAAGTCCGAATTGTTGGTTTTTTTATAATCTCAGGAGGTGAAAATGGAATGTAGAAGCAATGCGCTGGTCTCTTTCATCGAGAGTTCCGTGAAAAAACACGGGTCAGGAAGAGAGAATCTTCTTCCCGTTCTGCGTGATGTGAACGAGGAGTTCGGCTATGTCAGCGGAAGCGCTTTCATCGAGATCAGCAGACTGATGGACATAAGCATCGGTGAGATCCACGGTGTGGCGACATTTTACTCGTTCATCAATGTCGAGAACAAAGGCCGCTATGTCATCAGGCTGTGCAAAACGGTCAGCTGTGACATGAAAGGAAAGGACAAGATCGTCAAAACCCTTGAAAGGGAGCTCGGTGTCAAGTTCGGAGAGACGACATCTGACGGTATGTTCAGGCTTGAATATGCCAACTGCATGGGTCTTTGTGATAAAGGTCCGGCAATGCTTGTGAACAGCATGCTTTATGATTACCTGACACCGGAATCGGTACTTGACATTGTCAGTGAGTACAGGAGGAAAAGATCATGAGCACATTAAAAGAAAAGAAAGTTGTTCTGGGTAGTTACACTGCCGGAAGCGGTCTCAAGGCGGCTCTTGCGATGAAGCCCAATGAAGTCATACAGCAACTCATTGATTCAGGTCTCAGGGGAAGAGGCGGTGCAGGATTTCCTACAGGTTTGAAATGGAGGTTCGCGGCCAATCAGAAAGATCCGGTCAAATCGGTCATCTGCAATGCGGATGAAGGTGAGCCTGGAACATTCAAGGACAGGGTTCTGCTCATTGATCATATTGAAAAAGTGCTTGACGGAATGGCCATAGCAGCCTATGCGATAGGTGCAAAGGAAGGCTACATCTATCTCAGAGGTGAATATACCCACATGATCTCCGCTCTTGAAGCGCAGATGGAAAAATACAATAAAAAGAAACTTCCTTTTGAGTTCAGGCTTTCATTGAGGATGGGTGCAGGAGCTTATGTCTGCGGTGAAGAGTTCGCACTTATCGAATCAATGAACGGGAACAGAGGCGAACCGAGGAACAAGCCCCCTTTCCCGGTGCAGAAAGGTTATCTTGAAAAACCGACACTTGTGAACAATGTCGAGACCTATGCGACCGTTTCACACATCCTTGTCAAGGGTGCCGACTGGTTTGCAGGGCTCGGAACCGATAAGTCCAAAGGTACGAAAATATTCAGTATTTCAGGCGATGTTGAGCGGCCCGGAGTCTATGAGTTCGAAATGGGTGTAAAGCTCAGCGAGATACTTGAATTCGCGGGTGCAAAAGATACGAAATCGGTTCAGGTAGGCGGTTTTTCAGGCATAAATGTGGCGAAAGACCAGTTCGACAGACCTGTAGCTTTCGGTGAACTTCCTCCGGGCGGTTCGATAATAGTTTTCAATAAGGACAGAGACATGCTCAAGGTACTCAAGAACATGCTCGAATTCTTTGAAGAGGAGAGCTGCGGACAGTGCACACCGTGCAGAGAGGGAACTTATCAGCTTCTCAAAGGGATAAATATGATAGAACGGGGCGAAAAGAGCGTGAAATACTTCAAGGAGCTGGTGACGCTTTGCGAAGTGATGAAAGACAGCGCCAAATGCGGTCTGGGGCAGAGCGTTCCCAATCCGTTCCTGAGCATTGTCGAGAATTTCAAAGACGAAATCCTGTATAAATAGGCGGAGGTGACATATGAATGAAATGATAAAACTGAACATAGACGGCATCGATGTTGAAGTTCCTGCCGGTTCCACTATTCTTACCGCCTGTGAAAAGGCCGGTATCAAAGTCCCGGTGCTCTGCCATCATCCCGACTTGAATGTAGCCGGTGTATGCAGGATATGTCTTGTCGAAATTGAAGGTGTTAGTGCGTTGCAGGCTTCATGCGCCTATCCTGTAATGCAGTCAATGAAGATAAAAACAAAGAGCGACAGGGTCAGAAGGGCGAGAAGAGTGAATCTTGATCTTGTCCTTGCCGAGCATTACGGTGACTGCTACACCTGTCCGAGGAACGGAAACTGCGAGCTCAGGAAACTTGCCGATGAATACGGCGTTGATAAGTTCAGATTTCCCCATGTTCAGGCCCCGAGATATCAGAAAGATACCAAATCGTTCTCGATAATCCGCGATCAGGATAAATGCATTCACTGCAAACGCTGTATCAGAACATGCATTGACATGCAGAAAGTCAATGTCTATGAAACGGCCAATAAAGGTCATGATGTCGAAATTCAGGTTGCACTGAACAAGTCTATTGCTGATGTCGTCTGTATCAACTGCGGTCAGTGCGTGAACCGCTGTCCTACAGGTGCTCTGTGGACTCAGGATGTGAGCGATCAGGTCTGGGAGGATATTGAAAATCCTGATCTTTTCGTGATCATGCAGACAGCTCCGAGCCCGAGAGCTGCAATAGGTGAAGAATTCGGTTACGCTCCGGGAACAAGGGTGACGAAAAAGCTCAATGCAGCAATGAGAAGAGCAGGTTTTGACAGAGTTCTTGATACAAATTTCGCCGCTGACCTTACGATCATGGAAGAGGGTACGGAACTTCTGGAAAGACTTCATAAAGCGATAGTGCTTAAGGATAAAAAGGTCAAAATACCCATGTTCACATCGTGTTCTCCGGGCTGGGTGAAGTTCATCGAGCACTACTATCCTGACCATCTTGACCACCTTTCGACATGTAAATCTCCTCAGCAGATGTACGGAGCGATCATAAAAACCTATTATGCCCAGAAGATCGGCGTAGATCCTTCAAAGATAAGAACTGTGGCATTGATGCCGTGCAGTGCAAAGAAATATGAATGCAACCGTCCCGAGATGTGCGACAGCGGTTACAGGGATGTCGATTACGGTCTCACCACCCGTGAAATGGCGATGATGCTCAAGGAAGCCGGACTTCATCTTGCCGATATGCCGCAGGAGGAGTTCGATCCTGTGCTCGGAGAAGGCAGCGGTGCGGGAATGATCTTCGGAGCTACAGGCGGAGTCATGGAAGCGGCGATAAGAACGGTCTATGAGCTTGTAACGGGCAGGCCTGTTCCTTTTGAAAGGCTGAACATCACTCCTGTCAGAGGCATGGAAGCGATCAAAGATGCAACGCTCAAACTTGAAAATGTGAAAGAAGAGTACAAGTGGCTTGAAGGTGTTGAGCTTAAGATAGCGGTAGCACACGGTACTGCAAATGCTAAAATACTCATGGATAAACTTGTCGAAGGAAAGCTCGACTATCATTTTATCGAGGTCATGGCATGTCCCGGCGGATGTCTCGGCGGCGGCGGACAGCCGATACCGACAACTCCTGAAATAAGGCTCGCAAGGGCAAAGGCGATATATCAGGAAGATGAAGAGATAGTTGTGAGAAAATCACATGAAAATCCATTAATAACAAAGCTTTATGATGAATTTCTGGGCAAACCGGGAAGCCATAAGGCCCACGACCTTCTCCACACCCATTATGTAAAAAGAGGCAGGTATTTCGTAAAAGACTGAGTCTGGTCTAAAGAAATTTATACCACCTTCTTTTGAAACAAACCTTGATTTTTAGCCAAAAATTTGACAGATTTACCTTGATTTTTAGCCATTTTTGTGCAGAATTATCCTTGATTATGAGCCATTCGCGACTGTCGACCTTGTCAGAAGGAGGGTTTTTATGAAAAGAATGTTAAGGAGGCATCTTGAGACATGGAAGGTGTCCGCTACCCGCAGACCGCTTATTATTAAGGGCGCAAGGCAAGTCGGGAAAAGCTGGACAGTCCGTGATTTTGGCACTGAATACAACGAATTTATAGAAATAAATTTTGAATATGACAAAGAGGCTGACAAAATATTTAAGAAAGATAATGATCCCTTACGCATAATACGCGATCTCCGGCTTTTGACTGAAAAAGATATTATGCCGGGGCATTCTCTTTTATTCCTTGATGAAATACAGGTTTGTCCCGAAGCCATAACTGCACTCCGGTATTTTTATGAGAAAGCTCCTGAATTTCATGTTATTGCGGCAGGGTCACTACTTAATTTCACACTTGAATCGATCGGACTGCCTGTCGGCAGGGTGGAAGTTGCTTACCTTTATCCCATGTCATTTTTTGAATTTCTTGAAGCGGCGGGACATGAAAGGCTGGTAAAAAGTTTGTATGAACATGACACAAACGAGCCTTTTCTCGAAACTGTCCATGAAAAACTGCTGAGACTTACCGGTGAATATCTTGCGGTAGGTGGAATGCCGGCAGCTGTTGAACTCTGGATAAAAAACCAGTCACTGAAAGACTGTATGAAAATACATAAAATGCTTATAGAAACCTACCGGCAGGATTTTAGCAAATATGCGACTGTACATCAGCAAAAATATGTTAATGTTGTTTTTGAAGCTGTTCCACGGCTTACAGGAAAAAAATTTGTCTACTCCGCAGTATCAAACGATTTCCGTTCCCGTGAATTGAGACCGGCTCTGGATCTGATTGAAAAAGCAGGGATCGTGCATCCTGTTCTGAACACTTCTGCAAACGGTATCCCGTTAGGTGCTGAAGCAGATCCGTCCTATTTCAAAACTGTTTTTTTTGATGTTGCTCTTATGCAATCAGTTCTGGGGCTTGAATACGGTTCATGGATACTTGATCCCAGGACATCTTTTATCAACATGGGAGCTGTATGCGAAAGTTTTGTAGGGGTTGAGATAGCAGCAAACGCAGACCCATTTAAAAAGAACACGCTTTTTTACTGGGCGAGAGATAAAAGGGGAAGCAGTGCAGAGATCGACTATGTCCTTGAATTAAGTGGTAAGGTAATACCTCTTGAAGTTAAAAGCGGAGAGAACGATCACATAAAAAGCATGAATATATTTTTAAAAGAAAAAAGCAGTTCACCCTACGGAATATTATGTTCAACAAGAAATTTCGGCAGATACGGAAATGTCAGAACTGTTCCGATCTATGCTGTAGCGACGATATCAGGCATCCGGTAGCTATGTAATTATTTCTATTTACTTTCTACAAAATATTTGCTAAAAAAAGATGTTTATGTGCTCTGAAGCCCCATTTCCTAAAACGGAAGTCATGGAGTGAGGCCACCGGGTCGATACCGAAAGGTTACGGCCTGCCGCGATTGCAAAGGAGTGTGACAAGGATTTTAAACCCTGATTTTGATAGGAGGCACTATGAGCGTTGCGGAACTTAGATCAAAGCACAAACTGATCAAGGAATGGGACTACAAAGCGGGCGAGATCGTTCGCGGCTACAACAACAGGACTCTCTACATCAACCTTTCAGACAACACGATCCTCGAAAAACCGGTAACCCAGCTCATGAAAGACAAGTTCGTGGGCGGCAAGGGCTTCGGTCTTAAACTTCTGTGGGATGCTACAAAACCTAAGACAAAGTGGAACGATCCTGAAAATGAGATAGTTATCAGCCCCGGACCCTGTGCAGGTATCACTCAGTACAGCGGTGCAGGAAAATCTCTTGTTGTCTCCATCTCCCCCCAGACAGATTCCATCATGGACAGCAATGTCGGCGGATACTTCGGCCCGTACATGAAATTCAACGGTTTCGATGCTCTTGAGCTTCAGGGAAAGGCTAAGAACGATGTAATAATCGTGATCGACGGAAGAACCAACAGGATCACGATAGAAGAAGCTCCGGCGGAAGCGATAGACAGCCACATCCTTGCTGAACAGCTTACTGAAATGTACGCTCTGGATGACAAGGATAAGATAAATGTAGCAGTAGTTTCGGCTGGAAAAGCGGCCGACCATACACTCATCGGAATGCTCAATTTCAGTTTCTATGATCCCCGCAGGAAGCTTTGCAGACTTAAACAGGCAGGCCGCGGCGGCATAGGAACTGTTTTCAGAGATAAAAAGATAAAAGCTCTGGTTGCGATAGGAACCGGCGTTAAAGGAAATCTCAACAATGTTGCTGACCTGAAAGCGATAACCGAACGCGGACAGAGACTCATAAAAGAGATAAAGAAGTTTGATGACACCCAGTGTGAGATGAGAACAAAGGGTACTGCGCATCTTATGGAGATAATGAACAATTACGATCTTCTTCCGACAAAGAATTTCAAATTCGGAAGAGATGACTCCCAGATCGCAAAGATCCATTCAGAAGTTTTCAAGTCAAAGTTCACACAGACATGGAAAGACCTCGAAGGCTGCTGGTTCGGATGTGCTCTTTCATGCGCAAAGGCAGTTGACAAGTTCGAGCTCAGGACCGGTCCATACAAAGGCGAGAAAGTTATCGTTGACGGTCCGGAATATGAAACAGCCGCCGGTGTAGGCTCATGCTGCGGTATTTTTGATCCTGACCACATAATCGAAGTCAACTTCTACTGCGACACATACGGAATATGCACTATAACTTTCGGAACGATCACCGCTTTCGTAATGGAATGCTATGAGAACGGCATACTTAACAAGGAAAGAACGGGCGGACTCGAGCTCAATTTCGGCAACAGAGATGCGGCGCTTGAACTTCTCCACCAGATGGCAAGAGGCGAAGGCTTCGGTCTTATCGCAGGAAAAGGTGTAAGGTTCATGAAAAACTACTTCGCCGAAAAAGGCTGGGGAGACATCAAATTCCTCACTGATATCGGAATGGAAAACAAAGGTCTTGAATATTCGCAGTATGTTTCTAAGGAATCGCTTGCTCAGCAGGGCGGATATGCAATGACCAACAAAGGTCCTCAGCATGACGAGGCGTGGCTTATTTTCATGGACATGGTCAACAATCAGATCCCGACATTTGAGAATAAGGCGGAAGCGCTTCACTACTTCCCGATGTTCAGGACATGGTTCGGACTGCAGGGCTTCTGCAAGCTTCCTTGGAATGATATTGAGCCTGAGGATAACCGTCAGACGGCCGAGCCCGCAAAGGTTCCTGAACATGTTGAAAGCTATGTCATAATCTATAATTCCGTAACCGGAAACAACATTGACAAACATGAGCTTATCAGACAGTCTGAAAGAGTTTACAACTTCCAGAGAGTGTTCAATATCAGGAGAGGTTACGGACTCAGAAAGCACGATGCTCAGCCCTACAGAGCATGCGGTCCTGTTACAAAAGAGGAATATCTCAGCCGTGAAGCTTTCTATGACAAGCAGTTGAAAGAGCTTGTTAATTTCGATCCGGCAGGAAGATCCGTCGAAGAAAGAATGGCTGCTCTCAGAAAATACAGAGAGGACCGTTACGAGAAGCTCCTTGATGCTGTTTACAAACGCCGCGGCTGGACAAATAACGGCGTTCCGAAGATCGAGCACCTTAAGGAAATAGGCATGGACCTTCCGGAAGTTATTGAAGTTGTCAAACCGCTGCAGTAGAAAATGAATAGAACCATAACTGTGAACGGCAACATAATTGACTGGCATGAAGGAATGACGGTCACTGAAATGCTTGCCGTAATGAAGTACACCTTCAAGCTTCTTGTAGTCCATGTGGACGATAAAATAATCAAAAAGGATGACTGGCCTGTCACTGTGATCCCTGAGGGGGCGGAAGTGAAGGTCATTCATCTTATGAGCGGAGGATAGAATGTTCAAGGTAAATCAGTATTTTGAAGGAAAAGTGGCATCTCTCGGTTTTAATCCGGGTAATGGAAATGCAACAGTAGGCGTCATGGCTCCCGGTGAGTACGAGTTCGGCACAACAACAGTTGAGCATATGACAGTTGTTGCAGGAATGCTTACAGTGAAACTTCCCGGTTCAGATGAGTGGAAGGATTATAAAGCCGGTATGACATTCATAGTTCCCAAAGATTCAAAATTTCAGCTCAGGGTCAAAGTCGATACTGCATATCTTTGCGAGTATAAATAACACCTTATAAACTTGACAATATCTCTTTTTCCAATATTTTTCGCATGATACTCCGAGTGTCATGTCCTAAAACAGTGTTATGGACCTGACACCGACAGGGTCTGCAATGAAAAGCGCAGGCCTTCCACACTTGAAAAGGAGGTTTTTATGTCAAAAGTATCTGTTTTTTTTCTCAGTTTCCTTTTTTCAATTTTTATCATCTCATGCGGAGATGAAGCGGCAAGCGACAACGACAGCGGTCTTACCGACAGTGAAACTGCCAATGACTCCGAACAGCAGGATGAAACATTTGATAATGAGTTAAATGATGACTCGTCCGACGAAATTTTAACGGAGCCTGATGAAAATGTTGACGAAACAGCTGATGAAACGGTTGACAATGAGTTGAATGATGACTTGTCCGACGAAGTTTTAACGGAGTCGGATGAAACTGCTGACGAAATAATAGATGAGGCTCAATCTGATGACGATTCAGTAACTGGTCCTTCTGAAGAAGCGCTTCTCTGCTGTGAAGAAATAGTCAAGGAATGGTGGAGATGCGAAGGAAGTTTCGTTTTTGAAGCTGTTCAGGGATGTGTCGACTGCGTAAATGCCCTTAACACCTGTGAAGAGTTCAATCCTCTGGATGAATCTTTTGCATGCAAAGATGAATGCGGTGCGGTGTGTCCGCCTCTTTCATTGAAGGGTGACGGCTCAGGCACGGACAGAAGAAAGATAGCAGATGAATACTGCGCTTTCATTATGGATCCTTCCTGCGGATTCTCTGCAGACGACTTCTCATCACTGGGAGCAATTGACGGACTTGATGCCTGCTATGATCTGTAAAATAAAGGGTTTTATAGTTCTGACCGGTTTTCTCACGCTGACGCTGTCATTTATTTACGGTGAAGAGAAGAAGGAAACGGAAAACAAAGAAAATGTTTTTAAAGCCGGTGAAATCGTTGTAACAGGTTCAAAGACAAAAAGCACTGTCGAAGAGGCTTCGACAACGACCGTCATTACTCCTGAAGATATAGAAAAAAAAGGTGCATCGACCCTTGATCAGGCGCTTGAGGGAATTCCCGGCATTGATGTCTATACTCATACTAAAGGTCACAAGAGAATAAGGATGAGAGGTTTCGATCAGGAGAAAATATTCATTCTTGTTGACGGAGTGCCTTTGAATGATATCTATTCAACAGATGTGGACCTTTCAGCGATACCGGTGCATGCAGTGTCCAAGATCATTGTGAACAGAGGTGTTTCTTCAGCACTTTACGGAACTGACGGTTCAATAGGGTCAATAAACATAATAACGAAGAAGCCTGAGAAAATTTTTGCTAATACGAAAGCTGAATACGGTTCATGGAACAATTCGCAGTTTGCACTGTCTCACGGAATGCCGGCCGGTGATTTCTATTACTGGATCTCGGGAAGTGTGCTTCTTTCTGACGGGTTCAAGCCTTCTCAGAAGCTTGACAGCACTCTCAGGAAAAAATGGTATAACAAGCTTCTCAGGTATGACAGATACGGTGTTACATTTGATGAGATCCTCAATCCGTCGAAGAACCAGTACATAGAAGATTCCGGCAAATGGAATCACACTGAATTTCAGAAATACAATGCTTCTGCAAAGTTCGGCTGGAACCCTGTCAGACAGTTCGAAATGGGAATTAATGCAGACTATCATTACAGCGAGTCGAAGTCGAACACCTATCAGAATAACTGCTACAGCGATTATGACCCGTCACAGAAAGTATGGAAAAATGACAGAAGACCGGGATTCCACGATGATCCGAGGTATGTGCAGGACTGGATACTCAGGAATAGATCGTTCATTTATCCGGAGAACTGGAATTTCAAAGTTTCTCCGTATTTGACAATTGATACTGAAAAGTTCGAAATGATAATGAATGCCTGGTATTATCAGGTTTATCAGCTTCAGGAAGGTTATGCCGACAATGACCACAAGTATTCAAAGGACATCGCATCGTTCAACGGATCGAAAAGTACGGCGGTAATAGATCCCTTTCTCGATCACAAAAGCCAGAAAGGATATGGTTTCAGACTTCTTCCTTCGATAAAATTTTCAAAGAACTACAAAGTTAATTTCATGTTCCACTTCAGGGATGAGTTCTTCCTTGCGGAGGAGAGTGCTGTGTCGGTTGAGAGTTCTCCAGGCATAGTTGAAAAAATGGGCGAAGACGCGTATCCGGTGCGGGACCTTAGAGCTCAGTATCTATCTTTTGCCGTTGAGGATGAGTTCAAATACAAGTGGTTCCGTTCCACTGCCGGTCTTTCGTGGGATGCTCAGAATTTCGTCAAGTTCAAGCAGAGAACTGAAATGGAATACAGTAATGCCTACATTCCGTCAGATCAGTCTTCGGTATGGGGAACAAGGGATGCGATCAACCCTGTGGCGACTGCGATGATAGATCCGTGGAAAGACCACCTGAGGATAAGAAGTGCATTCAGTTCAAAGACGAGATTCCCCAATCTCAATGAATACAGTAAGATAACTTCTCTCGAAATGGACACTGGAGAGTTGAAACCTGAGAAAAGCTATAACTACAGCGGCGGACTTGAGTTCATGTTCATGGATAAGAAGATATCTTTCAGAAATGACTATTTTGTCAGTGCAATGTTTAACAGAATTGCAAAAGTGAACAAAGAAGAAGCTCCGCTAAATGTTGATAAAACTGTTGTACAGGGGCTTGAAAGCTCTGTAAACATTGATCTTAAAAAGATAGCCGGTCCGCTTTCAATAGATTTTTCGGCAACTTATACATTCCTTCATGCCAGAAATTATGACGATTCGCCGGAAGAACAAGTGAATAAAGGTGTGTATCTTGAGTTCATGCCTGAGCATCAGCTGGTTTTTGATCTTACTTTCGATCTTGAATGGAATTATAAGTATCTGCCTGTGACTACGCTTATGTTCTGGGGTGAAATGTCATTCGGCGAAGTTGTTTATGTCATGAAAAGCGCTCCTGCCGCGACAGATCCCTTCTCGACAGACTATTTTGAAACTGCCGATCTGCATGATCCGGTAATGCTCAATCTTAAAATATCACAGGAGATTTGGGATTATTTTAAAATATGGTTCGCCGTGAAAAACCTTCTTGACGATTACAATTCCGATCCGTTCAATCCCGGAGCAGGAAGAAGCTTTTATGTCGGTGCATCATTTGAATATGACTGATAAGATCTTGTCGAAAACCGCTTAATTATTTCTTACTTGATTTCTTGCAAATCTAATCCAATTGTTGCATTATCTAATTGGGGTTATATTTCTGGAGTCAAAAAATGAGTGGAAAAATTCAAAACCTTTCTGAAATATCTGATTTGATTCTTTTGTTGACAGAAACACAGAACTTTTTTCAAAAGCAGGTGCAAAAACAGGTGAATACGGCACTCACACTTAGAAACTGGCTGTTTGGATTTTATATTTACGAGTATGAAATGAACGGGTTGGATAGGGCGGAATATGGGAAAGGTGTGATGAAAGAAATTGCACAAAGAAGTGCACATATTAAAGGATTATCTGAAAGGAATTTATATCTTTTCAAAACATTCTATCTTTCATATCCAATGATTTTGCAATCAGCAACTGCAAAATCTTTTTTAACGGATTTCAGGCAGATGCCAATTTTGCAGTCAGTGACTGCAAAATCTGAGGTTGAAGAAAGAAGGCAATGTAATCAAATGGTTAAAGATGTTTGTGAAAATCTTGAAACAAATCCGGAAACATTAATAAACAGACTGAGCTTTACGCACATAATTGAGCTGCTTAAAGCAGATAACCCATTTAAAAGATTCTTTTATGAGACAGAAGCAATCAAAAATAACTGGTCGGTTAGAGAACTGCAAAGAGCTATGAACAGTTTGCTTTATGAAAGAACAGGAATGAGTAAAAACAAAGAGAAATTTCTTAAAAAACAATTAAAAGGAACCGGATTAAATCCTGAAGATGTATTCAGGGATCCTATTATGCTTGAATTCTTAGGACTTGAAGAAAAAAAGGAATACAGTGAAACAGATATGGAAACCGCAATTATTGATCATTTACAGAAATTTCTAATTGAAATCGGTCGGGGTTTCTGTTTTGAAGCAAGACAAAAACGGATTACTTTTGATAACAGACATTACAGGATCGATCTTGTTTTTTATCATCGTATTCTGAAATGCAATGTTCTTGTTGATCTCAAGATAGGTGAGTTCGACCACGCAGATGCGGGACAAATGAATGTTTATCTCAATTATTACAAAGAAAACGAAATGAACGAAGGAGATAATCCGCCTGTTGGAATAATCCTTTGTGCAAGCAGAAATGAAAATCTGGTAAAATATGCAACAGCCGGATTGCCGCAACAGGTCTTTGTTTCAAAATATCTTGTAAATCTTCCAACCGAAAATGAGCTGAAGAAAATAATTCAATATGAAATCCGATCTGTTTAATCCCGGAGCAGGAAGAAGCTTTTATGTCGGCGCATCATTTGAATATGACTGATCGGTTCTGAAACATTCTGAGATAATCGCATAATTTTTATGTAGGCAATAGCCAATAATAATTTGACATTACTGCTTTAATTTCGTAGGTTTTATCCAACAAGTTTTTGATATTTCGGAGAAACCAATGAAAAACATCATTTCTTTAGCTTTAGCAATTTCTTTGTTTGCTGTTTTTATGATTTCTTGTGGCGGTGATGACTCTAAACCGACTGGTTCTGAAGGTGGGTCGTGTTACGGTAACGGGTCTTGTAATCCAGGACTTGTTTGTAACTTTGAAACTAATATTTGTAGCGCTACTTGTTCTTACAATAACAAATTCTGTCATGAATATAACGGCTTGAACTGGTCTGATGTTTCTAATGAAAGCCTGAATTGGGATGCCGCAGATATTGAATGTGGCAATATCGGTGGTCGGCTTCCGACAATTTCAGAACTCAGAACACTGGTTAAAAGTTGCACTGGCACAGTAACCGGCGGGTCATGCAATGTCACTGATGATTGTTTGTGTTATTCCAGTTCATGTGATTGTCTTGATGGAGATTGCTTTTGTGAAAATCAGTATCTTGAGGGTGATCTCGTCTTCGAATATTCAGTTTTTGGAGACACTTCTTTTCTCTGGTCGTCTTCTGAGACATCTGATATGGATCAACACTATGCATGGTGTATTGATTTTGCTACAGCTGGAATAAACACTCAAATTAAAGACTCTCTTTTACTTTTTCGGTGTGTGAAATAGCAGAGCCACAAGGGTCAGAGCGCAATATTTATAGATAAAATGAGCGATTTGCCGCCGGAACAAACTCCAGTTCCCGTCAGGTGTTCAATTTCAACCAGCTAAAAACTCTTGCAATTCTAATCCTGATTTGATAAATTAACTTGTTGTTTGTGAATTTAGAAATTTTGAAATGGTGGAAAAATTGAAAAAATCTTTGGACATCAATTCTCTTGATAAGGATTACAATCATTTATTGAAAAATGTTGTTGAACTTTTAGAAGAAGCCCGGCGTACTTCAGCGAGGTCCGTAAACAGCATAATGACCGCAACTTATTGGGAAGTCGGCAGGAGAATTGTCGAACTTGAGCAAAATGGAGAAAAAAAGGCTGAATACGGAAAAGCAATAATTAAAAATCTGTCTATTGATTTAACTGTAAAATTTGGTCGAGGCTTTGGATGGCGAAATATTTACCAAATGCGCCAGTTTTATACAGCACATCCTTTTGAGAAGATTTTGCAGACACCGTCTGCAATATTGGATATCGCTGATATTGCTAAACATTTTCCGCTTCCATGGTCGCAATATGTCAGGCTTCTATCAGTGAAAAATTCTGAAGCCAGAGCTTTTTATGAAACCGAAGCTCTTCGTGGTGGCTGGTCGGAACGACAGCTTGACAGGCAGATTTCGTCAATGTTTTATGAGCGGACTGCTCTTTCAAAGAACAAAGCTGCAATGATGAAAAAAGGTGAAAAACCTTTTGATAACGAGGTGTTGTCACCGGAAGAAGAAATTAAGCATCCACTTGTACTGGAATTTTTAGGACTGAGAGATGAATATTCCGAATCAGACATGGAAGAAGCGATAATTCATCATTTAGAAGCATTCCTTCTTGAGTTGGGAACCGATTTTGCTTTTGTCGGTCGTCAAAAACGGTTGAGGATCGATGATTCATGGTATAAAGTCGATCTTGTATTTTTTCACAGAAGACTTAAATGTCTAGTGCTTATTGATTTGAAACTTGGAAAATTCACTCATGCTGATAGTGGACAGATGCATGTTTATCTCAATTATGCAAAAGAGAATTGGACGCATCCTGGTGAAAATCAACCGATCGGTATAATAATTTGTGCCGAGAAGGGGCATGATCTTGCAAAATATGCACTGGAGGGACTGCCGAACAAAGTTGTAGCATCAGAATATCAGACAATTCTACCTGATGAAAAATTGTTGGTAGAGGAAATTTCAAAAACTCGAAGAATTCTGGAAAACCGAACAAAACTATAATGACTCAATATTTCACATAAACTTGAAGTTACATATTCCTTGCAATTTCACTTAAATAATTTACGATTTTCAGGTTTTTCAGCTTTGCTTATTTATTGAGGTGCGAAATGAAAATATATGTCGCTTTTGATGATACCGATACGATCGACTGCGGTCGAGGTACGGGGAAGCTTGCAAGGTGGTATGAAGATAAACTGCCGGTCGGTGTGAAACTTGTAAGTATTGTGAGGCAGCAGCTTCTTGTGAGGGATGACATTCCTTACACTTCACATAACAGTTCGCTTGTCTGCGTTGTTGAAGCTGACGATGAAAGTGTCATTCCTGCTGTCATCAGGTCTGCAACAGAACATATTGCTGAAAATTTTGTCGAAGGGAGCGATCCCGGTTTGTGTGTGTGCTCTGAAAACAATAAAGCTCTTGAAAAACTGATACCTTTCGGTCAGAAATGTCTTGTCGAGAAAGTGACTCAGACCGAGGCTCACACTGCGGCTGAAGGCGCCCATCTTTCTGGTCACGGCGGAACAAACGACGGAATAATCGGTTCTGCGGCCGGAGTCGGGCTTACTCATAACGGAATGCACGGACGGTTCAATGAATGGATACACAATGGAAATAAGCTCAGAGATATTCCGGAAACTACAACAGCCGGATTCTTAAGGTCAATAGGGATTGAACTTATTTCAATGGAAAGGTCGGGATCAAGCCCGAAGAATGAAGATACAGTCATGCATTACGGATGGCTCAGGCCGCTTTTATTTATGAAAAAGGCTGTTCTTCCGGTGATGCTTGAAAACCCGGGACAGTGGGGTACTGCAATAAGAAAAAAAGGAACTGTAAAATGAAAACACTTTTAAGGCTTGTATCCTATATTCTTTCGGAAAAACTGCTCATTTTCTCAGGCCTTATTCTCACTGCTGTAATAGGTTTCACCGAAGTTTTCACAGGTGCCGTGCTTAAACTGCTGACAGATTCGGTCAAAAATATCGGAGAATTCCTCACAACCGGGCAGAAAGATCTGATCGAAATACCTCTGAAGCTCAAGGTCCCGGGGCTTTTCATAAAAAAGAAAATAGTGCTTCTGAACACAGTCCTTCAAGGTGAAAATGAAATACTGAAAGGGATGCTGATCATGGCCGGTCTTTTTGCAGCCGTCTATCTCATTCAGGTGGCAAGCGACTATTTCAGGGATGTTTTTCTCGGGACCGCCAACCAGAGAATAATGAAAAGGATAAAAAAAGAGATATTCTCCAAACTGATAATGATCCCGGTGGACGAGCTTTCAAACGAGAAACCGGGTGATCTGATATCAAGGGTGACATATGACACGATGGTCCTTTCCAATCTCATGAACATACTGATAGAGCTTGTGAGAAGCATGGTCTACATGCTGATATTCATTCCGCTTATGTTCATCATCAACTGGAAAGTGGCTGTTTTTACTACTATATTTTTTCCGCTTACTTTCATCATCATCAAAAAGTTCTCAAAAAAGATCAAGAAAAGCTCAAGATCGGTTACAGACAGCACAGCCGAATACACAGCATTCCTGGAAAACAGGATCAAGAACCTGCCTCAGATCAAAGCAGGCGGACTGGAATCTAAGGAAATTGAGGATTTCAGTACACTTGTTGATAAAAACTACAACGACAATGTGAAGCTGATAATCAATAAAAACATACTTAAACCGACAAATGAGTTCATGGGAATACTCGGTGTGGCTCTGGCTTCGGTGTTCTTTTCATACATGATTGTCAAGCAGAACTTCAATGCCGGCAATGCTGTGCTTTTCCTTTATATGATGAAAACAAGCTATAAACCGTTCAAAAAGGTTGCCGAAGCATCAGGTGACCTCTTTAATTCACTGGTCTGTGCTGAAAAGATATTCAAACTGCTTGACAGGAGATGAGATGATAGTTTCTGACAGAGTGCTTATGGTAGGTGCTTTTGAAAAGCATTCAGGCAAGACAACGCTGTCAGAAAGAATAATCAGAAAATTTGCCGGCAAAGGCGTTTATGCAGTCAAGATAACAATACACAGGACTGAAGACGCAGATCAGTCCTACTCTGTAACGGAAGATAAGGAACTGAGGCCTGACAAAGATACCGGAAGACTGAAACTTGCAGGAGCGGTAAAGGTTTTCTGGGTGAGGTGCAACTCAAGTTCAGCACAGAAGGCGGTTGCAGAAGTAATGTCCATGATACCGGAAGACGCGCCTATCCTCTGTGAATCGAACATGGCGAGAAACTATATAAAGCCGGGCCTTTTCATCATGGTTAGAAGAAATGATGCTGGACCAAAGAAAGAAACGGCGGAAACTGTTGAAAAATTTGCCGATATGATTACTGTTTCAGGCATGAGAGACGGAGTTCTCGAATACACTCCTGATGTTTGCAATGATCTAAGGCTGGAGGGAGCGGCATGGAAACTGGCAGACCGATGATATCTTTTTCAAAAGCATTGGAGACAGTGCTTGAAAATATTAATGGAGTAAGTGTTTTTGAAGAAGTGACACTTGAAAATTGTACCGGAAGAATACTTGCTGAAAACATCAGTGCTGACAGGGACATACCGCCATTTGACAGATCGGCGGTTGACGGATATGCCATCAGGATAGAAGATGCAGGGAAAACCCTCAGGCTTCTGGAAGTCCTTCCGGCAGGCTCGAAAGCTAAATATTCCGTAGTATCAGGCACTTGCATAAGGATAATGACAGGAGCCCCGATGCCGCAGGGCGCTGAACAGGTCGTCATGGTGGAATATTCCCGTGAATCAGGCGGATATGTCTCTTTTGACATTCCTGAAAAAGATAAAAGGTCTCTGAATTTCTCCATCCGCGGCGAAGATATGAAAAAAGGGGATATCGCCGTTCTGTCAGGGACAGTTATAACTCCCGGTATCATTGCGACGCTTGCTTCTCTTGGAAAATACAGAGTTAAAGTTATTAAAAGACCGCGTATCGGGATAATTGCGACGGGCGATGAGATAGTTGAGCCGTGGGAAACGCCTTTGGAAGAGAACATCAGAAATGCCAATGCGTGGGAGCTAATTGCACAGATAAACCGGGCAGGCGGAGAGCCGGTATATTCAGGAATAGTGAAGGATGATGCAGATCAGATAAAGAATGCGATAGAAGCCGTCTCGGGAATATGCGACATGGTGCTTATAACAGGCGGAGTGAGCATGGGTGACTACGATCTCGGGGCAAAGGCTCTTTCTGATGCAGGTTTTGAGATAAAGTTTGATTCTGTTGCAGTAAAACCCGGAAAACCTGTGACTCTGGCGGTCAGAAAAGACGAAAAAGGAAAGAAAGATGTTGTACTCGGGCTTCCGGGGAATCCTTTTTCAGTGTTTGTGATGTTTGAGGTCATGGTAAGACCCTGCATTGAGAAAATGCTCGGGATGAAAACGGCCGGAGCTGATATGACAACAGTTCTCTGTGATGATTTCAAGCGCAGAAAAGGTGAAAGAGAGGAATGGGTCCCCGCAAAAAGGCAAAGCGACGGTTCTGTGCTGCCGCTGAAATATCACGGTTCGGGTCATTTTCACATACTTTCTGAAGCCGATTCCATTTTCAGGGTCGATACAGGTGTCCTTTCATTGAAAAAAGGTGATAAAGTCAGTGTTAGATACATTTAACAGAAGTATCAGCTACTTAAGGGTCTCTGTCACCGACAGGTGCAATCTGAGGTGTAGGTACTGCATGCCCGAAGAGGGTGTTAAGCTCATGAAGCACGAAGAGATCCTTTCCTTTGACGAAATTGTCGAAGTGGTGAAGACCGCTGTCGGTTTCGGGATTGATAAAGTGAGAATAACGGGCGGAGAGCCTCTTGTGAGAAAAGGTATAGTAACCCTTGTTGAAAAGATCTCAAAAATAGAAGGAATAAAAGATTTCGGGCTTACCACGAACGGGATACTGCTTGACAGGTTCGCCGGTGACCTTAAGAATGCAGGGCTTCACAGGCTCAACATCAGCCTTGATACGATGGACCATGCCGGATTTGCATATATAACCAGAGGAGGTGACATCAATTCCGTGCTGAAAGGGATCGATGCAGCTCTTGAGGCCGGGTTTCACAACATAAAGCTCAACACGGTTATAGATTCAAGTCCTGATGAAAGCAATGCAAGGTCTGTAGCTGAATTTGCATTGAGAAAAGGTCTTCAGATAAGGTTCATACGGAAAATGGACCTTCAAAAGGGGACATTCTGGGAGGTCTCAGGAGGAGAAGGGGGGAAATGCGGTTCCTGCAACAGGCTGAGAATTTCTGCAAACGGCATTGTAACACCATGTCTTTTTAGCGATATCGGTTTCAGTGTGAGAGAGCTCGGCATTGAAAAAGCGCTGACAGATGCAATATATTCCAAACCGGAAAAAGGTGTCATGAGCAAAGACCATCAGTTCTATAATCTCGGAGGGTAGCAATGAAGAAAAAACTTACCCATGTTGACAGCAAAGGAAAAGCGAAAATGGTAGATGTGGGGAGTAAACCTGACCAGCTGAGGACCGCTGTGGCTGAAGGTTTCATAGAGCTCAGACCTGAAACCGTTAAAATGGTTCGGGAAAATGCTATGAAAAAAGGCGATGTCCTGACTGTTGCTCAGATCGCAGGTATTCAGGCGGCTAAACTGACACATCAGATGATTCCGCTGTGCCATCCTCTGATGATAACCTCGATAGATGTCGATCTTTCGCTTGACGGTAAAGGTGTGAAGGCCGTGGCAACTGTGAAGTGCATCGGAAAGACAGGTATCGAAATGGAGGCTTTAAGCGCTGTGAACGGTGCACTGCTCGGGGTTTATGACATGTGCAAAGCGGTTGACAGGGAGATGGTGATAAAAGAGGTCAGACTTATCAGCAAGAAGAAGGAGGACCTGTAAGAATGGCGGTTATCAGATCAATAAATATTTCAGAGAAAAAAGGGACTGAAAAAAGGGAGGTTCCGTCATGCAGGATAACTGCGGACGGTCTTGAAAATGATGCCCATGCAGGAAAATGGCACAGGCAGGTGAGCATTCTCGGAGCTGATCCTATCGATGCTTTTGCAGTATCCGCAGGTATTGAACTTTCTCCCGGCGCATTCGGTGAAAATATAGTTCTTGAAGGAATGGATCTGTCAGGAGTATCTGTTCTGGACAGATTCGTGATAGGTGATGCCGTTCTTGAAGTGACTCAGATAGGAAAGAAGTGTCACGGCGATGCCTGTTCAATTTTTAAGAGGACAGGCGAGTGCATAATGCCGAAAGTAGGTCTTTTTGCAAGGGTCATAAAGGAAGGGACCATTCATAAAGGTCAGAGCGTGGAATTGATCGAAAAGAAACTGGTTGTTCACATCATAACCCTTTCCGACAGAGCCTTTGCAGGTGAATATCCGGATGAAAGCGGTCCGATGATAGAAAAAATGGTGCGGGAGCATTTTTCAAACCTCAGATGGCATCTTCAGATAGAAAGAAGCATTATCCCCGATGAACCGGAGCTTCTGAAGAATATGCTCATTAAAGACAGACTGGGTTTCGTTGACATAGTTATCACGACAGGAGGGACAGGGATAGGCCCCAGAGACATCACTCCGGATGTTGTCAGTTCCCTTGCAGACATGATCATCCCCGGAATAATGGACCACATAAGGCTTATGTACGGAGCATCCCATCCCGCCGCCCTCATTTCCCGTTCTGTTGCCGCTGTCATGGATAAAACGATCGTCTTCACACTTCCCGGAAGCGTAAAAGCTGTTACCGAGTACACACGGGAACTTCAGAAAAATTTTGAGCACCTTATTCTCATGCTTCACGGCGTAGGTCACTAGATATCTCCAGCTGTTTTTTATTTACTTTCAGGCAAAGATTTGCTAATAGTCGATGTCTTTTAGCTCTATCAAATATTAACAACTCTGAAGTCTTTCATCCTAAAGCGCAAAGCCATGGATGTCAGACCAACGGGTCGGTTCCGAAAAGAACCGGTCTGCCGTTATTGCAAAGGAGGAAAACATGTGTCCGGTCAGAACAGAAGAACTGTTATCAAAACTCGGTATCAAACAGAAAAATTACGGTGCTACGACAGGTGGAACAAAGGGTTTGATAAAAACCACAGGTTCCGAGCTTGTAAGTTATTCACCAGTTGATGGAAAACCGATAGCCTCTGTCATTCAGGCTACAAAAGAAGAGTATGAGACCGTTGCAAAAAAAGCGCACGAAGCTTTTCTGAAATTCAGGATGATGCCTGCGCCAAAAAGAGGCCAGATAGTTAGGGAGATTGCTGAGGCGCTCAGGGTTTACAAGGAGCCTCTGGGTGAGCTTGTCACCCTTGAAATGGGCAAAATAAAGATGGAAGGAATGGGCGAAGTACAGGAAATGATCGATGTCGCCGATTTTGCTGTGGGGCTGAGCCGTCAGCTTTATGGGATCACGATGCACAGTGAAAGACCGATGCACAGAATGTATGAGCAGTGGCATCCGCTCGGTGTGATAGGTGTCATTACATCCTTTAATTTCCCTGTTGCAGTATGGTCATGGAATACACTTCTTGCCGCAGTCTGCGGTGACAGCGTGATATGGAAACCGAGTTCAAAGACACCACTTACGGCAGTTGCAGTGCAGAATATAATTGCTCCGGTCGTTGACAAGTATGATCTTGACGGTGTCTTCTCGATGGTGATAGGAAAGGGAAGTGATGTGGGTGATGCGATAGTGAACGATCACAGAGTATCCCTTGTCAGCATGACAGGAAGCACAAAAATGGGCATTCAGATAGCCCAGTCGCTTGCAAAAAGGCTTGCAAAGAGCATTCTTGAGCTCGGTGGCAACAATTCCGTTATAATAGCTGAAGATGCAGACCTTGACATGGCGCTCCGGGCCGTCCTTTTCGGTGCTGTCGGAACTTCCGGGCAGAGATGCACATCGACAAGAAGGGTCATAATTCATAAGTCGGTCAAAGAGAAATTCGTTAATGCTCTTATCAATGCATACAGACAGATAAAGATCGGAAACCCGCTTGATGAGAATGTCAACATGGGGCCTGTAGTCGACGGTTCCGCCATAAAAGACATGCTTGCGGCCATTGAATCGTTGAAAGCAGAGGGTGGAAAGGTCCTTTACGGCGGTGAACTTGTGAAAGTTCCCGGCCTTGAAGGCGGTTTTTACATTACTCCGGCGATAGCTGAAGCGAAAAACGAGATGAAGATAGTGAAAGACGAGACTTTCGCACCGCTTCTTTACATAATTGAATATGAAAATTTCGAAGATGCCATATTCAAGAATAATGATGTTCCTCAGGGACTCAGCTCGGCCATTTTCACAAACAATGTCAGATATTCCGAGATGTGGCTTTCACACATGGGTTCGGACTGCGGAATAGCAAATGTCAACATCGGGACAAGCGGTGCCGAGATAGGCGGAGCTTTCGGCGGTGAGAAAGAGACAGGCTGGGGCAGGGAGTCAGGAACGGATTCATGGAAGCAGTACATGAGAAGACAGACAAATACGGCAAACTGGGGGCGTGACCTTCCGCTTGCACAGGGAATAAAGTTCGATCTTAAAAAATAAAGGAGGAAAAAATGACATCCAATGCTATTTTTACACTTACAAGGCCTGAAAACGAACCTGTACTTTCCTACGCACCGGGGACAGAGGAGAGAATGCTTCTGAAAAAGGAGCTCGACCGCCAGCTGGGCATGAATATCGAGATTCCGCTGATCATCGGCGGAAAAGAGGTGAGAACAGGTAATACCGTTGATGTTGTCTGTCCGCACGATCACAAACATGTTCTGGGTGTGTGCCACCTCGGCGGTGAAAAGGAAGTCAACATGGCCATTGAAGCCGCAATGAAAGCGAAAAAAGAGTGGGAGGAGATGGACTGGCATCAGAGAGCTTCCATTTTCCTTAAAGCCGGTGAGCTTCTTTCCCAGAGATACCGTTACACTATGAACGCCGCGACAATGCTCGGGCAGAGCAAGACTTGCCATCAGGCGGAGATAGATTCAGCCTGTGAGCTGATAGATTTCTACAGGTTCAATGCACACTATCTTCAGGAAATATACCGTACTCAGCAGGTACATAATTCACAGGGTGTATGGAACAGGATAGAATACAGGGCGCTTGAAGGTTTCGTTCTTGCCGTGACACCGTTCAACTTCACAGCGATTGCCGGAAATCTTCCGCTGTCACCTGCAATAATGGGCAATGCCGTTCTCTGGAAACCGGCATCGACATCGCTTCTTTCGAACTACTACATAATGCAGGTGCTTAAAGAGGCCGGACTTCCAGATGGAATTATAAATTTCCTTCCCGGAAATGGTGGTAATATCGGTAATCCCGCAATAGATTCCGAGAATTTCGCAGGCATTCATTTCACGGGTTCGACCGGTGTTTTCGGTTCTATTTGGCAGAGAATAGCAGGGAACATCAGAAAATACCGCAGCTATCCGAAAACTGTCGGTGAGACCGGTGGAAAGGATTTCATTTTCGTGCATAACAGCGCCGATGCAGATGAAGTCGCGGCGGCGGCGATAAGGGGAGCTTTTGAGTATCAGGGTCAGAAATGTTCAGCGGCTTCAAGAATGTATGTGCCGAGGTCAATGTGGAAAAAACTTTCTTCGATCATGGCGGATATGGCTGAAAGCATAAAAATGGGTGATGTCTGCGATTTCACGAACTTCATGGGTGCGGTGATAGATCAGAAGAGCTTTGACACCACAATGGGTTATATTGAAAAAGCAAAAGGGAGCAGTGATGCAAGGATAATTGCAGGCGGTACCGGAGATGATTCCAAAGGTTATTTCGTCCGTCCGACAATAGTTGAGGCATATGATCCCCGTTTCATAACAATGGAAGAGGAGATCTTTGCCCCGGTGCTGACAGTCTATGTATATGACGATGATAAGTTCGAGGAAACACTGAGACTTTGTGACAGTACTTCTCCTTACGCATTGACCGGTGCGATATTCGCCACAGACAGAAAAGCGATAATGAAAGCTGAGATAATGCTCAGGCACTGTGCCGGCAATTTCTACATAAATGATAAACCTACCGGTGCGGTGGTGGGTCAGCAGCCTTTCGGAGGGGCAAGAGGAAGCGGTACTAATGACAAGGCTGGAAGCCACATGAACCTGCTGCGGTGGGTAAGCCCGAGAGCCATCAAGGAATCCTTCGTGTCTCCGAAGAAATTCGAATACCCTTTCATGGATGAAAAATAACAGGACATCTTGGTCCGAATTCGATATTAAATGTCAATAAAAACAGACTGTTGCCTTTTGCTATAATATATATTAAAAAAAGAGCCTGAAAATAATTGAAACATTCATTTTTTTTTACTATAAACACCTGAGCGTTGTTCCACCATTTCACAATTGATTTGATACACCAGTAACAATTTGGAGGAGTAAATGAGCGTTAACCTTGAAAAAATTCGCGAGATATTCGCGGATTATTCTCCCGAGAAGGGAAATTTTATGGTGCTTATGCATGAAGTGCAGAAAGCATGCGGAAACTGGCTTCCGGAAGAGGCCCTGAAAGAAGTTGCAAAGCTTGCAAAGATGCCGTTGAACAAAGTTTACGGTTTCGTTTCTTTCTACACGATGTTCTCCACTACACCCAGAGGAAAACACATTATAAGATTCTGCAAGGACGGTCCTTGCGCTGTGAAAGGTTCTCTTGTAATAGCTGAACTTCTCATGAAGGAACTTGATGTCGAGATCGGCGGAACCACCGAAGACGGAAAGTTCACTCTTGAAGAGACGGCCTGCATAGGGACATGCACAGCAGCTCCTGCTATCATGATCGACGAAGAGATCTACGGCAATGTGACACCTGAGTCATTGATCACAATACTCAAAAAGTACAGATAGGAGGAAGCAATGAAATATAACACGAAAATACTTTCGACCGACAATGTTCTTCTTAAAAACATCGGCGTGATCGATCCGTTGAAAATTGATGAATATGTTGCCAAGGGCGGTTATGAAGCTCTTAAAAAAGCGCTTAAAATGGACAGAAAAGAGATCATCGACACAGTCAGTGATTCAGGTCTCCGCGGCAGGGGCGGCGCAAATTTCCCGACCGGCCGTAAATGGATGTTCACATATAATGCCAAAGCCGATCAGAAATACCTCATTATCAATGCCGATGAAGGTGAACCCGGCACGATCAAGGACAGGATCCTCATGGAAGGCGATCCTCAGCAGCTTATTGAAGGCATGGTGATAACAGCTTATGCTATCGGCGCTTCAAAAGGTTTCATATATGTCCGCGGTGAGTACAGGGATTCCATAAAGACACTCAGAAAGGCGATAGCGCAGGCTGAGGAGAAAGGTTATCTCGGTAATAACATCCTTAAATCAGGTTTCTCTTTTGATATCAGCGTTGCAGAAGGCGGCGGTGCTTACATCTGCGGTGAAGAGACTGCACTGATCGATTCTATCGAAGGAAAAAGAGGCGAACCGAGACTTAAACCCCCGTATCCTCCTGTTGAAGGACTTTTCAAAAAGCCCACAATAGTCAACAATGTCGAGACGATCGCAAATGTTCCGCACATAATTACAAAAGGTTCGGAATGGTTCAGAAAGATAGGCGCGGCATGCAGCCCCGGAACAAAGCTTTTCATGCTTTCCGGTGATGTGAACGAGCCCGGCATCGTTGAAACTCCGCTTAACATCTCTTTCACCGAAGTCATCGAGAAGTTCGGAAAGGGTGCTAAGGACGGCGAAATCAAATTCGCTCAGATCGGCGGAAGTTCAGGCAACATATTCACTCCGGAAATGCTTAACAAAGTATGGACATATGAAAGATGCTGCGAATTCAAGGTCAGTTACGGAACAGGTTCCATTTTCGTATGCAACGATTCAAGGAACATAGTTGAACATCTCCTTACCGTTGCAGAGTTCTTCGAGCATGAGAGCTGCGGTAAATGCACTCCCTGCAGAGAAGGCACACACAGAGTAAGAGAGATCCTCGAAAAGTTCGCTTTCGGCGAAGGCACGGTGAGCGATCTTGAACTCCTGAAGGAACTCTGTCTTGTTATGAAGAAGAGTCCGATCTGCGGTCTCGGACAGGCTTGCATAAATCCTGTACTTGATGCGATCGAACACTACAAAAGTGAAATTTTAGCTAACTGATCAAGCAATGGAGTAAAACAATGTCAGATAAAGTAAAAGTAACGATCGACGGGATCCTTGTAAATGTACCCGCTGATTTCACAGTGCTTCAGGCTGCACAGCTTGCAGGCGTAGACATTCCGACTCTCTGCTACCATCCTGATCTCCGTAACTCAGGTAACTGCAGGGTTTGCATAGTTGAGATAGAGGGAATGCCCACATTCCAGCCGTCATGCGCATTTAAAGTATGGGACGGCATCAAAGTTAAGACGAACACTCCTGAGCTCAGAAAGGCCCGTAAAATGGTTGTTGAGCTTATCGCAAGCCGCCACAATACAGACTGTCTCAGATGCGACAGCAATCTGAACTGCGAGCTTCAGAAACTTCAGGACAAAGTGAACCTTAAAGAGATCCGTTTTGAAGTTCAGCCCGATTTCGATCATCCGATGGACGGATCGCTCATCGTTCAGAGAGATCCTTCAAAGTGCGTCAACTGCGGAAGATGCATAAGGATGTGCAACGAGATCCAGACTGTCAACGCTCTTGAATGGGCAGGTCGCGGATATCACAAAATGGCTATGACCACAATGGAAAAACCGCTTGCAGAAACTTCCTGCATCTCCTGCGGCCAGTGCATAAATGTATGCCCGGTCGGCGCTCTCACAGAAAGGGACGATACAGAAGTTGCATGGTCGTTCATTGATGATCCTGAAATTCACACTGTCGTTCAGACTGCTCCTGCAATAAGAGCGGGTCTCGGTGAAGCTTGCGGGCTTGAACAGGGACACCTCAGCGCAGGCAAGATGTTCGCGGCTATAAAGAAAGTAGGTTTCGACAAGGCTATGGATACAGATTTCACAGCCGACCTTACAATACTTGAAGAAGGTACTGAATTCCTCGGCAGAGTTACAAGAGCTATAAAAGACGGTGCAAAGGATGTCGCTTTCCCGATGCTCACATCATGTTCTCCGGGCTGGATCAACTTCATAGAGACATTCTATCCGGAACTTCTTCCGAACCTTTCAACCTGCAAATCTCCGCAGCAGATGTTCGGTGCGCTTGCAAAGACATACTATGCTGAAAAAGCAGGTATCGATCCTTCCAAGATAAAGGTCATCTCGATGATGCCCTGCACAGCAAAGAAACTTGAATGTGAAAGACCTGAAATGGTTTCAAGCGGCTATCAGGATGTCGATGTGGTCCTTACAACAAGGGAATTCGCAAAGATGATCAAGGCTGCAAACATCGATTTCGACAAACTTGCTGAAATAAAACCTGACGATCCTATGGGCATTTCCACCGGTGCGGCTGACATTTTTGCAAATACCGGCGGTGTCATGGAAGCGGCTCTCAGGACTGTATATGAACTTGTCACAGGCGATCCGCTCACCCTTAATTTCACTCCTGTCCGCGGACTCAAGGGAATCAAGGAAGCAGATGTGACCATCACAAAGACAGCTCCGGGATACGAATTCCTTAAAGGTGTTACAGTAAAAGTCGCAGTTGCAAGCTCGACAGGTCTTGCAAGAAAGCTTCTTGATGCAGTCAAAGCAGGCGAGAAGACATATCATTTTGTTGAAGTTATGTGCTGTCCCGGCGGCTGCATAGGCGGCGGCGGTCAGGCAAAACCGACATCATGGGAGATCAAGGCGAAGAGAGCGGCTGCAATATACAAAGAAGACGAGAGCAGAGAGCTCAGAAAGTCGCATGACAGCCCGGCTGTTGCACAGATCTACAAAGAGTTCCTCGGCAAGCCGAACAGCCACAAGGCTCATCATCTTCTTCATACCCATTATCATTCAAAAGCACACCTCCTTAAGTAATATTAAAGAGTTATGCAGTTTTTTCAGGGAGCCTCCGGGCTCCCTTTTTTTATTATGAACCCTCATCCCCACCTTTCGACAAGCTCAAGGTAGACCTTCTCCCTTTCAAAAAGGAGAAGGAGATAAAAAGATCGGGTTTAATTTGCTGATTCTTATTGATCTAACGGTTCAAGGATCAACGCAAAAGGTATGAAGTTGTCGCATCCGCAGTCAGCATTCAACCCATCTCTTATCCATGCGCTGCTTTTTCCAGTGACCATGAGCTGGTTATTGACAGAATATATTTCGTAAGGATAGTCCTGACAGTCGTAATAAAAGATCTGAGATAGAACATAATCACCGGCATCTGTAAATTCGCTTATCATAACATCAGGATTCGTTCCGGGCTGATCGTTTGTGTAATGAAGAGTATATATTTTCTTTTCAATTACGGTCACATCAATGCTTTCAGTTGATGATATTTTGCTGCTTTTTCCTCTCCATCTTTTTTCCCATATTATTTTTCCGTCAGGGTTATATCTTCTAAGAAAAGGTTGAGGAAAGCAGAATGCCTCACCGTTAAGAGTTGTGAAAACACAGCGCGATCCAAAAAAAACAATATCATTTTCAATAAATGCGAGATGTCCCCCGGAAATAACCTCATTTTCATGCCTGCTAATCTTTTTCCAGATCTGTTTTCCACCTGATGTCAATTTTGAAATGAACATATTTGTTCCTGCGTTCATTGAAACCGGATCAATGATATTTTCACTTCCTGTTAAGTAAATATTGTCATTTTCATCGATTGCAACTTCGCTGTAAAAATCTGAAAATGATTTTCCTGACTGTTTCGTCCACAACAAATTACCTGAAATATCAAATTTTGTTAAAAATCCGTCAGATGCGGTTTCTGATGATGGGTTTCCTGCGTCATTATTCTCAAAAGTTCCTGATGTGTGGCCTGTTACGAAAGCATTTCCTTCACTGTCAAGAGCAATTGAAGTAATTGTTCCGAATCTGTGTTCTTTATCTTCTGTTCCCCATGATCTTAGCCATGAATCAGACTCGCTTTCAGCAATTTTGGCAATAAAATATTTTACATGTTCTTCATAAACAGTACCTGCGATAAAAACAGTTCCGCTAGCAGGTTCATATGCATAGGAACTTATATAGATCTCTCCGCTCTGGTCGTTAATGATAGAATGTTTCCATAAAAGTTCATTTTGCTGATCCATTTTAACAAGTACCTTTTCAGAGTCACCTGTCGAACCTTTTTTTGTATAGAAAACATTGCCGGTATCATCAAAAAAGAAAATGTCAGAAAAAGCATCGCTTCCATCAAAAACATCAACCACCTTGATTGAAAAATGTTCTCCGTGTTCATACTGTTCGACTTCAACAGATTCTTCGTCAGTATTTTCGATTGTATATTCTTCTTCAGTCCATTCCAAACAACATGGCGGCTCAGAAGGAAAACAAGAAACAAAGAGCCATGGTATAATGGCAAATATCAGATACTTCATAAAAACCTCATTTGTAATCGTCCGACACAGTAGTATAACGAAAAGCAAATAAAAAAGTTGTTTTTAGTTTTCATCACGAACCTTCTCCTTTTTGAAAGGGAGAAGGTCTGCCTTGAGCTTGTCGAAAGGCGGGGATGAGGGTTCGAGTAAGACCTTTTATTTCATCACGAATTCATTGATATATTTTGCGGCGGTCTTGCCGTTTGACATTGCGAGGATTACGGTTGCGGCTCCGCTGACTGCGTCTCCGCCTGCAAATATCTTGGGGACTGATGTCTGCATGGTGTCGGGGTTGACGATGATGCCGCCCCATTTGTTCACATGAAGATCTCTGCAGTTCGATGAAACTATCGGGTTGGGACTGCTTCCTGTCGCGAAAATGACGACATCGCATTCCATGATGGATGTTTTATCGGTGTTGAATATTTTGTTCCTTCCTCCATTCGGGTCTTTTTCAATTCTCATTTCCCTGAAAAGGATCTTTCCGACCCTTCCTTTGTCACTTTCCATTATTTCTTCAGGCGAAATAAGGAACTTGAACTCTATGCCTTCCTCCTGCGCGTGGTGGATCTCTTCAATTCGAGCCGGCATATCCTCTTTCAGCCTGCGGTAGGCGACAACGACCTTCTTACTTCCAAGTCTCAGAGCGGTCCTTGCGGCATCCATCGCGACATTTCCTCCGCCTATGACAACAGTCACATCACCGACCGATACCGGAGTCCTTGCACCCGGTCGCCATGCCCCCATGAGATTCACCCTCGTTAGATATTCATTTGCGGAATAAGAACCCGGCAGATCTTCACCCGGAATTCCAGGAAACCCCGGCACTCCGGCCCCTGTGCTGACATAAAGCGCATCATATTCATCAAGTATTTCACTTACCGGAACAGTCTTGCCGACGATAGTGTTCATCCTGAAATCGACTCCCATTTCTTTAAGGAAGGAGACCTCTTTTTTAAGGATTGAGCGGGGAAGCCTGAACTCTGGAATGCCATAAACTAGAACTCCGCCCGGCTCGTGAAGAGCTTCGAAAAGAACGACCTCGTGTCCCATTGCAGCAAGTTCACCTGCACAAGTCAGTCCTCCGGGACCGCTTCCAGCCACAGCTATCTTCTTTCCGGTCGGAGAAGCTTTCTGTGCTTTTTTCACATGGTCCGAGTAGTTATCAGCCAGATACCTTTCAATGTTTCCTATATAAACAGGAGGAATGGTCCCGTTCTTCATTTTACCGAGAGTGCATTCCTTCTGACACTGGCTTTCCTGCGGGCAGACTCTGCCGCATATAGCAGGAAGGAAGTTACTTTCCCTCATTACGGCAAGAGCCTCGGAAAATTTCTTTTCAACGGTCAGTTCGAGCGCTTTCGGAATGTTTATCCCGACGGGGCAGCCCTTTACACATGGGGCGTTTTTGCACTGAAGGCAGCGCATGGACTCTGTTACGGCCATTTCTTCAGTGTATCCGATAGGAACTTCGTCCATTATCTTTTTTCTTTCTTCCGGAGCTCTGCAAGGCATTATCTGTACAGGAATTGCAATTTTATCAGACGGTTTCATTATATTCTCCTTCTGCGGTTATCTGTTGCTGTCTATTCTGCAGGTATGCGGATCTTTGTATGTCGAAAGTCTTTTTGTGAGCTTATCGAAATCAACGAGGTCGCCTTCGAACTCAGGACCGTCGACACATGCGAACTTTGTTTTTCCTCCAACGGTCACTCTGCATCCGCCGCACATTCCTGTCCCGTCTATCATTATAGGATTGAGGCTTACTGTCGACGGTATGGTGAATTTCTGAACTTCACTGACCGATGCAGCCATCATTCTTGTAGGTCCTGCGATGAAAGCCCTGTCAAACGGGCCGTACTTCTCAACGGCTTCTTTCACAAGTGATATTACAAGCCCGTGCGTTCCGTAAGTTCCGTCATCAGTTGATACCATGACATTGTCAGACTTCGATAGTACCTCGTTTTCAAGGATCAGTGTGTTGCGGCTTCTTGTTCCCATGAGTGTCGTTATCTTTACGCCTCTTCCGTGAAGTTCATCAATTACAGGAAGGAGCGGGGCGATACCTATGCCGCCCGAAATGAAAAGGACATTTTTAAGATCACTGTGAAGTTCCGTCGGTTTTCCCAGAGGTCCTGCCACATCTCTTATCTCTGTTCCTGGTCTGGCTGAGCATATCTCTTTTGTTCCGGGACCAATTGCCTGGACGATGAGGGTTATCTCACCTTTCTGTCTGTCGCAGAGGCATACCGTAAGAGGTATCCTTTCACTGTTCTCGCTGAAATGAATGATAAGGAACTGTCCGGGATTCCATGTCTTTGCGATTTGGGGAGCTGTAATTACAATGCGGTGAATGTCTGGCGCAATTACTTGATTTGAAATGATCTTTTCCATCCGTATCTCCATCCGGCCAATAGTAAAAAACAACATTAGTACCAGAAACTAATAGCATTTAAAAAATATTTTGGAAGTTTTCCATGTTTTCTGAGGTGAAAAATTTTAATTTTAGCTCAAAAAGTTGTATATTAAAGCGTCTGATTTTTTTACTTGCAGGAGGAATTAATGCTATTCAGAAGCCAGCAATTGTCTTTCTTGTTTCTTTTTCTTTTTATTTCATGTTCGACATTTGATTTTAAGGTGGGACAGATAAATAATTATCCTGCTTCAATGTCTGACCATTCAAATGTGACGCAGGAAAGATTTCCGGACAGTAACGCGGTTATTCTTTTTTACGGAACTGATTATGAGATCGCAGGTATCGAGGATGGTAAAATAGTGGTAAATATAAAAACAAGGGTCGTGAAGAAAATATTCAAAGCTAAAACATATTCTGAACAGAACAGGATAAGGATCGATGGTGATTCAAAAATAGCATCTGTTTCTGCAAGGCTCATAAAAAAGAACGGCGAGATAAAGCACATACCTGAAAAGGACATTTTCATGACAACATCTTCGTTCATGTATCAGGGCGAGAAAAAGGAAAAAACGAGCATAGTTTTTTCTGATATCAATGCTGAGGATGGTGACATTGTCGATAAGGAGTATGAATTTATATACAGAGAATCTGATTCATTCAATGTGGCCCTTCAAAACATAGATGATACGATCCCTGTTTTGAGACGGGAGATAAATATTAAATACAGGGACGGTTTTTTCATTAATGAAGGAAGTGCATGGAATCTCCGTTATAAATACTTGAATGGAAAAAGCGGAGCATTGACAGAAAGTTCATCAGGAGGGTTTATAAAGATCACTCTTGTTGAAAAGGACCTGCCGGAAAGGAAGAGCGATTCAATGACGGAATATGCTTCGGAAGGGATACGGTCTCTTCTTTTTTCAGTGAGCCGGTTTGATTCGTGGAATGATCTGTCTTCCTATTATTTCAATAGAAGTATAGCTCCGGCACTTTCGGGTTCGGATAGCGGAATAGTACGGAACGCAGTGTATAACGCTGTCAGCGGCGGTTTGAATGAAAAACAGAAGATCAAAGGCATTATCAATTATGTCAGAAAGCTGACAGATGACAATATCAAGAACGGATATATAGATCAGTTTGATGTTCTTCCTCCTTCAAAGACGGCTGAACTCGGCAAAGGGAATGACAGGGACAGGTCTCTGCTCCTCTACGCCATGCTTATGGAAGCCGGAATAAAATCCGAACTCGTTTATCTGAACGACCGTAACAATACCAGACTCGTGGAAGACTTTCCTGCAGTAATGTTCCTTTCAAGGATGATCGTGAGATGTGAAGACCCTGAAAATGAAAACGGATGGCTCTATCTAGATCCGGAGGAGAAATATAATCCGCCGCTTTTCCAGTCCAACAGGAATTCAGACACCGCTGCACTTGTCATCGGAAAGGAGATTAAAAAAGCATTAATTAAGACCCCGCTTTATAGAAGTGAGCAGGAGCCTGAGATCAGAGAGGATATAAAAATAAAAATGATATCTCTGGATAAGGCAGAAGTAGAAGTGACAATAAAGGCAAGGAATGAGATCTATTCAAGATTTGCTAAACTTAATGATATGAACTCAGATGAAGTCAGAGAGAGTCTGTCAGAGTATGTTTTTTCAAGGGCTGACATTGTGGACATTTCCGGGTATGAGATAAAAACAGATGAGGACCGGAATGAAGTAACTGTGAAATTAAAAGCTGAAATGACACCGCCGGTGATAAAAAGTACTGACAGATATTATTTTGCCGAGACCATTTCACAGTTCGGGTTCTGGGGACCTCTTTTCAGGTCTGAAAAGAAAAGAACAAGTGATATTTACATAGGAAGACTGAGAAATATTGAAGTTCTTTTTGAACTCACTCTTCCGGAAGGTTTCAGTTTTTCAGATCCGGATAAGAGAAAGTACGATGTTTCACTTGGTGAAATAATTAAAACAGAAACGGATTTAATGCCTGAAGGGGGGAAATATTACAGAAAATACAGTATATCCTACCTCAAAAACTTTGTTCCCGCTGAAAAGGAAAAGGAGTATTCAGAATTTCTATACAACACAGGAAGGCAGGAATACAGCATCGTCTTTGAAAAAAAGGAAGGTGAAAAATGAAATACTTTATGAATTCGATATCCGCTGTATTGGCAATGTTCTTTTTTTCCAGTCTTTATGCTATCCCTGTATCAATAGAAAAAAATGATAAAATACCTGAAAACATTAACATAATGAACCTTCCAGGTGAAAAGGAATATCCAGAGCATGACTATTTTGTGGTATATGACCACGAAGACATAGATGTCGACTATGTCCGCGGTGTCGGCATAGAGGCTTATATAAAAGGGCAGACGGTCCATAAATATATGAAAAACAGCAGTAACCATGCTATTCTCAAACAGTTTTTCATGAAAGATGATGAGGTTAGATCATTCTCTGTGACAACATATAAGCCAGACGGCAGGAAGTTCCATCTTTCTGAAAAGGACTTGTATATCGAAAAAAGTATTAAAACAGGGTTTAAGCATAAGGAAGAATCATGGCAAATAACATATCCTATACCTGCGCTGGAAAACGGAGATGTCGTTGTCATAAATTATTTTGTTATCTCTAAGAGAAGCAGAGTGGACCAGAACTGGTTTGTCCAGAGAAGTGTTCCTGTTATGAAGACTTCAAAAACCATATCATTTCCTGACTGGATGATAGAGGAGGAGGATCTCGGCTGGAACTGGAGATACACACCATTCAATTTTGAAAACAGTGTCGAGCCAGAAAAGAGTAAAAAGATGGGGGACTATGTTTTTAA
Organism: bacterium; assembly: GCA_022703485.1. Taxonomy (GTDB): domain Bacteria; phylum UBP6; class UBA1177; order UBA1177; family UBA1177; genus JAKLDO01. Next base: position 37,334 of record JAKLDO010000026.1, read on the forward strand.
ATGGGAATTCTCAAACATAGCGCCTTATAAAGGAGAAGCCTTTTCCGAAGTGGGCATATTTGACAGAAAATATATTAAATTCGATCTGTCGGGCTGGAAGACATGGGGAGAGTTTTCAATATGGTATTACAAGGATAAAATAAAAGATCTTTTCGGCAAAAAACCGCATGAAACAATCGTTAAAAAAGCGGAGGAGCTCACAAAGACGGCAAAGAATGCCGATGAAAAGATATACAATATTGTAACTTTTGTTCAGAAGCTTCCTTATGATGCAATTCATGTAGATTTCGGTCACGGGTTCCTTCCAAATAAACCGGATGAGATCCTGAGACGGGGGCACGGTGACTGTAAAGACAAAACAATTCTTATAATGGCTCTTTTAAAGGTTGTCGGTATTAATGCAGATCCGGTGGTCCTTGGAGTGAGAGATGTGAACAGTGTAATTTATCCTGACCTTCCAGACAGTTATTTCGATCATATGATAGTGAGAATTCATTATCCCGGAAAAGAGAACAGCTATGTATGGGCTGACGGGACCACAGACGCATATCCTGTGGGCGAGCTTCCTTTCGGTGATTCAGACAGATTGGTACTGGTCATAAAAGAGAAAGGGGTGAAAAACCTAATAAAAACTGCTTCTTTTGAACATAAGGTCGACCATGTTAAATACAGAAAAGATATAAAGCTAAAGATCACTGACAGATCTTCAGCCGCTCTTGATTTCTCGGTTACAGGATTTTATGAAGATGCCGTTTACAATGAAAAGATAATGCAGAATTACTCAAAGAAAGACCAGAATGACAGATTCCGGTCATATATAAATGATTTTTATCCGTTTAATGAAGTGAAAGATGTGTCGGGAAAAAAGGATACTGTTACAGGAGGGTACACGATATCTTTCAGATCCGATGTTAAGCCGGGATTTTGCGAGGAAGGCGGCACCATGTCATTTTCACCGTTCATTTCGGATTTTAATATCCCTTATTTCAAATATGACAGAAAAGAGGGAAGAAAGACCGATATTTACATCGGCGCTCCTGATGTGAAGGAGACCGAGATAAGTATTGAATTCCCTCAAAATATGCAGATCGTTGATATGCCGGCAAGTGAGAAGTTTATTTTCAAGGATGTTTTCACTATCAGCAGCGAGCTTTCTCTGAATGGAAATCTGCTTACTCTGAAAGCCAGGGCTGAACAGAAGGGAGCCGTTATTGCAAAAGAAGATGCAGCGGCTTTTTACGAGTTCATTAAAAAGATAAAAACATATCTGGATTCAAGGGTTTACCTCAAAAATAAGATCTGATTGCATTTTTTTCGCATCTTGTAGAATAAATCAATAATTGGTGTATCACAAATATATAAATCCTAAATCGTTCGATTCTAAATTTTTACTGACTCTAGTCTGAGGTTTGTGTTTTATTGATTGGTTTTTGTTCTGAA
>JAKLDO010000027.1 GCA_022703485.1 bacterium
ACAGAGTAATTAATATCTCCACCGACGAAAAGATCACCATCAGAGCGAAAAGCAAAATGAACCTGATCCATTACACTTCCGAGATCAAAAGGTGCCGATACTCCGGCAGAAATCCTCTCTTTTTTATCTCCACCGCACGAATTCACAATAAGCGAAATTATTATTAAAAATGTCATCTTCACTACTTTACTCATTATCATCAGCATCATTCTATTTGTTAATAAACCACGGCACAGGAGCATCCATTGCTTTGCTTTTCTGAAATTACACTATCATTATCCATTCCCAGATCTTCGTCAATTTCTATTGCGTCATCAGGTTCTCTTTCATTATCTTCTGAATCTGTCATATAAACATCTTGATCATCAATAGTGTCAACATCTTTATCTTCATCAATTTCCGGTATTTCGTTTTCTTCGTCAGGTTCTGCATTATCCCAGTCAGAAAAAGCATTTAAATCGGGATCGGCAAACCTTGCTGCAATACGGTAAGCATTATAATTCTTTCGGTTATCGAAATGCTGGTAGACTATAAGTGACTTTCCATCACCGGATGATGCAACAGCCGGAGAGATTTCCAGCTGTTCATCAGATGAAATTATTACATCATCTTCACGCAGCATTATCCCTTCTTCAGACATGAATGAACCGAAAATATCAAGACTGTAGTCACCTCTTTCATTCCGACCCTGCCAGACAGCAAAATAATTTTTTCCGTCAAATACAATTTCTCTTGACTCAGGAATATTATTTGTTGCAGTACTGATCGTCAACACAATGTCTTTCACTTCACCTTCTTGAGTAATCCTTGATATTCCAAGATCATAATCATTTTCCCATGAAGTATCACTCCACACTATAATATAATCTGTCCCGTCATATATCACAGAAGAAGGATATAGCTGAATTGATCCTGCAATCTTGATTTCATCGGAACTGATTCTGGTAAAATCTTTAGAAAATAGCGCGGCTGTTATCCCTGAACCTTTTTTCCACACAATTAAACAGTTCGATTTTCCGCAGGCTATTCCTGAAACATATGCATCTTCAATCTCAAATTCAGAAGTCAGCTGCACTTTACCGTCTTTTAATACATTCGCCCCTTTTATAAGTGGATCACAATAATAGACATAATTACCATGCGGATAGACCGTACATCCACAAACATTGGTGATCCAGACAACCATAAAACTGGATCCGTTAAAAACAACTTCAGGACTCTGGTCATCAAAACCAATCGTCAACGGAGCAATATTAAAAGCAGTTTTATCAAGCAACTCTCCTTCTTTACTGACTCTGGCACCCTTTAGAGTTGATTCATATTTTTCCAATATACCTGTTGACTGGTCAGGATAACCTGCCCATACAACAAGATAATTTGTACCGTCAAAAGCGACAGATGGTTTTTTTCCCAAGATTGCACTTTCTCCGACAAGGATTCCATCTCCATCAAGAAGCAAGCCATTATTAGTGATTCTTGAACCGTAAACAGCATTATCGCCATCTCTGCTCTCAATCCAGACCGCAAAATAATTTTTCCCGTCAAATACTATATCAGGGCTGAACTGTCCATACATTCCTGAACTGATTGGTATTTCTGATATTCCGGAAAGAATATTCTGCGACGGACTTGTTGGGATTAAGTCACCGTCACGGGAGATCCGTATACCGTAAATGTCGCTTCCGCTTTCCCATGCGGCAAGATAATTTTTACCGTCAAAAGATATCACCGGAGTATTCTGCTCAGTTATTTTATCACTTATCGGGATACCTTCTTTATCAATTACAGCACCATCTCCTGCCACACGGGCACCATAAATATCATGACTGCTCGTATTACGGTAATCCGACCAGATAACAAAATAATCAGTACCATTGAAAACAATTTCAGGGCTGCTCTGCACATCCGGTGCTGAGCTAATAGCTATATCGTTACTATCCAGTACTTTTCCTGATGTTGAAATTCTGGTTCCGTAAATATCAATATTCGAATTACGGACATCTTCCCATACAACAAAATAAACAGATCCATCGAAAAGAATATCCGGACCGGAATAATTTCTCACCACATATTTGCTTATATTTATATTATCATTAAATACCTGTCTGTTTTTTCCTATCCGTGTTCCATTTAGAACATTGCCTGAAGATGTTTTTTCAATCCAAACTGCAAAATAATTTTCACCATCAAAAGCAACTACAGGCTTTTGAATTTGATCACTCTGAGGCACCGCTCTTATTGTAAAAACATTGGTGAAAGGTTCTCCGGTCTTTCTTACTTTAACAGCACTAATCATGTCTTTGTTGTTCCAGACAACAAGATAATCCGTACCGTCAAAAACAACAGCCGGATCAACTTTTGCTTCCCAGTTTGCCTGTTTTTCACTTATATCTATTTCGTATTCATCCAGAACTTCTCCGTTTTTTGATATTCTTCTGCCGTTTATATAGGAATCCCAGCTAGACCATACAACTAAATAATTTTCTCCATCGAAGGCTACAGCTGGATTTGCAGACTCCGCATAATCAGACAATCTGATCCCGGCTTTGTCAATCACTTCTCCTTTTCCATTAACTCTGGCACAGTAGATATGATATGATGTCTCACCATAAATCTCATCCCTCATATCTTCCCAGACAACCAGATAATTCTCCCCATCAAAAGCAATCGCCGGATTTCTCTGATCTCCTGAAGCAGTGCCAAAAACAGGAACGGATATACTGAATTCTGGACTGATTCCGGGATAATTTTCGCAATAAATGGATGAAACGAACAAAATGATACAAATTAAAGTAACTCTTTTCATTTAAAATCCTGAAAACTGTTTTACGGAAAATATGACATAAAAAATCAGTTACAAGTTGCTAATATTCTTTTAATTGCTCAGATTTTTTATGAACGCAGTAAGTACTGTCACAGCGTTCTCCATCCTGAGGATCGGGGTTTTCAGGGAAAAAATGCGGAAGTTCCTTGAATTAAAGAAATCTATTTCATTCTTTGTGAAACCGCCCTCAGGCCCTATCCAGAGTATTTTGGAGGTATTAGTTCCGATCCTGTAATTCATAAGATTTTCGGAAGAATACGGATGAATGACAATGTGGTCGCCTTCGAGGTTGGCGATCTCTTCGGTAATGGCTATGTTTATCTCGGGCAGATGCCCTCTTCTTGCCTGAGAGGCCGCGGATACGACGATCGTCGACAGCCGTTTCATTTTCTTTTCAATATAGGAAACCGAGTTGTTGGACAGCTCCGACCTGAAAAGATAGAACTCATCCGCACCCGCTTCCACACCGTTCCTGATGGATTCCTCAACAGCAGTTATATCACCGATAGCGATCGCGACTATTATCTTAGAACTTGAAGTGAGAGGATTTTCTTTTCTAATTATCAGGAATTTCGGTTCCCTGCCGTGCATTTCAAGCTTTGTCTCATAGACCACACCGAGTGTCGAAAAATGCACTGAAGCACCAGCTTTAAGTCTTCTCACCTTCAGGAGATACCTTGCTTCATCCTCAGAAACAGTTATATAACCGTCATTGATCGTGAGCGATTCTTTTACAAGGTATATCATGCTTTTTTTATGATGAATTTCATGAGCTCTTTTTTCTGTCTCTCATCCTCGAAAAGGAATTCGATACCGACAGAGACATTTTTCTTTTTATCAACTTTATCCGGAATGTTCCTGAGTATTACACCTTTGAGAAGGAACTGCTTTCCGAACTCTGATTCACTGAAAATTATGAGTATCTCCTCACCGACAGGAAGCACCTCATCAGTCGCAATGCACATTCCGAGCAGGCTTATGTCAAGTGTCTTGAACTTCTTTGTCATGTTCCTGATGAATATCTCGACAGGGATCGTGACAGAAATTCTCGGCTGCGCCCTCTTTTCACTGAAATCGTTCTTCTTGAAATCTATCTTGTACTTTTCAGCTATGTCAGACCTGACCTTGATGTAGTTTCCTCCGGCCATGTCCTCATCAATGTTGCTCAGCTCATCAGACATCTCTTTGAAATGATGCTTAAGAAGCTCCATTGAAACTTCATCGAACTCTATTCCTATACCGGCAGGAATATGTCTGCCCGGAACATTGATATCCTTCATCCTTTTCCATTTAACAATTCCTGAAAGATCAAGAGTGCTCTGAGCATCCTGAACTGTCAGAACAAGCTCTACAGCATCACCCGTCGATATTTCAGCCGCACTGCCCACCATCTTCAACGGCACGGAAACTTCATTGTTTTTTGTGTTACTGATGAAAGTCTCTCTGAAATTTTCAAGGGTTTTAACATTGATAGCGATCTTTGTCATGAAAAAAGCGCCTCCACGAAATCATCAGGATCGAAAGGTCTGAGATCATCAGCAGATTCACCTGTTCCGATAAAATATACCGGCAGTTTAAGCTCTTTAGCTATTCCGATGATCACTCCCCCTTTAGCCGTTCCGTCAAGTTTTGTCACGATCATGCCTGTTATGTCAACAGATTCACCGAACTGTTTTGCCTGTGACAGAGCGTTCTGCCCGTTGTTCGCATCAACAACGAGGATCGTTTCGTCAGGAGCGTTATCTCTCGCCTTTGCTATCACTCTTTTCACCTTGCTGAGCTCTTCCATAAGGTTGACCCTGTTCTGAAGCCTTCCGGCCGTATCAACTATGACCATATCAGCATTCCTGCCGGCTGCACTTGAAACAGCGTTATAAGCTACCGATGCAGGGTCCGCACCGTCCCTGTCACTGATCACAGTGCATCCTGTCCTTTCACCCCAGATCTTCAGCTGCTCTACAGCCGCCGCTCTGAATGTATCGGCCGCGGCAAGAACGCATACCCTGCCCTGAGAAGTGAACTTCGAGGCCAGCTTGCCAATTGTTGTCGTCTTTCCGGCACCGTTCACTCCGACCATCAAGTAAATTACAGGTCTTACTTCTCTATCAGGAATACCGTGATGGACTTCACGGAGGACTGTCCTGATCTTCTCTTTTATAAAAAGTTTGACATCGTCACCGCTTTTAAAGGAACCTTTTGCGGCCCTCACCTCGGACATCAGCCATTCAACGGTGGTAACACCGAGATCAGCCGTATAAAGGATCTCTTCTAGTTCATCTATGAGCGCATCATCGACTACAGAGTTCCTGAAAAGTCCCATAAGTCTTGAAATAAAACCCACCTTTGTCTTTTCAAGCGTTTTTGCCATTGTAAAAGGGGTCTCAGATATGACAACAGGTTCAACTGTAGACTGTATCACAGGTTCTTCAGCAGGTTGTTCGACACCGGGAGCTACGGGTTCAAGTTCCAGCTGGATATCATTCCTGTCAGATCCTTTTGTCAGATCTATCGTCAGTCTTCCTGCGAAAGAAACTTCAGGCTCAGGCTTTTTATCGTTCTCAGTAACAGGTTTTTTTTCCTCTTTATCAGGAAATATAATTACGATCAGTAATATTATGAAAAGAAATACCGGGATAATATAAAAAAAGAGCTCTCCGTTGTTGAAACTATTCTGAAACCAGGCGATCGCGTTCATGGATGTCCTCTAAATATTGCAATAAAATTACGCTGTTTCTACTAAAAAGTCAAATTAATATCTATAGTGGTCGGGCTTGTACGGTCCGTTTTCGGGGACACCGATGTAACCTGCCTGCTTTTCAGAAAGACGGGTAAGTGATACACCGAGTTTTTCGAGATGGAGCCTTGCTACCTCCTCATCAAGATGTTTCGGAAGACGGTATACTCCGAGCTCATACCTGTTCTTCCAGAGATCAAGCTGAGCAAGAACCTGATTTGTGAATGAATTGCTCATTACGAAGCTGGGATGACCTGTCGCATTGCCCAGATTGACAAGCCTTCCTTCGCTTAGAAGTATTATCGAATGCCCGTCAGGGAACTGGATCCTGTCAACCTGAGGCTTTATGTTTATTTTTTTAATGCCGGGAAGAGCCATCAGAGCATCTACCTGTATCTCGTTATCGAAATGGCCTATGTTGCATACTATGGCCATATTCTTCATCTTTTTCATATGATCGACTGTTATTACATCACAGTTGCCGGTAGCTGTTACAAATATATCACCTTCAGAAATGACCTCTTCGACGGTCCTTACTTCGAAACCTTCCATGCAGGCCTGAAGAGCGCATATCGGGTCTATTTCGGTAACAACGACCCTTGCACCGAAACCTGACATCGACCTTGCACACCCTTTTCCGACATCTCCGTAACCGCAGACGACGACCATTTTTCCGGCTACCATTATGTCTGTTCCCCTTTTAAGGCCGTCAGCAAGCGATTCGCGGCATCCGTAAAGGTTATCGAACTTGGATTTTGTTACAGAATCGTTGACATTTATGGCAGGGAAAAGAAGCTCCCCTTTCTCAAGCATCTGGTACAGCCTGTGGACACCGGTTGTGGTCTCTTCGCTCACACCTTTGATATCTTTGACCATTCTATGCCATTTTGTACTGTCTTTAACATATTCTTTTTTAATGAGATCAATTATTATCCCCATTTCCCTGTTGTCTGTTCCGCCGTCAAATATTGACTGGTCGTTCTCATACTGGAATCCCTTGTGAATAAGAAGGGTTGCGTCTCCTCCGTCGTCCACGATCAGATCGGGTCCGAGCCCGCCGGGAAATGACAGAGCTTTCAGGGTGCAGTCCCAGTACTCTTCAAGTGTTTCACCTTTCCATGCAAAAACCGGAACACCCATATCTGCAATAGCGGCCGCGGCATGGTCCTGCGTGGAGAAAATATTACAGCTCGCCCACCTTACATCAGCTCCTAGAGCAGCAAGGGTCTTTATAAGCACCGCTGTCTGAACCGTCATATGCAGACTTCCGGTAACTCTTGCACCTTTCAGCGGTTTTTCCGCACTGTATCTTTTAACGAGAGACATCAGTCCCGGCATTTCTATCTCTGCAAGCTCTATTTCTTTATGACCGAACCCTGCCAGAGAAATGTCTTTGACCATGAAATCTTTCATAACAACCTCGCAATTTATTAAAAAAACTAAAAAAACTAAAAACGGCCCTGAGTAATACCACAATACTTCATGGTAGTCAATTAGCTGTAATGATATGTCACATTTTTACACTTGACATTTCAAAGAGGCGAATTTAGAATGTCGCGAAACTTTTAATGTTTTACTTAAATAAATTTAAGAGGGTTGCTATGAACACAAAGTTTATTGTACTTATTGCGGTACTTTTTTTCATCATCTCATGTGATGACGGAAAAAAATCAAAAACAGACGACATCGTGGATGTGACGGACAACGAGGTCACAGATGACCTTCCCGATGACACAATACCTGATGATTCCATAACACCTGACAAAGATACTGAAAAGACCGATGATGTTAAAACAGACAATGAACCTGACACAGATGAGATCATCCCGGATGACAAGACAGATGAAACTGCCGATGAAGACACAGTAGTTACCGATGAGGACATTATAGACCTCTGCCCGGATAACATTGAAAAGACAGAGCCCGGCATCTGCGGATGTGATGTTCTTGATATTGATACAGATGGTGACGGTCTCATGGACTGCGTTGACAACTGTACTGATGTAAAAAATGTCGATCAGCTCGATTCCGATAACGATAAAAAAGGCGACGCATGCGACAACTGCCCTTTCCATGCGAACAGGAAACAGACAGATTCAGATGGTGACGGAATCGGCGATGTCTGTGAAAACGATGTGCTTCTTGTCGATACTGATAAAGACGGAATAAGAGATGTGGCTGACAACTGCCCGACGATCCCGAACAACGATCAGGCCGATGATGACAAAGACGGAGTCGGTGATGTCTGCGACAACTGCGTATATGACGCAAATAATGATCAGCTCGATTCAGATTTCAACGGGACAGGCGATGTTTGTGAACCCGTAGATAGTGACGGTGACGGCATTCTCGATAAATCAGATAATTGTGACTATATCTCAAACGCAGGACAGGAAGATGCAGACAAGGATTCCATAGGTGACTTGTGCGACAACTGTCCTTCCGTGGCAAATGCCGATCAGGCTGATTATGACGGCAACGGCACAGGAAACGCCTGTGAACCCAATGACGCGGACGGAGACGGCATTGCCGACGCTACAGATAATTGCGTCAATATAAGCAACCCCGGACAGGTAGACAGTGACGGTGACGGAATAGGAAATGTGTGCGATAACTGCCCCGGTGTGGCAAATGCCGATCAGGAGGATAGCGACGGAAACGGAACCGGAGACATTTGTGAAAATGTAGATACAGACAGCGACGGAATAATAGACAGCTCTGACAACTGCCCGACAATTGCAAACAGCGACCAGACCGACTCTGACGGTGACCTTCTCGGCAATGCATGTGACAACTGTCCTCTCTTTGCAAACTTCGACCAGCTTGATACAGACGGTAACGGAACAGGCGATGTATGCCAGAACAGTCCTCTCAACACAGATTCAGACGGTGACGGCATAGTCGATGCGACAGACAACTGCCCCGACGATGCTAACAACAACCAGCTTGATACCGATAAGGACGGCATCGGTGACGTGTGCGACAACTGCCCCACGATCGCAAATTACGATCAGGCGGATGCTGATACCGGAACTCCTGAAGGCGATGCATGTGAACAGGGTGTTCTTGATAAAGACGGCGACGGAGTTAACAACAATACAGACAACTGCCCTGACATATCCAATCCCGGACAGGCTGATGAAGACGGTGACGGCATAGGCGATGCATGTGACAACTGCATACCGATAGCGAATTCCGATCAGGCTGATTCAAATTCAAACGGTCTTGGCGATGTATGTGAATCGGCAGATCCTGACGGTGACGGACTGTTCAACTGGGAGGATAACTGCGATTTCGATTTTAATACCGATCAGGCTGATGTCGATCTTGACGGTGTCGGAGACGAATGCGACAACTGTAATCTTCTTCCGAACGCCGATCAGACCGACTCGAACGGTGACGGCATAGGTGATGCATGTGTGGAAGCCGACAAGGATGGTGACGGCCTCTATAACTGGAACGATAACTGCCCTGAAGTTTCCAACCCGGGACAGACAGATACAGACAAGGACGGCTGGGGCGATGCATGTGATAACTGCATACTCATTCCCAACGCTGACCAGAATCCGACTACTTGTGCCGCGGCAGATCAGGATGTCGACGGACTTTACGACTGGGAGGACAACTGTCCTGCCGTTAACAATCCGGGACAGGAAGATGAAGACCTTGACGGTGTGGGCAATGTATGTGACAACTGCCCGCTCGTTCCAAATGCTGACCAGAACCCGATGACCTGTGCAAATGCCGATACAGACGGTGACGGAATATACGACTGGGAGGATAACTGCGTTACGGTCTCAAATTCCGGACAGCAGGATGGTGACGGTGACGGTGTAGGAAATGCATGTGACAACTGTCCGACTGTTGCAAATGCAGGTCAGGAGCCTTCCGCATGTTCAGACACAGACGGTGACGGGGTTTTTGACTCTGTCGATAACTGCCCGTCCATTTCCAATAATACCCAGAACGATTTTGACGGTGACGGCAGAGGCGATGCATGTGATAACTGTTCGCTTGCCGCCAACTATGACCAGAAAGATACAGATGCTGACGGAACCGGTGATGCCTGTGAGGTTGAACCTTACGACAATGATACAGACGGTGACGGTGTACTCAATCCTTATGACAACTGTCCGACTGTAGCAAATACGAATCAGGCTGATTCAGACGGTGACGGCAGAGGAAATCTATGCGACAACTGCCCGAATGTCGCCAACAACAATCAGGTCGATACAAATCCCGCAAATGGTATCGGCGATGCCTGTGAAGCTATAACAGTTCCCGCACCATGCGAAACAGCTGACATTTCAGGAACCAGAATAAAACCCAATGTTTATTTCATTCTTGACAATTCAGGATCAATGGAAGCCGGAAGTGTGCTTGAGTGGTGCTGCTGTGAAGAAGATTCATGGGGTAACTGTGAATCTGAAGGATATTGCTGTCTGGGCGGGCCTACAAGGTGGAATGCCCTGATCTCGGCCCTTAACTCAAAAGCGACCCAGATGTCCACAGATTTCAATGTCGGTGCCGCATACTTCCCCGGAATGAGCAGTGCGGCAGATGAACCCAAGGAATGTATAGACCTTCTTCCAAACAGGGTAATCAGCAATTTCAACGCATGTAATGTAGCTCCCGGCGGCGGAACCCCCATAGTTGAATCATTAAACAATGTCCGTACAAGACAGTCTTATGAATTCACACCTGACACTTTGAGCTCTCAGAGAGGAAAAGCTGTTGTCGTAATAACAGATGCTGAGTCAGCAAACAATCAGGATTTCAATTTTAATAATGCCGTTACAGCTACAACCGCTCTCAAGAATGCAGGAATAAAGGTCTATTACATGGGATTTGCTGGTGTTAACGAAGCTAACATGCAGACACTTGCAAATGCCGGTGGAACTGGTGTATGGTATAAAGTCAGCGATACCAACAGCATAGTTGCGGCTCTTAATTCAATTTCCGCCGCAATGATACCGTGTACCGTGAGTGTACCTTTGAACGGTGGAGATGACGATCCGACAAGAATGCAGGTTAGCATCAATAATAATGGAACTCCGATCGGTGTCGCTCCCGGAGCCACGAACGGATGGACATACAATTCAGGATCAAAGACTCTCGCCCTTAACGGAACGTCTTGTAACGACCTTAAGGCTTATGCGGCCGCTGCTGCAGACCCGTCAAAAGTCGGTGTCGCTGTGAAAGTCGCCTGCAAAGTGAACTGCACACCTACTTCCGAGATATGCGACTACCTCGATAATAACTGTAACACTCTTGTAGACGACGGAATAACCTGCAACTGCGGATATGAAGTATGCGGTGACAGCGCGGATAACGACTGTGATTCACAGATCGACGAAGGATGTCCGTCATGTATTCCTCAGCCCGAAATTTGTGATGATAACAAAGATAATGACTGTGACGGCAACATTGATGAAAATTGCTCAGGTGCAGGCTGCGATCCTGAACCGGAGATCTGCGGTGACGGTCTTGACAATGACTGTGACCTTGCAATAGATGAAGGATGTCCGACCTGTGATCCTGACCCTGAAGTATGTGACGGCGCTGATAATGACTGTGACGGTCAGATAGATGAAGGCTGTCCGACAGGCGGAGAATGCGATCCCGAACCTGAGATCTGCGGAGATGACATAGATAATGACTGTGACGGTCTGATGGATGAAGGATGCCCGGTAGACCCCGACTGCGTACCGGTAGCTGAAGTCTGCGGCGACGGTTTTGATAATGACTGCGACGGCAATATCGATGAAGGCTGTACTCCTGTCTGTGTTCCGTCAGCAGAGAAATGTAAAGACCTCATTGACAATGACTGTGACGGACAGGTGGACGAAGGATGTCCCGGCGCCGGCACTTGCGTTGCAAAACCGGAAGTATGCTGGAATAAAGTGGATGACGACTGCGATACCGAGATCGATGAAGGATGTCCTACGTGCATACCGGGACCTGAGATCTGCGGAGACGGAATCGATAACGACTGCGATAAGAAGATCGATGAAGGATGTGATCCGACATGCGTTCCAAGTCCGGAAATATGTGAAGACGCTCTGGACAATGACTGTGACGGAGATATTGATGAAGGATGTGAATACTGTGTACCGGATGCAGAAGTATGTGAAGACGGCCTTGACAACGACTGCGACGGCGACATCGACGAAGGATGTCCTGATCCGGATGAATGCATACCTTCACCTGAGATCTGTGATGAAAAAGATAACAACTGTAACGACCTTATCGATGAAGGCTGTTCGATAGATTCCTGATCTTCTTGCACATTTCTTTCAAACATTATAATATTCCCTGATTTCTTCAGGAGGTATCCATGATAAGATTTCTACTGATATCAATGCTCATCCTGCTATTTGCAGCATGTGATGATGACAGGACCTACACTGACAGTGAACAGAAAGATGATGACACCTTTTCAGACCAGGACACGGATAATGAGGAACTCAGCTTTGACCTGACACCTGTGACCATTGAAACAGCTGAAAAGGCATCAAGGGACATGATATCATGCGGTGACATGATAATTGTATGCGGGGAATCTGAAGGTAAAGGGTATATAACTGCGTACAGGAACGGATCGCAGGTATGGAAAAACTCCCCCGACACATATCATATCCAGTCGTACAACTCACTTGCATGTTCTAACGGTGAGACGATCTATGCAGCAGGAGACCGCTACCAGACAGCTGAAGCGCCTCTTACCGCTTTCATACAGTCTATGGACCTTGACGGATCCGTTAAATGGGAAAAAACACTTGATAATGGAAAGTCCGTTTCCTTCTACGCTCTGATAACTGACGCAGAAGGTTCGGTTTTTGCCGGAGGAAGAGTTGACGGCCCGCTCGGAGATGTCACCGGGTCAGGAGAAAAAGACGGTTTTGTGACAAAATTCGATAAAACCGGAAAACAATCTTTCACCACTATGATCGGGACTCCCGTTTTTGATACGGTGCAGGCTCTTGAAATGGGAAGTGACGGATTCATACTTGCAGCGGGACACTCGGCAGGAAATATAGAGACCGGTGAAGCTGTTAACAGCTCGGAAAGCGGAATGCAGGGGTTTGTCGTCAAACTGAAACCTGACGGAGCTGCTCACTGGAAGAAAATGTACAATGCCGATTCGTTCTGGGACATAACTGTATTCCTTGCCGGCTCCTTCTTTATTGCCGGAAATGTCACTGACGGCGACATTTCTAAAGCTGTTGTCTTTCAAGCGGGTCTTGACGGAGCTGTAAAATCGACATACAAATTCCCTGCTGAAAAAGATGCAAAAGCAACAGGTATATCCCACGATGGAAAGAAAAACCTTTACATCACCGGGTACATTGAAGGTAATTTTTCAACAGGCGGGAAGATCCCTCCTTTTGAAGGCACGATCCCTGCCGGCAGCAATGTTTTCACAGGAATAATAGGCATTTCAAGCGGAGAACTTCTCTACAGCGGAATTTTCGGCAGCGACCTTCACGATATCAACCCTAAGGTCGCTGTTGACAGCAGCCTCATTCCTCACATACTTTACTATTCACTTGAGAACCTGACCGATTCATCAGGTACGGCTTCAATGATACGGCTTGAAAGAAAATAACGGAGGAACCATGAAAAAACTCTCTGCATTTCTTTTTTTGATCACTCTTACATGTGTGACATATTCTCTGCCCATAAATTCATTTCCATCGATGGAATATGAAGGGGCGTATGACTATTTTATTCTTTCGAAATCACTTCTGCTCGACCTTCAGGCTTATTCGGACTATGAACCGCAGGGTGATACTTCAATAGGAACTGACGGAGCGGCCGATACACTTTTAACTACCGACATCCCTGAAGATGCTGTAATTGAAAAGGCTCTCCTTGTGTGGTTTGCCTCTGTCAATGATGCAGATAAGATGATGTTCACAGACAACAGTGTGACGCTTACCACACCGGACGGAACAGAACACACAGTAACGGCAACACTTCAAGGCAACACCGCTTCAATTCAGGGACTTGAATTCGAATCGTACTATAAAAGCGGATACTATTATTATGTTTACAGGGTCGATGTGACAGACATCATTTCAGAATTCCAGTTCGATGAAGAGACAGGAGAACTCAAATCACTTGCAGGTGAGTATAAAGTAAAAGGTGTTGATGACATCTGGGATTGCGCAAAGAGCGGAACGAACCATGTCTACTGCAACATGGCAAGCATGATCGGCGGATGGCAGCTTGTAATGATCTACGGATCGTCAAAGATCGCAAGGAAGAGGATATATTTCTATAACGGCATGGACTGGAGTTCGAACACAACCATAAAACCGACCACGATAAACATTTCGAATTTCGAACTTCCTGAAAATGCAGCTGTAAGGATCTCATTTGTAACAAGTGACGGTGATGATTATGTAAAATATCCTGAATCACTTGAACTTCAGGGAGGACTCGCTCCATCCGCGCTTGTTCTTGGAGAGGTTGGCGACGGTGCATGCAACCCGCTTAATCAGCCTTTCAACAGTAAATTCAGGACTCTGAACTATAAAGGAGAACAGTCTGAATGCAGAACAGAACTTTCTTTTGATGTCGATACTTTCTATATGCAGTACGATCCCGCCATGCCGGACAGCATTTTCAATCCGCATCTCCAGTACGGTACCAACTCTATGAACTTTTACATCAAAACGGGAAATGACATCGTTCTCACGAACTACCTCATTCTGTCCATAGATACAAGACTTCCGGCATTTGACATCCCGGAAAAGAATGAAAAAGTGATACTAACTCCCCTCACCCAGCCTGACAAAGTCTGCCCCAAGACCATTTTCGGATATCAGATCACCGTTGAAAATCACGGACATGAACCTGCCGAATCAGTTATTGTGAAAGATGCCGTATCAGGCGGACAGACCTATGTTCCGGGGACGCTCCAGATGGATAAGACAGGGACCGGGACATGTTTTGAACCTGTTGAAGATAGCGGTGGAATGGCTCTTGAAGCCGGACTTGCCGCTGCTGATATGATGAATATATGCCAGAATGAATCTGACTGTGACAGAGTTCTGATAAGATTTCTTGTAAAACCGCTCGACAGCTCACCAAAAAATGCATCATTTTCCAATCAGGCTCTTATCTGGGATTCAAAGACCGGAGAAGGACAGGCTTACAAGACCAATCAGGGGCTTTCCGTCAGAGCGACATTTGACAATGAATGTGAACCCATGGATGAAACTGCGGTGAAGAACATGCTCTACACGCCTGAAAGCATGGCATGCGGCGGCGAAGTACCCGATGATGATCCGTCAGACACAGGCGACACGGCAGATACCGGCGATACAGCGGATACAGGAAACACAGGTGACACCGGAAATACAGGTAGCGATGACGCCTCCGCAGACATTGACGAAGAGGAAATCGGCTGTTCGTGTTCTTTCATAAATCTGTAAAAGGAGAATACCATGTTCCAGATACCGAGATTCATTTCTTCAAAAGAGAGTTCAGAGAACGCATCGATCATTGTTGCAGGAATTCCTTACGACTGCACTTCATCCTTCAGGTCGGCGAGCCGTTTCGGACCGAGAGAGCTCAGAAATTACGCATTTGAAGCTATTGAAGAGTTCTCCTTCTATCAGGGAAAGACCCTTGATGATGTCCCTTTCTGCGATATCGGAGACCTTGAAGTGATGGTCGGCAATCCTGCCAACATGGTGAAAACTGTCATGGAAGCCGTAAGACCTTTTCTTGAAGAGGGAAAAAGGATCATTTCTATAGGCGGAGAACATCTCATCACCTACCCTCTTTTCCTTGCTCACAAAGAGTTCTATCCCGATTTCACGATGATACATTTTGATGCCCATGCGGATCTGCGCGACGGCTATGCAGGAGATGAACTGAGCCACGCATCAGTTATGAAACTCTGCCTTGATAACGGTCTTGACAGGCTCATTCAGGTCGGTATCAGAAGCGGAACTGAAGGTGAATATAAGCTCAGACAGACGGATCACCGCATAATTCCGGCTGAAAGCATAGAGGATGCCGCAGATGCGATAGATGAAGGCGAGATCGTCTATATTTCACTCGATCTTGATTACTTCGACCCGTCTTTTGTTCCCGGCACAGGCACACCCGAAGCAGGCGGCGCATCTTTTAACGATTTCATAAAGTTCATAAAAGTGCTCAACAGAAAAAAGTGCAGAATTATCGGAGCCGATATCGTCGAGCTTGCACCTGACCTTGACAGCTCCAAGATCTCAGTCGCCTTCACAGCCAAAATACTGCGTGAACTTCTTATATGCGCCCATCAGAATTCGTAAGGGCGAACGGTGTTCGCCCATCGTAGAAGCGAATGACATTCGCTCTTTGAATTCCGTAATGGCGAACGGCGTTCGCCCTCTAAATCAGGGCAAACACCGTTTGCCCCTACGACATAAATTCATCATCGTTTTCCCAATTTAATGGGTTTTGGATAATATATTGCCGAATATTTCTCAGGTCTGATTCATTTCTAACAATATGTTCATAATAATTGCGCTGCCAGACCGGCAAACCATTCATGTCTCTGACAATGTTTATTCTTTTTGTAACAGATGATTTAAATCCTGCCATCAATGACGATAATGATTTCGATTTCCGTAGGGGCGAATGGCATTCGCCCTCTGAATCAGGGCAAACGCCCTCTGAATCAGGGCAAACGCCCTCTGAATCAGGGCAAACGCCCTCTGAATCAGGGCAAACGCCCTCTGAATCAGGGCAAACGCCGTTTGCCCCTACGATGGAAACAATTGCATGGAAATGATTCGGCATTATACAATATTCATCCAATTCAATTTCTTTGCGGATTTTTTGCGACATCAACCATTCATCTTCAACAACCCGGCCAATATCATTCAAAATCATTTCACCATTCTTAATTTCACCAAATAAATTTTCACGGTTTTTTGTAATCAGGGTCACGAAGTATGCTCCGTTTTGTGAGTAATTATAATTTCTCAAACGGATTGATCTACGATGGTGTATTTCAGGATTATATGGCATCTGTTCTCCATTGAAATAATGATACTCTGTCTATAAAAATGTTTATAAGAAACTCTTCAGAATGTCAAGACAACCACTTGTATTTACTATGGTAAATTCGCTAAAGAGAATTTGCGGTCGGTGGTTTTTGTAGGGGCGAACGGCGTTCGCCCGTTGTGTTCCGGCGTTCGCCCGTTGTGTTCCGGCGTTCGCCCGTTGTGTTCCGGCGTTCGCCTTCATTTATTTTGAATAACAAATTTTAAAACAGAAAATGGCGGATGCCATCCGCCCCTACTCAAATTAATTTTTATTAACAAACCGTCTCCAACACATTTATTCTAATTCCATAAATAATTCTTGCGGTTAGCCTGTTCAGATAATAAAATACAGTGCATTTTTAAAGTTCAAGGGAGGGACTTATGACAAGGATGCTTTCTTTTTTATTCGTATTGACAGTTTTTGCGTTTTTTGTTTCATGCGGTGACAGCAAGGTCAATACAAATCACAACAACGATGATTCTGATGCGGCTGACAATGATTCCGTGACAGATGAAACAGCTGATGAGAATGCAGACAGCACAGCTGATGAAAACAATGATTCTGTTTCTGATGATACAGCTGATGAGGATGCAATTCCGGAAACTTGCGGAAACTCTTCTGTAGATACCGGTGAAATATGCGACGGAAATGTCATTAACTGTGTAGACATAGATGCACAAAAATATAAAAGCGGAAAAGCCAAGTGCCTCGACACCTGCCTCGGATGGAATACCGAGACCTGCGAAGAGATCCCTCAGACATGCGGAAACAGTGAAGTTGAAGGAACTGAAGAATGTGACGGAAATGTCGTAAACTGCTCCGAGCTCGATCCTGAGAAATACTATAGCGGAAAGGCGAAATGTCTCGAAGACTGCACCGGATTTGATACCGCGACCTGCGAAGAATATACAAATGAATGCGGAAACACCATCGTTGAAACACCGGAAGTCTGCGACGGCGGACTTAAGAACTGCACAGAGATAAACGCCGACCTTTACAAAGGCGGAAAAGCCTACTGCGCCGCAGACTGCAAAAGCTGGGACACTGTCACCTGTGAAGAAAAGATCCCGTGCACAGATACGGTCAGAGTAGTTGATTGCTCAACCGACTCATCGCTTGACCAGATACAGACATGCTTCGAAGGCGAATGGAGCGATCAGGGCGGCTGTCTCGACCCTGCTGAATATGCACTTCTTGAAAAAGATGCCTCGGCATCTGAACTTAATATAGAAGTAACAGCAACCCCTGACGGTACAGATGTGCTTTTCATACTTGATACCAGCGGATCGATGAGCGCCGCAATAGACATCATCAAAAGCAGTATGTCAGCTGTCACATCAGACATCAGGACAGATATTCCCGATTCCGACTTCGGACTTGTAACCCTCGGAACTCTCGGATACAACCCGTTCACGGCTGTGCAGAACATAACATCAGACACATCCGCCATATCCACGGCTGCTGCAGGGCTTGCATACGGAAACGGTTCAGACGAATACCACACGCTGACACTTGAACATTCAGCATCGGGAACTGCTGTAAACCAGTCAATAAGAACAACTGCCGGAGGAACCGTATACGCCACCAGCATACCTGCATCGACATGTTCTGTGGGGCTCAGGGGCGGAGTATGCTTCAGAGAGAACTCACTACCTGTTTTTGTACTTATGACAGATGAAAAATTCAATACCACAGGCTGGATATGGGACACAGGGACAGAAACAACCATTGATAACGCTGCGGCTTCCATGAACGCTATAAATGCAAAGATCGCCGTGATAGATTCAAGCGGAGATTCAAAATATGTATCCGCAAATGCCTCAGCACTCGCTCAAAAGACCGATTCTTACAACCTTTCGGAAGAACCTATTTACTATTCAATACCTACTACTGCGACAGAACTTCCTGCAAAGATAAGGGATGCAGTAAAAACAGCCCGTGATTCAGCAAGAATGGATGTGGACCTCGAGTTTGAGACTGTCGACGGGAATGAAATAGAAGCGGTGCAGTTCATGAAAAGTTATTCAACCGTATCAGCAGATCCCGTGGAATCAGTTGAAAGTCAGGAAACTGAAATTTTCAAAGGAGTCCTTCGCGATACCGTTCTTACCTATAAACTTGATCTTCAGAACACAACCGTTGAAGAAAGCGGCATTACATTCATAAAGCTCCGCATCAAAGCCAACTGGAACGGAATCACACTTGACTCGAAAGAAATAACACTGGTCATTCCGTAACTCACCCCCGCCCCTCTCTCAAAAAAGAGGGGTGATGATACTATTCTGTTTTTTCTTGTGTTGATCTTCTAAAAATTATATAAACTAAGGTTTTGTTACTTTTTTCATATCCGGGGGGAAAATGAAAAATTGTCTGGGCGTAGATATAGGCACCACTTTTATAACTGTATTCTCAAAAGAAGATAACCGTGTCATCCTTCGTAAAAGGCACCGTGGAAAAACATCATCGATACTTAAAAAACTGTTCGCTGAATCAGGAACGGGAACACTTGCCGCATTCACAGGCAAATCGGCAGGTGAATTTTCAAAAGCGCTCGGGGATTCCTACATTAGCGAAGCTTCGGCGGTCAAGTCTTTCATTATGCACACGAAACCTTTCCGTGAAGGATCAGGTTCCATCATAGACATCGGAGCATCATCTCTGACCAGATACACTGTGAAGAACAATGAAATAACGGACATTTCATCAAATTCGCTATGTGCCGCAGGAACAGGGCTTTTCCTTGAAGAACAGGCTGAAAGGCTCGGCATCGATCTCGAAAAAGCATCTGCTCTTGACATCGATGATCCGCCTTCAATAGCAAGCAGATGCACCGTGTTCGCAAAAAGCGACCTTATCCATCATCAGCAGGAAGGCAGAACAAAGGATGAGATGTGGGCAGGAATGTGCAAAGCTCTTGCAGTCTCAGCCGCGAACACTCTTTTCAAAGGATCTGACATTAAAGGCGAAATGATACTGACAGGCGGCGTGAGCATGAACAGAGAGGTTGCAAGATGGTTCAGGAAACTGTTCCCTCTCGCCTTCTGGAGCGTTCCTGCACACAGCGAGGCAGTGCTTGCCGCAGGAGCATCTTATACAGCATCGGTATCAGCCTCTTCAATAGACCTTAGCGCATTCACCCCTCCTGCAAAAACAGAGAAAATGCCTCCGCTTCTTCTTAAAAAAAGCAGCTACCCCGAATTCATAGACCCTGTAGTTGATGCTGACAGGAACGAGATCAGGATGCATCACGACATTGCAGGTCTGAAAGAAGCGATCCTCGGAATGGATATAGGCTCGACAAGCACGAAGGTGGCGGTTCTTTCGACAGACGGAACCCCTCTGCTCGATATTTACAGAAAAACGGAAGGAGATCCGGTAAATGCGGCAAAAAAAGTGTTCAAAGCCCTTTTTTCAGTCCTGAACCCTCTTGAGACCAGGATCGTCGCATTCGGAACTACAGGTTCGGGAAGGAAGCTCATAGGTGAAATATTCGGCGCAGATTCGATCGTGAACGAGATAACAGCGCACGGTCGCGGAGCCGTTTCATTTTTCCCCGATGTCGAGACAATATTTGAGATCGGCGGACAGGATGCGAAATATATCAGGATACAGAACGGTTTTGTCACAGATGTCAATATGAACTATGTCTGCGCCGCCGGAACAGGATCGTTTGTTGAAGAGCAGGCAAGAAAGCTCGATATTCCGGTGCAGAACGCGGGAGCCGTGACAGAAGGTATTGAACCGCCCGTCACAAGCGACAGATGCACCGTTTTCATGGAACAGGACATCCGGTCCCTGCTGAAACAGGGATTCATGAAAGAGGAAGTGCTTGCATCGGTGTTATATTCGGTGACGAAGAATTATCTCAACCGTGTTGTCGGCAACCGCAGGATCAACCGTAAAAAGATATTCTTTCAAGGTGCGACAGCAAGGAACAAAGGACTTGTCGCGGCTTTTGAGAACCTTCTCGATGTTGAAGTTGTCATATCTCCTTTCTGTCATGTGATGGGATGCATCGGAGCGGCACTGATAGCTTATGAGGAGATACAACCCCAACTCACCCCTGCCCCCTCTCTTCTCAGAAAAGAGGGGAATGACTTTCAATCCCGTTTCATCGGGGCTGATGCTGTTGAGGTGGAAATATCGTCAAGGACTGAAATATGCAGACTGTGCAACAACTTCTGCAGAATAAACTTCATAAGCAAAAATAACGGCGGTGAATTCTCATGGGGTTACATGTGCGGCAGAGACCCGTCTGAAAAAATAAGGAAGGAACTATCTGAATTCAATCTTTTCACAAAAAGACGGGCATCATTTTTTAAAGCCGTCAAGGTGGAAAGACCTTCAGCAAAAATAGGCATACCCCTTGCAATAGCGAATCACACCTATCTTCCTCTGTGGAGAGAGATGTTCTCCATCCTCGGAATTGAAATAGAAATATCTTCAGCCGTCACTTCAGCAAAAATAAGGAACATGTCATCTAAATACTCCACTTCCGATTTCTGCTTTCCTTTAAAAACATCTATCGGACATACTGTGGACCTTATCGACAGAGGACTGCCTGTGTTTCTTCCTGCAATGATAGCTGCCGAACAGAGCGTAAGTACAGCGATCAGTTTTTTCTGTCCTTATGTTGAAAGTGCACCTTCCGTAATTAAAAGCTCTCTTGCACGCAACGGCATTGATATTTCTTCAAAACTTGCCGACCCTGTAATTGATCTGAGACTGTCTGATGAAAAGAACGGTGAATACATTTTTAACAGCCTGAAGAAAATGTTCCCTGTGAACAGAAAGGATGTCGTAAAAGCTTTTTCGGCCGCGTACCGGAATTTCCGCAAGAATTCTGAAGAACTCGTTCAAACCGGAGAAAAATATCTTGCTGAAACGACAAAAGCCGGGAAACCTGTTTTCGTGATGATCGGAAGACCTTACAATCTTTATGATAAAGGGATAAACCTCGGGATCCCCGAAACTGTGGCGTCTATGGGCTGGCCTGTCATACCGATGGACATGCTCGACCTTGATGTGAGCGGGTTTGATAAGACCAACTACTGGAACCTGTTCTGGAACTATGGTCAGAAGATAATTGCGGCTATCAGGAAAACTGCTTCGACCGATCTGGTGTTCCCCATTTATCTGACAAATTTCAGCTGCGGACCTGACAGCTTCATACTTTCTTATGCCGAAGAGGAGATGAAAGGAAAGCCCATGCTCATTCTCGAGCTTGACGAACACGATAGCGACGGAGGTTACAGAACAAGGATCGAAGCGTATATCGATGTTGTCAAAAGCTATTTGAAAAACAGATCGGTAAAAGACATAAAACCGATGCCTGATATTTACACGGTTGACAGAAAACTTGATAAAGGAAAAGTGTGGTGTCCTCCGATGCACCGTGTCGGAACTCCCCTTTTCGCAGCGGCGTTCAGGGGTTACGGATATGATTCGCAGGCTCTTCCGCCTGAAACCAGAGATGAGTTCAATCTCGGGAAGAGATATACGCGCGGTGCTGAATGCCTTCCGATGACACTTACTCTGGGAGCCATAATAAATCAGGCGAAGCTCGATCCCTCAAGGAAACACATACTTTTCATGCCCACTTCGGAAGGCCCCTGCAGATTCGGACAGTACAATCTGCTTGAACGGATAGCTTTTCACAATTCAGGGATAACCAATATCGACCTCATGTCGCCATCCTCGATCAACTCTTATCAGGGTCTTGAGGAAAGCCTGCGCAGATATCTCATGCATGCAATGATGGCGAGCGATCTGCTTATGAAACTGCTCACAAAAACAAGACCTTACGAAATAAATAAAGGTGATACTGATGCCGTTTTTGCAAGTTCGCTGAAGATGCTTGAAAGAACTCTGGAAAAGAAGGACGACCCTAAGCCTGTGTTCAAAGAGATTACCAGAAAATTCAAAGACATTCCCAAATATGACATTAAAAAGCCTCTTGTCGGAATTGTCGGTGAGATCTATGCAAGATGCAACGATTATGCGAACGGCAACATAATTGAAGTCATTGAAGAGAACGGCGGCGAAGCGTGGCTTTCGCCGATGCATGAATGGATACTTTACACGGCATGGCTTCAGAACTACATGGCAAAGCAGAAATCGTTCTCACTTTTCGGTGCAGGTGAATCGCTTATCAAGAACATTTATCTTTTCAGGACCGAGGCGGCATATTACAAAGCTGCCGATGCCGTGCTTCACGACCGTCACGAACCGCCTGTAGAGGATGTCGTGACAGAAGGAATGAAATATCTTCCGCCCGAGTTCTCCGGTGAAGCGATAATCACAGTCGGAAGAGCGGTAATGTTCGCAAGGCAGGGCGCCGCAATGGTCGTCAACATCGCACCTTTCGGCTGCATGCACGGCACGATCACCGATTCAATATTCCAGGAGATCCGTACAAAGATCAAAATGCCCGTCCTTTCACAGTTCTACGACGGCGACATCAGCATAAACGATAAAGTCGCAGATATGCTGGGAATGATGAAGAAATAAGTTACAGGACTCTCATTTCTTTGAGGATCTTCATTGCGGCATCCTGTTCGGCCGCTTTTTTATTCCTGCCTGAACCGGTCGTGGAAAAACCCATTGCAGTACACTCTATTGTAAAGAAAAGTTCGTGTTCCGGCCCTTCTCTGCCTTTCACTGCATAGATCGGAAGAGGAAGTTCAAGTTCCTGGGCGATTTCCTGAAGCCGTGTCTTGTAATCGCGGTTGATGTGGTTCAGAAGATCTTCAATATCCGGAGAAGCGTTTATGAGCGGTGTGAAAATATCAGTTATTATCTTGAAAGCGGTGTCCCAGCCCGATTCGATGAAGATAACGGCCATGAGCGATTCAAAGGCATCAGCAAGTATCGAGTCTTTCGCCCTGCCCTCCATTTTCTCTTCGCCTTTTCCAAGTATCAGCAACTCACCGAGATCGAGTCCCTTTGCATTGAACGCAAGACCTGCCTCGTCAATAAGATTGCTTCTGGCTTTGGACAGCTTGCCTTCTTCCGCATCGGGAAAAGTCTCATAAAGCAGTTTCGAAACACCAAGACCTACGACCTCATCGCCGAGAAATTCAAGTCTCTGATAATGCCCTATTCCTGAAGTATCTGCACTCGGATGTGTGAAAGCCCTTTCAAGCAGTTCTGTATCTTTGAAGAAATAACTGAGTTTTTTCTCAAGCTCAGTTATCATTTTCCTGTCCAGAGACATCATTTACCTCCAAGAGCGTACATAGCGACACTCGCCGCAACAGAAGCATTTAGCGAATTGATCCTGCCGAACTGTTCGATAGAAACAACGAAATCAGCCTTGTTGATTATGAACTGACCTACCGATTTGTCCTCTCCGCCTATGACAAGAAGTATCCTTTCCGGACTCAAAGCCTTTACTTCATCCAGCCGCGCTTTGCCGTCACCGTCAAGAGCTATGACAGTATATCCGTGATCTTCCTGAAGTTTTTTCACATACACATTCGATGCAGACTCCCTTACTATTTTAAGGTGTTCGCTCGCACCTGCACTCACTTTTATCACCGAAGGATAAATTTCAGGCACACCTCTGACAGGCATCAGTATTGACTTGAACCCGAATATTTCCGCACTCCGGAGAATAGCTCCCACATTATGCGGATCTTCGACATTATCAAAAAGCAGTATCCTTTTTTCGCCGATCACACTTTCAAATGTATCGTACTTATAGACAGATGCTTTCATCACAGCACCCTGATTGTCAGTTGAACCTGAAAGCTGATTGAGCCTCTCTTTTGTCACATACTCGACCATTATCTCTTTTTTTGCGAGAAACTCAGTAAGCTTTTTTATTCTGGGATTGTTTACCGATTTTTCACCGATAAAAGCCTGATATACCTTCCTTTTTCCGCCGCGCACAACTTCAAAACAGGAATTTATCCCGTAAACATATTCAACTGATGACTTAGCCATTCCACCATCCTTTAAAAATGAGGACATTTAACGGATTGCCATTGTATTTAATTTACAAATCATGTCAAAACATCTATATTTTAAAGTCCTTTTTATTTTTCAGGAGCGGCAGATGGAAAAAAAATGCGACGGACCTAAAAAACCGAGAATAACCTGCACAAAATTCTCACCGTACATCGCAAGCGACATATCAAAAATGGTGGACTGTTCAGGGAATGAATTTCCTGTTAGATCTGTTTTTTCGCTGTGCAGATGCGGTGAATCGAAGAAAATGCCTTTCTGCGACGGAACACACACAGCAAAAGGGCTGAAAATGTTCAAATGCCCCGACAGAATTCCCGACAGGAATAAAAACTACTACGGCAAGGACATAACAGTGCACTTTAATTTCGGCGTATGCAGTCACGACGGATCGTGCCTGAAACTTAAACCTGTTTTCGATAAACACAGAAGGCCGTGGATACTTCCCGACCTTGGCAGTAAAGATGATATTATCGCGACCATCAGAAAATGTCCGAGCGGAGCTCTTTCCTACACAGTTGACGGCATCACTCACAAGGATTTCTTTGAAAGGGAGCCTTTGATAAGAGTTGCACCCGGCGGACCATTAATGATCGAAGGAGGCATTGAGCTCAAAGATGATGAGAACTCCTGCCCCGAAACAAAGGAGCATTACTGCCTGTGCCGGTGTGGCGGATCTAAAAACCATCCCTTCTGCGACGGAGCCCATCTCAGCAACGGATTCTGGGAAAGCAAAAAATAACTGCATTTTTACCTTAATATTTTCAACATGTTACGATTTTATTTATTTTTTTACTCCAAATTCTGTTGACAAATCATCTTTGATTTCGGATAATGGAGTCGCAATTGTTGAATATTGAACTTCGGAGGGTGCCATGAAAAGAAAGATAATAAAGATCGATGCGGAAAAATGTACGGGCTGCGGAGCATGTGTTCCTGATTGCGCTGAAGGGGCTCTTCAGATCGTTGACGGTAAAGCCAGACTCATCAGCGACCTTTTCTGCGACGGGCTCGGGGCATGTCTCGGAAGCTGTCCGGAAGGCGCTATCGAGGTCGAGGAAAGAGAAGCTGAACCTTACAATGAAAGAAAGGTCATGGAAGATAACATCGTCCCTGCCGGAGAAAATACGATAAGAGTGCATCTTGAACATCTTAAAAATCACGGCGCGACTGAATTTTTAAATGAAGCGATAGCATATTTAAAGGAGAAAGGCATGAAAAATCCTCTTGAAGATCCGAAAAAAGAAGAAGCATGCGGTCACGGTCATCACGGCGGCGGATGTCCCGGGAGCAGATCGATGACACTTAAACCCGTTCAAAAACCCGAAGTTAAAATTGAAGCTACAAAAAATGAGAACGGACCAATCCAGAGCCAGCTTGGACACTGGCCGGTTCAGATACACCTTCTTTCTCCGCACGCTCCTTTCCTGAAAAATGCAGATCTCGTCATAATCGCTGACTGTGTCGCATTTGCATATGCCAATACTCACGAAGAGTTCATAAAAGGAAAAGCCGTTGCGATCGGATGTCCCAAACTTGACGACGCAGGTGCCTATGTGGAGAAACTGGCCTCCATAATAAAGAATTGCAACCTGAAAAGCATCACAATTGTAAGAATGGAAGTCCCATGCTGCGGCGGAATGACCGAAATCGTTAAGCAGGCAATGAAAAAAGCGGATGAGATCGTCCCTTTTTCAGTTCAAGTTATATCAATGTCGGGCGAGAAGTTATAAATAGGAGAATATCATGATCATAAAAAGAAAACTTTCTGAGGTTCCGGTTATGGAAACTGCTCACAATGTTGATGCACGCAATCTTTACAACACTCCCGATGCTATGGTGACAATCATAACATTAAAGCCGGGGCAGTCTTTAAAAAGGCACATCACGCCTGTTGATGTCGCATTTTATGTCATTAAGGGTTCAGGCATCATTGAGATCGGTGATGAAAAAGAACCGGTTGAAGAAGGAACACTCGTTGAAAGTCCTAAAGACATTCTTCACTGCTGGTACAACGAAAGCAGTGCCGACCTTACCTTCATGGTAATTAAAGCACCGAGACCTGAAAAAAAGACAGTTTTTGTATCCTGATCAAATAACCTGAAAATCGTATAATTCTTTTCTTCCAGCTCTTGACATTTCAATTTCAGCAACTATATTAGCAAGTGAGTGCTTACTTACTTGTTCGTTGGAGAATGTTTTATGAGACAAAGAAAACCGGCTGGTGAAAGAAAAGATCAGATCGCCGAAATCACACTTGGTATAATTGTTCAAGAAGGGATAGAGAAATTTACTGCGGCTGAAATTGCGAAACGGGTTGAAATCTCAGAAGGAGCCATTTTCCGTCATTTTAAAACTAAAAATGATATTGTTCTATACATCATCAAGTCAATTGAACATAAGTTCTTTGAAGGATCGGCAGATTTTAGCGGAGATCCCGTTGAACGCCTCGGACAGTTCTTTAAAAAAAGAATTTCAGTTCTTTTTAAAAATCGAAACGCAATGAATGTTATGTTCTCAGATCAGTTTTCAAAAATTGCCGGTAGCGAAGGTGTTGCAATAATTAAAGAAATGCGTGAAAAATCGCTGAAGTTTGTCCATTCAACACTTAATGATGCGTTTAACGCCGGACTTTTAAAAGACGGACTTGATCCTGACAATCTTACAGTTCTTATTCTCGGATCAATTTTAAGCATTTATAACAGCCACCTTTACACATCATTAATGAAAGAAAAGGAGTTAAAGAAAATATCTGCCGGAATGTGGGAAACCTGGGAAAAATTAATAAGGAGACAGTCATGAAAAACGGGAAAATCAAAACAATACCGATATTAATTTCTCTTTTCCTTTTATCTACCCTTGCTTTTTTATCCTGCAGTACAGAAAAAACTGAAATCGTAAGAGAAACCCCGGTGGCTGTTAAAATAATCGATGTCCGCAAAGGTGATGCATCTGAAAAGATCAGGTATATCGGCTCTGTTCACTCTGAAAATGAAATCAGGATCCTTGCAAGAATAAACGGAAATATCTTGGCACTTCCTTTTAAAGAGGGAATGAGTGTGAAAAAAGGTGCCGTTCTTTCAAAAATAAGTGCCCCTGAAACAGGAGCGAGAATATCAAAGATGAAAGAGGAAATTGCAAAAGCACAAAAAGAATCAGAGTTTATCTGCGATCAGGCAGAAGCTGATGAGCGGCTTTTTGAAAAGAATGCAGTTCCTTCAATACGGGCTGAAACAAGTAAGAAGAATTGCGAAAACAGCAAACTCTCAATTAATTCAGCAACTTCGTCACTTGATGAACTTGAAATAATGAGCTCAAAAACAGTTGAGAGTGCACCTTTTAGCGGCACTGTTTTAAAGTGGTTCAGCAATCCGGGAGAAAATATCATGCCGGGGTTTCCGATTCTCCTTTTTGGCGATGACTCCTACATAGTTAAAGTTTTCGTTCATGAAAAAGATATCTCAAAAGGGATAAAAAAGGGGTTGAAAGTGATTCTCGAAAATAATGAAGATCAAAGTGCTGAATCTGCTGTATCTTTTGTTTCGCCTATTTCAGCAGGCCCCGGCAGAATGTATGAAACTCACATTCCGTTAAAAAAAGACCTTTTGCAAAATTTTTCTCATGGACATTCAATAAATGTCAGTTTTATCGTTTCAGAAAAGAAAAACTCTTTTTCAGTGCCTTCGAATTCAGTTCTGAAAGATGGGGAAAGCGAATATATCTTCCTTTTTGAAGATGAAAAGATCGAAAAAAGAAAAATCGTCTTGGGGATTTCTGAAAAAGGATGGGTGACAATTGATGGCGACATCCCCGAAAACAGTAAAGTTGTTGTTGGAAATCTTGAAGCATTAAGCAGCGGCATGACAGTTTACCCTGTATTTCTAAAAGGGGAAAAGCTATGAGATTTACAGAAGGGCTCATAAAAAATAAATATGTGGTGTGGGCGCTTGTCATAGCAGCTGTTATTTTCGGGATTCAGGCCTACTTTTCAATTCCGATGCAGCTTTTCCCTGACACAGCTCCGCCTCTCATCAATGTCATAACAGCATACCCCGGAGCCGGAGCAAAAGATGTAAATGAAACACTGAGCCAGAAACTTGAAGAGGAGTTTGCATCACTTGACGGAGTTGTCAAAACAAAAGCAACATCTCAGGACAATCTTTCCATCATTTCGGTTGAGTTCGATTATGAAAGGGATGTCGATCTGGCAGCAGTTGATATTCAGAATTCAATCTCAAGAATAAAAAACACTCTTCCTGCCGGCATTACCGACCCTCAGGTTTTAAAGTTCTCAACCTCTGACAAACCTGTCGTTACTATAGGAATAATTTCCGATGATCTTACCAAGGCACGAAAGATGTCAGAAGATGTTTTTGCCCCAACTCTTCAAAGAATTCAAGGTGTTGCAGCTGTTGATGTTTTCGGCGGGAACAAACCTGCTTTAATTATCGAACTTAACAGAAGAGATGTCGAGGCATACAGAATTCCGTTTCAGAAAGTTGTCAATGCAGTCAGAGAATTCAACTATTCAATGCCCGCCGGACAGATTAGAACAGAAACTACTCAGACAATGTTCCGTCTTGAAAGCAGGGCGGAAAATATAGAAGACATCAGAAACATTCCGATATCTCTTCCAAACGGTAACAGACTTCTACTTGGTGAAATTTCCAGCATAAAAAAAGGGTCACTTGATGATGATGCCCGTTTTTCAATTGACGGCAGAAATGCGATCGCTATCCAGATATTTAAGACTTATGATGCAAATACCGTTGAAGTTGTGAAAAAATCTCTTGAGAAAGCAAAAGAACTTGACTCTCAATACAGTTCATACAGCTTCATTACCGGTGAGGAAAGTGCAACTTTTACTGAAATATCGGTCAGCAATCTGCTTTCGAATGTCTGGCAGGCCCTGTTATTCGCTTCAATCATTATTTTTCTTTTCCTTGGCAGAATAAGAAGTTCACTTGTTACAATTGTTTCTATGCCTCTTTCATTCGGGCTTACTTTTGTTTTAATGAAACTTTTTAATGTTGAGTTCAACATGGTGACCCTTTCAGCCATTATTCTCGCAGTGGGAATGGTCGTGGATTCGTCAATTGTAATTCTTGAAAACATTACAAGAAGAATGATGGAAGAAGGTGAATCCCCGGAAAAGGCGGCAATTAACGGAACCTCAGAAGTGGGACTGGCTGTTTTGGCGGGTGTTGCCACAACTCTTTCTGTTCTAATTCCCCTTCTTTTTCTTGAGGGTTTCACGAGCAAGACTTTCGGGCCTCTTGCTCTGACTCTTATCTTTGCCTTCTCATCTTCAATTGCAGTCGCATTCGTGCTGGTTCCTGTTTTAACACTATATACTGCCGGCAAAAGCAAAATTGATACGATCGGTGAAAAAGTGGCAAAGCCTTTCCAGTTTTTAATGGATATGCTGAGGAACTTCTATACAAAAGTGCTCGAAAAAGCTTTGAATCACCGAACAGTAACGCTTTTTGCCGTTTTAATTCTTTTTGTTGTTTCTATCATCGGCTTGCAGAGTCTGGGAATGGAAACCCTGCCAAAAATGGATGGAGGAAGTTTTTCCGTTTCGCTTCAGACGCCTTCAGGGTCATCTCTTGAAGAAACCGCTAAAGCAATAGGACAGATAGAGTCTTTTCTAACGGAAATGCCGGAAGTTGAGAAAATTCAGTCACAGTCCGGTTTTGAGCAGGGAATGAAATCAATGTCTTCATTCGGGGTTCAGGGTCCGACACAGGGAAGTATAACCGTAACCTTAAGCCCCAGAAATGAAAGAGACAGGAGCATTTGGGAAATACAATCAGTAGTCAGAAATAAATTAAGAAAAATCCCCGGCATTGCCGCATCAACAGTCAGAGAGATCGGAAACACCGCAAAAGCGACAACTTCAGCTCCCATCGTTGCCGTAATAACAGGAAATGAGCCGGTTGTCCTTGACCGTATCGGGAACGAGGTTGTTAAGAAACTCTCTCAAGTGCCCAATGTGATAGAGCCGGTGAGAAGCTGGGATTTTGATCATAAAAGCGTTGCTGTCAAAGTTGATGATCAGTTGGCGGTGGAACTTGGAATTTCTCCGGCAACTGTTGCACAAACTATGAATATGGGGTCAAATGGTATTTTAGCGGGTGAATTTTTTGGATATTCCGGGAATCCTGATCCTGTTCTTATCAGATACAGCAGGACGCACACTTCAGAACCTGACGATATCCTAGGGTTTCCGCTTTTTGCCCCTGGAACTCTTCACATTATACCTTTAAGAGCCGTTGCTAAGATCGAAGAAAGAAAGGGACAGGGAGTTTTTACAAGAGAAAACCTTATTTCAACACTTGAAGTTTCGGCATTTTCTGAAGGAAGAGCGCTAAGTTTCGTAATAAATGATGTTGAAAAATCATTATCAGACCTTTTGCTTCCACAGGGATACGGAATTACTATTACCGGAGAAAAAAGTGATCTTGGAGAATCAAAAAAAGAACTAATCGGAGCGTTTCTTATTGCCATTATCGCGGTTTATCTTCTTCTTGTTGCTCAGCTTAGATCTTTTATTCAGCCCGTTACCATTATGATAAGCATCCCCTTAAGCATGATTGGTGTTTTCCTGGCACTTTTCATTGCAGGTAAATATATTTCAATGCCGGTCATGGTGGGATTGATACTGCTTGTCGGAATTGTCGTGAACAACGCAATTATTCTCATAGAGTTCATAAACCAGGAAAGAGCCAGGGGCGTTGAAAGAAAAAAAGCTTTGATCAACTCTGTCACTTTGAGATTCAGACCTATTATGATGACATCGTTTTCAACTATTGTCGGAATGATACCGCTTTCTTTGGAACTAGCACTTGGTTCAGAAAGATTTTCACCGCTTGCAACGGCAATTATAGGTGGAATGACTGCCGCAACATTTCTCACCATGATAGTCGTTCCGGTCTTTTATGATGTTTTTGATTCTATGAGTGAAAAGTTATCAAAAATTGGAGCCAAAAAATGAAAAAACTAATTAAGTTGTCAATCTTATTAATTATTCCGGCACTATATCATTTTACTGCTTTTGCGGAATCAATGACCATCGGTGAAGTGATCAAGACAGCTTTAGAACAAAATCTTCAATTGCAATCAGGAAAATCAGAAGAAGAATATCAGTCTTATATTTCAAAAAGTGTACGGGGAAAATATTTTCCTGTATTTAAAGTGTCTGCCAGTGCTCTGCTCTGGGATGAAGAGAACAAAACAAAAATGGATCTGCCCGTTCTTGACGCTGTAATTCAGGAAATTGTCCCTACTCTTTCACCTGACAGCAGACAGAGAATTCAGAATGCAGTGAATGAAAGTGACAGCTCAGGCATTACAGTTCATGACAGGCAGTCTTATAAAATATCTGCGACAATTGTTCAGCCGGTTCTGTCTCTTTACGGTATATATAACCTGCACAATGCTTCGTTAAAAATGAAAAAAGCGGCAGAATACGACACATTGAAAATAAAAAGAGAGCTTCAGAAAGATATTGCAAAAGTTTATTTCAGAATGCTTTCAGCAATTGAAAACGAAAAAAGTTTTGATGCGGCAATTGACCAGATAGAAAAAACATATCCTGTGATTGAAGCACTCATTGATGAAGGGCGTGTTGAGCCGAACGCACTCCTTAAGCTGAAAATGCAGCGGTCAGATTTTGAAAAAGGAAAAATCTCCGCCTCAATTGCAGTTATGAATTCAAAACTTATTTTAAACATGATCATGAACAGGGACCTTGACTCACCACTTGAGCCGGTATGGAACGGAGAATATTTTAAAACTTTTACACAAAAGATAACTGAAAATGATAACGCAGAAAACACTGTAGATTTTCTTAACAACATTCCTGAAATAAAAAGCACAGAAGAAAGAATTAATGCCTTAAAGTCTAACAGACATGCCGCGGTATCATCATTTCTTCCTGAACTAAATCTTGTCTTAAACTATGATTTTCAGGAAGGATTCGGAGATATGCAGCCGCAGAATCAATTCTATGCCGGAATACTTTTTTCATGGAATATATGGGAGTGGGGAAGTGGATTTTACAAAATAAAAGCGGCCCAGACACAGACAGCCAAAACACAGTTAAATCTGGCACTTCTGAAATCAGGAAAGACCGTTGAGATCAGACAGCTTCAAAATTCGCTTAAAAAGGCGCTTACAGAAATAGAAACCGGAGAAGTTCAGGTCGAATATGCAAAAGAAAACCTCAAAATTGAAGAAGAACTTTTCAAAGCGGGCAACTCGACAACAACGGAACTTCTTCAGGCACAGACTTCTTTAGTAAAAGCAGAAAACGATCTGAACATAAAACAGGCGGAACTCTGCTCTTTTTATATTGAATTTATTCTTTCAACAGGTCGTGATTTCAAAGACTTGGAAATTTAAGAAAAAATTGTTTGAAATATACTTGACAAATCTTCTTTTAATTCGGATAATGGAGTCGGTATTGTCGGTTTTTTTAATTAATTTTGGGGGTAATCATGAACGAATTTAAGATGTTCTGTCATCAGTGTCAGGAAACTGCGATGAACAGAGGATGCAGTGCAAAACAGGGTGTATGCGGAAAAAGTGCTGAAACAGCAAATCTTCAGGATCTTTTCATCTGGTCTTTGAAAGGAATTTCTTTCTGGGCAGTGAGAGCAAAAAAGCACGGCTGGTATGATGAAAAAACTGCGTTCTTTGTTGATAAAGGGCTTTTTAAAACCATCACAAATGCCGATTTCAATAAGCAGGACTTCATTGCAGATATTTATGAAGCGGTTAAACTCCGTGAGAAAATAAGAACTTTTATGAACGGAAAAGAAACCTTTACTTCAATTCCTGACTGTGCTGAATGGGTTCCGGGAAATGACAATGATATCTATGCAAAAGCAATGATAGGAACAGGCGGATGGCTTGAAATTGAAAATGAGGATATCCGTTCACTCAAAGCCCTTGTTCTTTACGGACTGAAGGGAATTTCTGCTTATCTTGAGCACGGTTATCAGATCAAAAAACAGGGTAAAGAGATTTTTGAATATCTGATGTATGCTCTTGACCAGATAGCAAGAAACGACATAAATGCTGATGAACTTGTCGCTCTCACCATGAAAACGGGAGAATGGGGTGTCACAGTCATGAAATATCTTGATGAGGCGAATGCTCATTACGGTGAGCAGGAAATAACTGAAGTAAATCTCGGAGTCAGGAACAATCCCGGTATCCTCATTTCAGGGCACGATTTTGTTGATCTCGAGGAGCTTCTTGAGCAGACAAAAGAGACTGGCGTTGATGTTTATACTCACAGCGAAATGCTTCCCGCTCATTACAGACCGGCGTTTAAGAAATATGACAACCTCGTTGGAAACTACGGCAACGCATGGTGGCTTCAGAAAGAAGAGATCAAAAAATTCAATGGTCCTGTTCTTTTCACGACTAACTGTCTTGTTCCGCCAGATCTTGAATATAAAGAAAGGATCTTCGGCACTGGAGCTGTTGGCTTTGAAGGGATTAAATATATTCCTGACAGACCTGAGGGCGGTCACAAGGATTTTTCAGAAATAATTGAAATGGCAAAAAAATGTCAGCCACCTGTTGAACTTGAAAAAGGGAAAATCGTTGGCGGATTCGGGCACAAACAGACTCTCGCTCTTGCCGACAAAGTGATCGATGCCGTTAAAAGCGGCGCAATAAAGAGATTTATTGTCATGGCCGGCTGCGACGGAAGACATAAGACCAGAAGTTACTATACCGAAGTAGCTGAAAAGCTGCCGAAAGACACAGTCATTCTTACAGCAGGATGCGCAAAATACAGATATAACAAACTTCCTCTTGGTGACATCGGCGGAATTCCGAGAGTTCTTGATGCAGGTCAGTGCAACGATTCGTATTCTCTTGCAGTAATTGCAATAAAACTTGCTGAAGCTTTTCAACTTGATGACATTAACAAACTTCCTCTTTCATTTGACATAGCATGGTATGAACAGAAGGCAGTCCTTGTACTTCTTGCATTACTGCATCTCGGAGTGAAAGGAATAAGACTTGGACCGACACTTCCGGGATTCCTTTCGGCAGGTGTTGCAAAAGTTCTTGTTGAAAAATTTGATATTAAAGGTATAACTGATGCGGATAGTGATGTCACAGCTATGATGTCGGGAAGGTAAATTATACGGGGGTTTTAATGCAGAAGGTTCTTAACATAACCGAAAAGACCAATGTCGTAATCCACTCTCTTGCGTTCATTGCGGCTCATCCCGAGATGGAAACTGTATCGGTCAAGCTTATTGCTGCCGAGCTTGATGTATCTGAAAGCTATCTTGCCAAGGTCCTTCAGCCGATAGTAAAAGAAGGACTGCTCGATTCTTCAAGAGGAGCAAAAGGCGGATACAGTCTTAAAAAGGACCCTGCAAAAATAAAACTCATTGACCTTCTGATCATGCTCGAAGGCAAACTGCCGGTCAGCGAGTGCCTTTTTGACAGACCGCGCTGCAATGATACCACCTGCCCTTTCCGCAGACTTTCAAACATCGTGAAAGACACTGTAATGAAGGAGCTTGAAGGATTCACGGTCGCAGATGTCTCAAAGAATTTCAAATAAAAAATGGTTAAAACCAGCCGCTGAATCCAAAAACTCCGCCTGCTTTAAAATTTTTCATCTCCACATCGTCATCATACATTCCGCCCCTGAATGCCACGGCAAGAGAAAGATCAATTGAGAATGATTCTGCAACAAATATGTGCATTCCGCCGGAACCTGTACAGCCGAGCATCCACACAAGTAGAGAATCTCCGTCATCATCGCCCACTCTTGACAAAAAAACATCGAAGTTAAGTTTCAGGAAAGGTCTGATCTTTGATCCATGAGAGAATATATATTCAAACATAGGGGATATCCTGAAATTAATTACATTGATATCATTATCGGAAAGATATGAAAAACCAAACCCGAAATTAGCTCCTACAACTATATTGTCCGTAAGTTTATATCCAAGGTTCAAACCGAAAACAGGACTTCCTATTGCAAGACCGAAAGAGTGCGTTTTATCTTTGGACTCACCTTCTCCGACGATAGTTAAATTATATGCCAAAAGGTCGTTATCCACCCCTAGAAGAATACTGTCGCCTGTACCTTCTTCAGCAAAAAGCTGGGTTGAAATAAGAGAAACAAAAAACAGACTTAAAATAATTCGTTTCATGCCGCGCTCCGCAATTGATTAATTAATAAAACATAATCATGTGATTGTTAAACATAACGATATTAAATTATCAAAATACTTTTGTAAAATAAATTATAACGATTGGGTGAAATTTTTTACATATCTTAAACAGATAAAATCTGTTTTTCCTGAAATGGAATATTCATTGCCGCTCTCAACTATCAACCCGGCATTTTTAACAGCTTGAAGAAATGTGGTTGTTTGTCCTGCGGGCACCTCACACCAGAAAGAATAACCGCCTTCACCTGTGTTGTTTTTCAATCCGAAATCCTTTAAAACAGATAAAATTGCTGTCTTAGCCTTTTCAAACCTTTGCTTTGATATTGAATTTATCTCCTTTAACCGTTGATCGTAAAGTCCGCTTCTGATGTACTTTTCAAGGACGATCTGAAAAAAGAGCGGGCTTGAAAGATCGTGGTCCATCTTGGCCTTTGTGAGACCTTCATATACTTCACCGCCGCAGATGCATGTCCCGATCCTTGCTCCGCTGAGGAATGTCTTTGAAAAACTGCTCAGATATATGTGAAGTGACGGATCGACCTGAAGCGGGGCTTCTGCATGCGCTGAGAAATCAAGGTCTCCGTATGAATTGTCTTCAACTATATATACCCCGTGTTTTTTTGAAAGCGCCGCAACAGCCTTTTTTGTCTTTTCTTCATAGCTCCATCCAGTCGGATTGTGGAATCTCGGCATAAGATAGGCCATTTTCAAAGGACGGGACTCAAATATCCTTGTCAGCTCCTTGAGATCGGGTCCACACGGAGTCATCCTTACCGCTTCAATACGGACACCCTTCTCTTTCAGCATCCTC
>JAKLDO010000028.1 GCA_022703485.1 bacterium
GTCGGTCTCGGCGGTGCATGCTTCCCGAGCCATGTGAAGTACATGGTGCCGGAAGGTAAAAAGGTCGATACTCTGGTCATCAATGCAGTTGAATGCGAACCTTATCTCACAGCCGATCACAGGATCATGCTCGAGCGTACCGAAGAGATAATGGTCGGTATCGAGATAATGAAAAAAGCCCTCAAAGTCACAAGGGCGATAGTCGGTATCGAGGCGAACAAGCCCGATGCAATAGCTAAAATGGAAAAAGCCGCAGTCGATTTCCCGGGAACTGAGATACAGCCGCTTAAAGTGCAGTATCCGCAGGGTGCTGAGAAACAGCTTATTAAATCTGTTCTCAACCGTGAAGTTCCTTCAGGCAAACTTCCTCTTGATGTAGGCTGTGTAGTGAACAATGTGGGAACCGCGCTTGCCGTTTATGAAGCAGTA
This sequence comes from bacterium, assembly GCA_022703485.1. Taxonomy (GTDB): domain Bacteria; phylum UBP6; class UBA1177; order UBA1177; family UBA1177; genus JAKLDO01. The sequence goes on from JAKLDO010000028.1 coordinate 430, forward strand.
CAAAAGAACAAACCGCTCATCGAAAGGGTTGTGACTGTCACTGGAAAGAAACTTCCGAAAACGGCCAATTACCTTGTCAGGATCGGTACGCCTGTCGATATGCTCGTGGAAGCTGTAGGCGGAATTCCTGAAGGGACTGAAAAGGTCGTGAACGGCGGACCGATGATGGGCAAGGCTGTTTCAACGACAGAAGTTCCCGTTACAAAAGGTACGAGCGGAATAATCTTCTTTGATAAGAGCGAAGCGCGCAGAAAGAGAACTGCAAACTGCATAAGATGTGCAAAATGCGTTTCAGTATGCGCCATGGGACTTGAACCTTATCTTCTTGAAAAGCTTATTGAAAAGAACAGATGGGAAGACATTGAGACGCTTGCAGTGACCGACTGTATCGAATGCGGAAGCTGCAGCTACACATGTCCGAGTTCAAGACCTCTGCTTGACCTGATAAGGCTCGGAAAAGCTAATGTTAACAGAATAAGATGGGAAAGGAGTAAAAAATGAGCAGATATGTAGTTTCGCTTTCCCCGCATGAAAAAGGGACATACACGGTTGAAAAGGTGATGTGGGGCGTTGTGATAGCGCTTCTGCCTTCATTCCTCGCATCGGTATATTTCTTCGGGATAAGGGCCGTGGCAGTTACTGCTGTGGCTGTTGCGACATGCATCGGAGTTGAATATCTCATACAGAAGTTCATGCTTAAATGCGAAGTCACCGCTTTTGACGGTTCCGCTGCAATAACGGGTATTCTGCTTGCGTTCAATCTTCCAAGCAGTATTCCTCTGTGGCAGGTCGTTGTAGGTTCGATCGTGGCAATAGCAGTTGCAAAAATGGCTTTCGGCGGTCTGGGTAAAAATCCGTTCAATCCGGCACTTGTAGGCAGGGGTTTCATGCTGATGAGCTTCCCGGTCGACATGACAACATGGCCTGTTCCGGTAAAATCGGCATGGGTGTGGAACATCACGGCTCAGGCTGACGCTCTTACAGCCGCTTCTCCGCTCGGTGTTCTCAAGGAAGGGCTTAAAAAGGGAGAGACGATAGACGCTCTTACTCAGCAGCTTCCTACATTATGGGACCTTTTCATAGGTTCTGTGGGCGGATCTCTGGGTGAGACAAGCGCTCTTGCAATAATGCTCGGCGGCCTCTATCTCCTTTACAAAAAGATCATCACATGGCACATACCTTTCTTCTATCTTGCTTCCATCTTCGCTTTTACAGGTATTGCATGGCTGATAAACCCGGAAGCTTTTTATAATCCTGTATTCCATATCTTTGCCGGCGGTGTTATGCTCGGCGGATTTTTCATGATGACAGACATGGTCACAAGCCCGATGAGCGTGAAAGGGCAGATACTTTTTGCAGTATGTGCCGGAATAATATGCTCTGCGATAAGGCTTTTCGGCGCTTATCCTGAAGGCTGTATGTTCTCGATACTTATCATGAATGCGTTCGTTCCTCTGATCGACAAGTACATCAAACCGAAGAAATTCGGGAAGGAGGTGAACTATGCCGGATAAGAAAAAGAAACTTGAAAGTTCATTTCTGAACATGCTCATCGTTCTCACGGTGATATCGCTTGTAAGCGCGTTCGCTCTCGGTTTTACATACACCAAGACCAAGCCTGTTGCCGATAAGGTCGCTCAGAAAAAGCTCGAGGATGCGATAAAGCTGGTCGTTCCTGACTTTGACAGGCTCGGTGAAAAGTTCAAAGTCGAAGGTTTTGAAAGGCTTGACCTCTATACTGCATACAAAGGTGATGCTGTCGTGGGGACAGCTGTGAAGACCGTTTCTGAAAAGGGATTTTCCGGTGATGTGTGGATAATGGTCGGTCTTGACGGGACTGGAAAGGTCCATAACACGCAGATACTTGAGCATAAGGAGACTCCGGGACTCGGAACAAAGCTGTCTGTTCCCAAGTTCAAGGACCAGGTGAATGGCAAAGACCTTCAGACCTTTAAACTTTCCGTTAAAAAGGACGGCGGTGAGATCGATGCCATAACTGCCGCCACGATATCATCAAGAGCTTTCTGTGACGCTGTTCAGAAAGCTTATGACGCATACCAGAAAGGAGGTGTCAAATGAGCAGAATAAAAACTCTCACAAACGGGATAATCAAGGAAAATCCTGTACTTGTTCTCCTTCTCGGAATGTGTCCGACTCTGGGTGTCACGGGTTCGGCAATAAACGGAATGGGCATGGGGCTTGCAGCGACTGCTGTTCTCATCTGCTCAAACATGGCGATAGCACTTCTTAAAAATGTCATTCCTGACAAGGTAAGAATTCCGGCTTTCATAGTTGTCATCGCAAGTTTCGTTACGATAGTCGATCTTTCTATGGGTGCTTATCTTCCTGAACTTTATGCACAGCTCGGACTTTTCATTCCTCTCATAGTTGTCAACTGCATAATTCTCGGAAGAGCTGAGGCGTATGCTTCAAAAAATACGGTGCTTGATTCAGCTATAGACGGAGTCGGAATGGGGCTGGGATTCACGCTTGCTCTCACGATACTCGGTTCGATAAGGGAGATCCTCGGTGCCGGAAGTATTTTCGGTTACAAGTTCATTGCAGAATCGGCTGACGGAATGCTTCTTTTCATCATGCCTCCGGGAGCTTTCATCGCTCTTGGATTCCTGATAGCTTTCGTCAATGTACTCAAGAACAGAAAGACGGCATAGGAGGGATAAATGGAATATGTAATAATTTTCATCAGTTCGATACTTGTTAACAATATCGTTCTTGCACAGTTCCTCGGGATATGCCCGTTCCTCGGTGTTTCGAACAAGGTTTCGACATCGATAGGAATGAGCGCGGCGGTCATTTTCGTCATGACCCTTGCGACCACCGTGACTTATCTTCTCTACAGTCTTGTGCTTGTCCCGCTTCATATCGAGTTCATGCAGACTGTGGGATATATTCTTGTCATTGCGGCTCTTGTCCAGATGGTCGAGATAATAATGAAAAAGGTATCTCCGCCGCTCTATCAGGCGCTCGGAGTGTTCCTTCCGCTCATCACGACCAACTGTGCGGTTCTCGGTGTCGCCATCATCGTCATCCAGAAGCAGTACAATCTTGTCCAGAGCGTAGTTTTCACAATAGCCATAGCTCTCGGGTTCTTCCTTGCACTCGTCATTTTCGCAGGCATCAGGGAACAGCTTGACCTTTTCGAACCGCCGAAAGCAATGAAAGGCGCGCCACTTTCACTTATCACAGCAGGACTCCTCTCACTCGCATTCATGGGATTCGCAGGTCTGGTTTAGAGTCTGTCTGTTCCGGTATTAACTTTGACAATTTACAGACATGATGATAACATCTGATTCTATTGAAGTTTTGGAGCGGGAAATGCCGACATCTGATTCGATCAGCAAAATACTGAAAGAAAATTTGAACCTGATGAAAAAGAGGTTCGGTGTCCGTACTATTGCTTTATTCGGTTCTTTTGTCCGGGAAGAGGCTCAGGAAAACAGCGATATTGATATTCTTGTTGAGTTCGAACATGCCACTTTCGACAGATACATGGATCTGAAGTTTTTTCTTGAGGATCTTTTCGGTCGCAATGTCGATCTCGTGCTTTCAGATTCCATAAAACCGCGGGCAAGATCCACAATATTAAGAGAAGCACGGTATGTCTAGAGTTTGTATTGCTTGATCCGCTTTTTGACGCTGTGGATTTATTGCTTAAGGCAGGTCAGATAGAAAAGTCCTGAATATTTTGAATTAAATTTCTCCTCTCACTCGCATTCATGGGATTCGCAGGTCTGGTTTAAAGACTGGATTCATCTAAACATAAAGTTTTTTAATTGTTTGACAGATAAAAGTAATTATTGTAACTTCTTCCCAGAAGTTAAAGTTATCTATTTTTGTTGAGGAAAAAATGAAAAAGCGGTTTTTAATTGAAGTTTTTGTATGTGTTTTTATTGCTTCTGTTTTTTCATGTTCAGACGACAAAAAGTCAACTGCTGATAATGATTATATTTTAAGCGACACAGAAGAGGCAGAGATTGATGCTTATAACGATAATTCTGAACTAGATGATGAACATCAAGTAATGCCAGATATTGATCTGGAAGGTGAAAATGTTCTGGACGATAGTGACAAGATAATAAAGATAAGAGGTGATGCTTATAACACCTGTGCCATCAACGGGAAAGGAGTTGTTTCCTGCTGGGGTAGCAACGAAATGGGCGGACTTGGCAAAGGCAATGTTGCAGGCAGCTCAGTTCCGGTCAAAGTTTATACAGAAGGAGTGATGAAAAATAAAAAAATAAAGGATGTTACTACCGGTTTTGATTTTTCATGTTCTCTTGATATTGACGGAAAAGCTTATTGCTGGGGTGATAATAGAGTAGGACAGTTAGGCAATGGAACAATCAATAATTATCGAATGATACCGTCTAAAGTCGGCACTTCAGGAATTCTTAAAGACAAAGTATTTTTAAACATAAGTGCAGGAGGATATCATGCCTGTGCAATTGATAAAGAAAGAAAAGTTTACTGCTGGGGTAGTGTCGGGTTACTCGGAAGTAGTGAATCTGAAAATCAAAATGTTCATGAATCTGAAGTTGATATGACTGGCGTTTTAAAAGGAAAAATTGTTAAATCGGTCAGTACAGGAGGCCTTCATACATGTGTACTTGATGTTGAAGGTAAGATGTTCTGCTGGGGCAAAGGAAATTTTGGTCAGCTGGGAAACAATACTTTAACAACAATAAGCCATATTCCTGTTGAAGTTGATATGAGTGGCAATTCGGGAAATATTAGATTTTCTCAAATAAATTCGGGATATGAACATACTTGTGCAATTACTGAAGCTGGAAAAGAAATCTACTGCTGGGGAAGAAATTATGATGGTCAACTTGGAGATGGAACCGTTGACTATAAAATTCGACCGGAAAAAGTAAAATTTGGGAACTTAGATGATGATGTTATATTCAAAGCTGTTTCTGCCAGTGTTGTCCATACTTGCGCAATTGATAACAAGAATAGAGTTTACTGCTGGGGAAAAATCGAAGGATTTTTCTCAAATTCGGAGGAAATTCAAGCGATTCCTGTAAAAATTGATTTAAACAAACTTCCAGAAGGTGGAAATCTCATAAGCATTGTTACGGGAACAACTCACAACTGTGTTCTTGATGACATGGGTGAGGTTTACTGCTGGGGAATCAATGTGCATGGTGTATTGGGCACGGGATCTTTTGACGATAATTATGTGCCTGACAAAGTTATATTTGAAAGTTCGCTTAAAGATAAGAAGGTTGTTTCTATCAGCTCTGGAACTGATTATACTTGTGCTGTTGACAGTGCAGGCAAGGCATATTGCTGGGGTAATAATGCAAAAGGGGTTCTTGGGAATGGAAATCAAATTTCTTATGCAATTCCCAAAGAAGTTTATGCGGATGGTATTTTAAAAGACAAGGTTTTGTCTGTTGTTTATGCGGGAAGCACGACATCTTTTGCTATTGATATTGATGGATTTCCTTATTTCTGGGGTGAAATCTGGAGTTCTGATGAAAACAAACAACTTTTAAATTTGCATCCTGAGACATTTGCTCCTGAAGAACTGATTAAAAACAAAGAGATCGTTTCAATGAGTTCCAATGGTAAAAAAGTGTGTATGTCAGATTCTGAAGGCAAAGCTTATTGCTGGGGTGATTTATCAATATATGGGTTGCAACAACATCTTTTAGATTTTGAAGAAGTGGATATGAGCGGAGTTTCAGGCGATAAAGTGGTAAAATCAATTGAAGTTGGCGAAGATCATACATGCATACTCACAGCTGAGGATAAAGTTTACTGCTGGGGAGCCAATGATGCTGGACAGCTCGGAACAGGTACGAAAAATTCCAGTTCAGTTCCTGCGGAAGTTGATACAACAGGAGTTCTTGCAGGGAAAAAAATAGTTCAGATTGATTCAGGTAGAAGACGGACATGTGCTTTAGATTATGCCGGTTCGGTTTATTGCTGGGGAGCAGGAATGTTAGGAGATGGAACAAACTCAACGAGCTATATTCCAGTCAAAGTTGATACGAGTGGCGTATTAAAAGGAAAAACCATTGTTTTTATTTCATCCGGCAGTTCTCACAATTGTGCAATAGATAGTGAAGGGAAGGTATATTGCTGGGGGTATAATACCTTCTGGCAGATTGGGGATGGAACAAATACTGACAGATTAAAACCCGTAAAAGTTGATGACAAGGAAGTTTTGCATGAAAAGTTCATTGTTTCAGTAAGTTGCGGTGAAAAACAATCTTGTGCAGTTGATGTTAATGGAAAGGTCTATTGCTGGGGTTCTGTTTTAAATGCAAGTGTCGGAAATGGAGCAGAAACAGGTACAGCTAAGCCAGTCGAAGTATTTTATAAAGTGAACTGAGTTATTCTTTGATTTAGCTGCTCTGATTGAAAGTCTGAATTTATTTAAACATAAAATTTCTTAATAATAACAACCTTGTGTTTTGAAAGCAACAATGTCTGAAAATTACGATATGCCTAGTTAAAATGGACAGTTGTGGCGTTTTCTGCAGTTATGCCGAGAATGTGCCGATTTAAAGATATTTTTTATCTGCACATTCATGGGATTCGCAGGTCTGGTTAAAGTCAAAATATGAATTGATATATCAAGGGTATAATATTCATTACGATATTGTGCTCTTAGTTCTACCTGTCATGTGACGATTACGAATACCGTTTTGCCGGACTTCCGAATACATATCTTGATTACTTCCCGGTTGACGGAGATATCAGAGAAATGCAGGAGAACTACGCATATAACGGTTGGGCATACATTTCTGACGGAAGTTATGTAAAACAGTCTACCAGCAATGATGTTCCTGCGGTATGCGGAAACGGAGTGACAGAACCCGGAGAACTGTGTGACGGAAATTCAGTTGAATGTACGACTCTTGATCCTGAATACATAGGAGGCACAGCCGCTTGTAATTCAACCTGCAACGGATATAATGAAGTGAATTGTGAAACGGACGGGTGGTAATAACCCTCATCCCGACCTTCTCCCTTAAAAAAAGGAGAAGGAGAAAAGTCCCTTTCCTTTTTAAAAGGGAAAGGGATTTAGGGAATGGGTTGAGAGGAGGTTAAAATGCGCAACATATTAATAATACTTCTTCTTTTCCTGTTCTGGTCATGCACCTCTTGTAATTCAGAAGCACATAAAACCGATTCCGATTCGACAATTGATAAAGACATGATTGACGAAGAAGATATTGATATTCCTGATGACTTGTCCGACGAAGTTTTAACGGAGTCGGAAGATACAGAGCCGGATGAAGATGGTGATGTTGGCACAGATTCTGACGAGATCCCAGATTCTGATTACCCTGAACCGACCTGCATTGAGATATATGAAGGAGATCCGGAATCAAAGTTGTGCTTCGGACCTGTGAAAACAAATGTGAAATGTAACGGTTCTCCTGAAAATAATGAATTTGTAACAGTTCTCGAAGATGACAATCCTATAGGATCAGTAGATAAACCGATGGACATGAATGATGATTTTGTGTTTTTTACGGTTAATCCAAAAGATAAAAGCCGTTGTTTTGGTGAATATACTTATTGCCCTGATATTTATGGTTGTAACAAGTGGGATGGATATTTGTATGAGATTGTAATATCAAAATTTATTCACAATGTGTTTAGTGTGGAAGGGCAGTATATAGTTTTTGCTGTTTCAGATGAAACAACCGTAAGCAACAAATTGTATACGGGGAATTTAATTTCAAATGAAATTTTGATGTTGAGAGATTGGGTAACATCAGGTTATGGCAAGCTTCAATTAAAATATCCATTTTTGACATACAATTCCTATGATGTTCCCTATGTATTTAATCTTGAAACTAATGAAACTGAAAAATTATCCAGACTGACCGGTCCGTTCCCGAGGAATGACGGAAAGAATCTGGTACTTACGGGGTATTATAAACAGTCCGGGGAAAGTGATGAAGAGACACCGTTCGGAATAGCGACATGGATCGTTGATATGAAAACATATGAGATAAAACCGTTGAATGTGACAGCAACCATTGGTGAAGGAGTGGTGAACATTGATGGGGATTATGCTCTGATCGGTTCCGGAAGAGATCTGGTTTATTATGGAAATTTTCTTAACAGCTGGAGCGGAATGGATATTTATTCATTCAATATGAAAACAAAAAGAGAAGAGAAATGGACTCCTGAGATAAAAGGGATATTTGAAGGAAATATCACTAAACCGAGTTTTGAGTATCCGTATTTCCATTATATTGCCAATGAGACAAATAAAATCGATACAGGGGCAAGCTTTGTACTGAACATAGAAACAGGAGAAACGACAAAGCTGTGGCCGAGTATTGGAGATGAGTGGATGTACATAAAAGACAGGCATGTCATACTCGGAGGATATTACAGGAACGGAATAGCCAAACTTCCTGATCTCCCGAGACTTCCTGAAAATGCAGATGCTGGTTGTGAAGATAATAATGTATGCACCGATAACAGATATTTCGTGACTGATGGTAAGTGTCATTTCATCCCTAACCATGAAAGGTGTGATGACAAAGATGATCTAACTCTTCTTGATGTCTGTATTGACGGAAGCTGTCAGGGTTACGCAGGAACAGGGACAGATGAAGGAATGGTTGAAGTGGAAGCGGGGACATTTCTGTATGACGGAATTGAATTTGAAATTACAGATCCGTTCATGATGGATGTTTTTGAAGTTACAAACAGCGATTATGCAAAATGTGTGGAATCAAAAGCATGTGTTCCGCCGCTCAGGAGCCGTTCACTCACTGTACTTGATTACTACGGAAATCCGCTTTATGACAATTATCCTGTTCTTTATGTGAACCAGTATGAAGCTCAAGTTTACTGCAACTGGCTTGGTAAAAGACTTCCTACAGAATTCGAGTGGATGAAAGCGGCATGGGATGGTGAAGAGAAAACATATCTGTGGGGTGAGGAAGTTCCGACATATACAAATTATTACGCAAGAACCACAACAGGATTTTCCGGAGCAGTCGGATATGATGTTGTGGAAGTCGGCACATTTCCTGTTGATAAAACAGTCTCAGGTATAATGGACATGTCAGGCAATGTCACAGAATGGACGACCAGTGAATGGACATATGATCTCTGCGTTACTCCGCCTTGCACTGGATATTTCGGAAGCGACCTTGTAGTCACCAAAGGCGGCGGCACAGACATGGGACCCGAACTCAAGACCAGACATCCTTACACCCCGTGGACACATTCATTTTTCACAGGGTTCAGATGCGTGAAGAGTGTAAAAAACTGAAAAGTTTGTGAATAATCTGATTTTGATCTCTTTTCTGGCTTCTTGACTTAAATCGTCTCATAAAGTAGATTCTTTCAGTCGGTTTCAACAAAAAAGAGGTTGTAAAATGAATGAAAGTTCTATTTTTCAAAGTATTCTGCAGTGGTGGGACGCGATCCCGGGTGTCATGAAAGTGCTCTGGGTGATAGCAATTCCTTCAACGCTGCTCTTCCTCATTCAGATGGTGATGCTTGTCTTCGGGTTCGATTCGGACCACGACATGGATGCTCCGTCTGGTGACGGCGGTCTTGATATGCACACCGATTCGGGATTGAACCTTTTCTCTGTACGCAATCTCATAATTTTCATGACCGTTTTCTCGTGGAGCGGTATCACGGGGCTCGCATCAGGCTGGAACACGGGAGTGACCTTCGGCATAAGCTTTGTTCTCGCTCTTGGAATCATGATCTTCGTAGCCTGGATGTTCAAAAAGATATCGACAATGGGTGAGACAGGCACTTTTGACATCGCAAAGGCGAAAGGGGCGACTGCAACGGTCTATATTCCTCTTGCCGGCGCTTCAAAAGGCAAGGTGAACGCAAGGGTTGACGGCAGGCTCGTCGAGCTTGACGCAGTATCTCTGACAAAAGAGGACATCCCGACAGGAACTACCGTTGAGATAGTAGAAGTCGTTGACAGACAGTTCGTAGTCGTAAAAATCAAATAACGGAGAGGAAAAATGGTTGAAATGAGCGGATTTTCATTGTTTGCAGTGATACTTGTCACTGTAATAGTCCTTGTTCTGTTCGGAACTTTCATCGGCCTCATGAGGCGCTACAAAAGATGTCCGGCTGACAAAGTTCTTGTTATCTACGGAAAGACCGGTACAGGCCGCAGTTCAAGATGCATACACGGCGGAGCGGCATTTATATGGCCCCTTTTCCAGGATTACCAGTTCCTTGATCTGATCCCGATGTCGATAGAAGTAAATCTCAGGAACGCCCTTTCAAAGCAGAACATCCGTGTCGATGTTCCTTCAAGGTTCACGATAGGTATCTCGACTGAGCCGGAAGTGATGCAGAATGCGGCTGAAAGGCTTCTCGGGCTTACCCAGAAACAGATAACCGATATTGCAAGCGATATACTTTTCGGCCAGCTCAGGCTCGTGATCGCAACAATGAACATCGAGGAGATCAACTCCGACCGTGACAAGTTCCTTATCAATGTCAGCAAGAATGTCGAAGCCGAGCTTTCAAAGATCGGTCTGAAACTTATAAATGTCAATGTGACCGACATCAAGGATGAATCAGGCTATATCGAAGCTCTAGGTAAGGAAGCTGCGGCTCAGGCTATAAACGATGCAAAGAAATCGGTCGCTGAAAAAGACCGTGACGGAGCTATCGGTGAAGCCAATGCAAAACAGGATGAAAGGGTTCAGGTCGCTAATGCGCTCGCTCTGGCAAAGATCGGTGAAGCCGAAGCACATAGAAGTGAAAGGGTCGCGATCGCTGATAAAAATTCAAAAGCGGTTGTCGGCGAAAATATGTCAAAGGTCGAGATAGCCAATTCAGATGCGACCAGAAGGGAAAAAGAGGCTGAAGCTTCAAGAAAGGCGATAGCGGCTGAAAAGGTCGCAACGGCAAAAGCGCTTGAGGAATCTTATCAGGCTGAAAAAGAAGCTGAAACTGCCCGTGCAAAGAGAGAGCTCGCAACAAGAGAGGCCGATGTCATCATTCCTGCCGAGATAGATAAGCGTAAGATCGAGATAGATGCTGAAGCTCAGGCTGAAAAGACCCGCCGTCTCGCCCGCGGTGACGCTGATGCTATTTTTGCAAAGATGGAAGCTGAAGGTCGCGGTATTTATGAGATACTTTCAAAACAGGCTGACGGTTTCAAGCAGATAGTCGATGCGGCTGACGGTGATGCGAAGAGCGCATTCCTCCTCATGATGGCCGACAAGATGCCCGAACTTGTAAAGATGCAGGTCGAAGCTATAAAGAACATAAAGATAGACAAGGTCACAGTATGGGACAGCGGCAACGGCGCAGGCGGCGACAAAACATCGACCGCGAATTTCATGTCAGGACTTGCAAAGACCATCCCGCCGTTGAACGACCTTTTCAACCTTGCCGGAATGAAACTTCCCGAATATCTCGGTCAGGAGAAGGAAAAGGAGAAAGATCCGCAGTAGGAGATATCAATGTCCGATGTGACTTTTGAAGATATTGTCAAGGCTCATGAAAGGATAAGACCTTTTATAACAAAAACGCCTGTGATGAACAGTTCAGCAATAGATTCGGCCGCAGGATGCACGGTGTTTTTCAAGTGCGAGAACTTCCAGAAAGCCGGTGCTTTCAAGTTCCGCGGGGCGACGAATGCTGTTTTGAGCCTGAGCGGGCATGACTCCTCAAAAGGGGTATGCACTCACAGTTCAGGAAATCATGCCGCGGCGCTTGCTCTTGCCGCAAAGATGAGGAAGATCAAGTGTTTCGTGGTCATGCCTGAGAATGCGCCTGCTGTTAAAAAAGAGAATGTAATGAGCTTCGGAGCTCAGATATTTGATGTCGAATCCACACTGAAAGCCCGTATTGAAGGACTTGAAAAAGTAGTTGCAAAAACAGGCGCGGCGTTCATTCATCCCTATGATAATCCTCAGGTTATAGCAGGGCAGGGGACTGCCGTGAAAGAGCTTATGGAGGAAATGGGGCTGATGGATGTAGTGATAACTCCTGTGGGCGGCGGCGGTCTTTTAAGCGGAACTTCGATAATGGTCAAGGGAATGTCAAAGGATATCGAGGTCTATGCAGGAGAACCGGCAGGCGCCGACGATGCTTACCGGAGCATGAAGGAGGGGAGGCCTCTTGCGATGAATAACCCGCAGACTGTTGCTGACGGGCTTAGGACATCGCTTTCTGAACGGACATTTTCCATAATAAAAACAAATGTTTCTGCAATTCTGCCGGTTGAAGATGAACTCACTTTGCAGGCGATGAAGCTGGTGTATGACAAGCTTGATGTGCTCATTGAGCCGAGCTCTGCCGTGCCTCTTGCCGCAATACTTGCGAACAGGGAGCTTTTTGCAGGGAAAAAAGTGGGGCTCATTGTTTCAGGCGGAAATGTCGATAAAAGTCTTTATAAGTGGTTATCGTAATATATTGAGGGGGTTATGTCATGAAGTATCTGATCGTGTTTTTGGCGTTCATACTTTTTACGGCATGTGAGAACACAGTACAGCTTAAAAGTGACGCTGAAAACAAAATTGATGAAGATAATTCAGTTAATGACACTGAAGTTAACGATATCAATGACGAATCTGTTAATGACAGCTCTGATGAAGAAGCTGATACAGAAGTGGACGATGAGACAGTTCCCGATATTGATACTATCGGTGAAGGATGTCTTACGAATGATGACTGCGGTCCGAAGGAATACTGCCTGAAAGATGCCGGGGTCTGCGATGAAAATGCAGTCGGTACCTGCACGGCGCGTCCTGAGAACTGTCATTATACCCGTGCTGTCTCTCCGCAGTGCGGTTGTGACAATTACACTTACAGCAACGAATGCTGGGCAGGAGCCGCCGGAGCGGTGATAGCCCATGCCGGAGAGTGTGAAGGCGATGTTCTGTGCTGGGACAGTGAAGAATGTAAAGAATCAGAATACTGTCAGAAAAAATATGGCGTATGCGATCTCGGTTTCGGTGTATGCCGTACATTACCTGTGGACTGTCCGGACAGCGATGAGCCGGATGTGTGCGGTTGTGATCTGAAGGAATATACTGACTGGTGTCAGGCTGATATGGCCGGGACATTTGTAAAACACGAGGGAAAATGCAACCGTAACGATGATTCTCTGGTGAGATATTTCTATGCCGAAAATGCCGAATCCCCTGACGGTTATCTGAAAATTGTCGTATCTCCTGTCGAAATGAAGGAGTTCTTTGCGATAGACACATTCCAGGAACAGTTCCTGAGCAGTGAGAATTCGGTCGTTATCACGGTCCGTTTCTACGAGAAAGGCGATATGAATAAAGATTACGCTGAGTTGCAGTACAAACTGTCCCTGCCGCTGACATTACCCATGGGCGTCGGTTTCGGCTATGAAGGAAGCTACCTGAAATGGTTCAGCCCCGAAGGCGGCGAACTCGGCGACATGGACGGCACCGTCATCACCTATGAATATATCCCCCTTGACAACGAAAACGAAGTCTCCACCCTCAACCTCACCGGATTGAATCTGTCGATGAAGTAGGAATATATGTGTGTTGATTTTGTAGGGGCGACATTTCTTGACCGTCGAAGTTTTACGAAGACTGGTATGACGCCCTTGCATTGCGGTTGAGTTCGTAGGGGTTGATCCGTGTATCAACCCTGTATTTCCCCATTGCGATTCCTGGAAGAAAAAGGGAAACAAATCCAAATTCAAAGAGAAAAGGCGCAATAAATCAGGGCGCGATACCAGTCTTTGTCAAGACTTCGACGGTCAAGAAATCTCGCCCCTACGAAACCCGCTATAAATTCTCCATAGTGAATTTTCCATAGTGAATTTTCCATAGCAAATTCAACAAGTTATCTTGACAGAGCGAAAGCATGATATTAGATTCAATCTGTCAGGGCGAAAACATGGTTTCGCCCCTACGAGGGAAAAAATGCCGTTTAATCCTGAAACACATCACAGGCGGTCAATAAGGCTAAGAGATTATGATTATTCACAAAACGGTGCGTATTTCGTGACGGTCTGTGTCAATAAGAAATTGGAACTGTTCGGAAATATTGTTGACAGCGGAATGGTTTTGAACCGTGCGGGAAAAATGACCGGTGAGATCTGGGAGAAACTTCCGGAAAAATTCGACGGTGTTTTTCTTGATGAATATTGTGTAATGCCCAACCATTTCCACGGGATACTGGTGATTGACGCTAACCCCGGAAATAAATTCAAAAACATGGGCGAAAACATGGGCGAAAACATGGTTTCGCCCCTACAGGAAATGCAAAGCAATGTAGGGGTTGATCCATGTATCAACCCCATTCAAGGATTGCCGCGATTTATTTCATGGTTTAAACGGATTTCAACAAACCGGTACATTCACGGGGTTGAAAATGACGGTTGGGAACCATTTTATCAAAAATTATGGCAGCGCAATTATTACGAACATGTGATAAGAAATGAATCGGAACTTGAAAGTATCAGGCGGTATATTTCAGAAAATCCTGTTGACTGGAAAAATGACGAAAATAATCCGTCAGCGCATCAGAACTCGTAACAGGTGTAATCCGAGCCCATAGTATCAGAGCAGAACTGGTCGCTTTCGCACTGTTTGATAACACATGCGGAATTGATGCATTCGTAGTTATCTTCTGTGTAGTTTGAGCCGTTTGTAACGCAGTCAGCCGCTGTAGTGCACAGATCTGTGCAGTTGCTCATGGTCACAGTGACATAGTTGAACTCTCTGCATCCGTAGTCAGCTGATGCGAATGTAGTTGAGCATTCGGAATCGCTTTTGCAGCCTTTATATTCGCAAGCTCCGTCCGTGCAGGCGTAATTGTCTGAATCGTATGCCTGTTCTGTGCTTCCGGCTCCGTATGAATGGCAGTCATCGGAAGTTGTGCAGACCGCGGCGCACATCGGGATCGTGGTCGTATCGAACTTGCGGCATTTATATGCGTTCTCTATCTGGTATGTCTGGTCGCATTCATCGTCACTGTTACAGCCTTTATAAATACATGCGCCGTTCGTGCAGTTAAAGTTGTCGGCATCGTTTATTGCTGTCGGGGATGTGCTTAGAACGCAATCTTCGGCTTTTGAGCATTCGAGAGCGCAGAAAGCTCCATGCGGTCCAGTGTCACCCGTGTCACCGGTATTTCCTGTGTTTCCGGTATCTCCCGTGTCACCGGTATTTCCAGTATTTCCAGTGTTGCCGGTGTCACCGTTTCCATTGCCTGTGCCTGTGTCAGTTCCGCATGAGATCATTAAAAATAATGAGAACATAACAACAGAAAAATAACTGCGTTTCATCAAACCCCTCCATTTAACCATTTATAAAAACTGAAAAAAACAATAAGAGGATGATAAAAATATCTGCAAAAAAAGCAATATGCCCTTGACGGACAGTTTTTGTGCTTATACATTAGCCTGTTTTTAGTATTTTTCATTAACAGGAGGAAAAAATGAAACTTAAGCCTTTGAACGACAGAGTGATCGTTAAAAGAGTTGAAAGTGAAACAAAGACAGCCGGCGGAATAATAATTCCCGATACAGCAAAAGAGAAACCGGCGGAAGCTGAAGTTGTCGCAGTCGGAACAGGTAAGATGCTTGATAACGGCGACCGTCAGAAAATGCAGGTCAAAGCTGGGGACAGAATACTTTTCGGCAAATACAGCGGTACCGAAGTGAAGATCAACGGCGAGGAGCATCTCATCCTCAGGGAAGACGACATTCTTGCAATAGTTGAAAAGTAAACAATCAATAAAAAGGAGACGAAAATGGGAGCAAAACAGATATTCTTCGACCATGAGGCTAAATCAAGAGTCCTTAAAGGTGTAAATAAACTTGCTGACACCGTGAAGATCACACTCGGCCCAAAAGGCCGCAATGTTGCGATAGAGAAATCTTTCGGATCGCCCAAGATCACTAAAGACGGCGTTACAGTTGCAAAAGAGATAGAGCTTGAAGATAAAGTTGAAAATGTCGGTGCACAGCTTTTAAAAGAAGTTGCATCAAAGACAAGTGACATCGCAGGAGACGGAACGACAACGGCAACAGTGCTTGCACAGTCGATCATCAGCGACGGTTTCAAATATGTAGCCGCAGGTTACAGCCCGATAATGCTCAAAAGAGGTATCGACAAAGCGGTTGCAAAGGTTGTCGAGAAGCTTGACAGCGTTACAAAGAAGATCTCCACATTCGACGAGATCGCAAGTGTAGGAAGCATTTCGGCAAACAATGATACTGAGATCGGCAGAATAATCGCTGAAGCAATGGATAAGGTCGGCAAAGAAGGCGTCATTACTGTTGAAGAGGCAAAAGGAATGGAGACATACCTTGAAACAGTCGAAGGTATGCAGTTCGACCGCGGATATCTCAGCCCGTATTTCATAACAAATGCTGAGAAAATGCAGGTCATTATGGAAAATCCGTTCATTCTCGTCTATGACAAGAAAGTTTCCAACCTTAAAGACCTCGTTCCGCTTCTTGAAGGCGTTGCACAGCAGGGCAGGCCGCTCCTCATCATCGCTGAAGATGTCGAAGGCGAAGCTCTTGCCACTCTCGTTGTCAATAAGCTCCGCGGAGTTCTCAACATAGCCGCAGTAAAAGCTCCGGGATTCGGTGACAGAAGAAAAGCAATGCTTGAAGATATCGCGATCCTTACCGGCGGCGAGTTCATAAGCGAAGAGATAGGCAACAAACTTGAGAACGCCACAGTGAAAATGCTCGGAAGGGCAAAAAGAGTTGTTATCGATAAAGAGAACACCACGATCGTTGACGGTGCAGGAAAAGATGAAGCTATAAAGGCGAGAGTAAAACAGATAAAGGCCCAGATCGATGAGACGACATCTGATTATGACAAAGAGAAACTTCAGGAACGCCTTGCAAAACTTTCCGGCGGTGTAGCGGTCATCAATGTCGGTGCGGCTACAGAAGTCGAAATGAAAGAAAAGAAGGACAGAGTTGACGATGCTCTTCATGCGACACGCGCCGCAGTTGAAGAAGGTATAGTCGCAGGCGGCGGAACAGTGCTTCTGCGCTGCAAAGCTGTCCTTAAACATGTGAAATGCGATAACGAAGAAGAGAAAGTGGGTGTCGAGATAATATCAAAAGCGCTTGAATCACCGATCCGTCAGATAGCATCAAATGCAGGTGTGGACGGAAGTATCGTTATCAACACAGTTCTGCGCAGTAAAGATGATGATTACGGCTATGACGCTGCAAAAGGCGAGTACAAAAATATGATAGAGGGCGGCATAATCGACCCGACAAAGGTCACCAAGAGCGCTCTCATGAACGCCGCAAGCATAGCTTCAACGCTTCTTACAACTGAAGCTGTAATAGTTGAAGTTCCCAAGAAAGATGCTCCTGCAATGCCTGACATGGGCGGCGGCATGGGCGGAATGGGCGGAATGATGTAGGTTTCTGTCATAATGTCAATTTGACTATTTGTCATTCTTTTTGAAATCATAACTATCTGAAATAACTCAATAAAATAACTGGCATAAAATTTGCTCAATCAGGCGGCTTTAGTTGTATTTATAGGTGGTTGCCTGATGAAAAGTAGAACGATCCTGAACGCAGCGCTTTTTATTTCGATCGTGTTCGCTGTCGCTTCTCTCGTCGGTCTTGTGCTGAGCTTCGTTGTCAAGGGTGAACAGGTGTTCGTTCCGGTCAGCAAAAGCTATTACAAGAGCACGGCGACCGAAAGCGCCGAATCGAAAAAAGAGAGCTTCTATTTCGGCCAGAACAGTGAGAAAGTGTCCTCCAG
Source organism: bacterium (assembly GCA_022703485.1). Lineage (GTDB taxonomy): Bacteria > UBP6 > UBA1177 > UBA1177 > UBA1177 > JAKLDO01. The sequence continues at coordinate 18,162 of JAKLDO010000028.1, forward strand.
CAATGTCTTTGATGCCGCCGCGAGGTCGATCGCCCTTTCCGGGAGCAGTACCGGTGACCTTACCGTCGATGGCGGAGTTCCCGAAGCGAGCGAAGATGACATAGCCTACTATTTCGAAAATCCTGACAAATGCCCTCTGATGGGCGGACTTACCCTCGGTGGCACGATCGTTGCCGGCAAAATGGAGGATTCCGTAGCCATAATGAAGGAAGGCAGGGGGGAAGACACTGCAATTATTGCAAGAGTCGGATCGGAAGTGACTCCCGGTGTCATTCTTGCCCTTGTATGGAGAAATTTCGTGGTCCTCAAGACAACAGGCGGTGTTAAATGTATCGGTGAAGGTGTTGCGGAAGGAAGAGGCGGCACCGGAGATGTTAAATCCTCTGAAAACGGCATGACTGCGGCAGGCGGGGATCAGGATATCGAGGTCAGGAAAGTGGGCGAGAACCAGTATGTGCTCCGCAGATCCGATCTCACTAAGGTTACAGGCAATCTCAATTCGCTTGCAAGACAGGCGAGGATAGTCCCGTCAAAAAAGGATAACGGATTCAAAGTGTTTTCAATAACAGCCGACAGCCTTTACCAGAAGATAGGGATACAGAACGGTGATGTCATAAAATCGATAAACGGCATTGAGCTTTCCAGTCCGGATAAAGCACTCGAAGCTTATTCAAGGCTTCAGAGCGCATCGAAGCTTTCACTTGATATCGTCAGGAGAGGACAGCCGCAGACAATGGAATATACAATAGAGTAGGAGAGAGATATGTTTTGGAAAAGAACTGCAATTCTGATGATGGTCTTTTTGCTGGTATTCAATGTTTTTGCAAAGGATGACGAGGACGTGACAGTCCCCGTAAATCTTAACAGCAAGCTCAAAGGCCTTAAAAAACCTGTTATGCCCAAACTTTCACAGGGGCTGAAAACTTCATCAAAGGACAAGGAGAAGAGCGAATCTGATGCCGGAAAGCCCAAGGACGGTTCGGATCCTGCAACTCCCGGTGTCAAGACGGTGAACGCACCGAAGACAAAAACACTTCTTGACAAGGAAACTCCGGCTGACGGTGATGCTGCAAAACTTGTGGATGCTGTCAAGATCGAGGTCAAGGATGTCAAGCCCATGGACCCGAATGTCAAGATCAAACTTGATTTCAAGGAAGAGGACCTCATTAATGTCGTCAAGACATTTTCTGAGCTTATGAGAAAGAACTTCCTCCTTCCTGAAAGCCTCGGAAAGGTCAAGGTCAACATCATGGCTCCGCAGATGGTTACGCTCCGTGAAGCATATCAGACATTCCTCACTCTTCTTTCCGTTAACGAGTTCAGCGTGACTGAGGATGGAAAATTCACCATAATAACAAGGGAGAAGAACATTCCCGAAATGAGGATCCCTTTCTATAAAGGTACCGATGTTCCTGATTCGTTCAGGATGATAGCGACTATCATGAAGTTCCAGTATGTGTCCGCAACCGACATGGATAAAGTTCTGAAGCTTTTCAGGGATAAAGGGGCGACATCGGTGATATTCGATGAAAAGACCCTGATAGTTGTGGATTACGCCGCAAATATCAGGAAAATAAAAACTCTCGTGGAAGAGCTTGATCAGCCGTCTGAATCCGATTCAGCGAAACTTTTCTTTCTTAAACTGAATCATGTCGCCGCCGCAGATGCAAAGAAGATACTCGATGACATTTTCAAGGATTTTGCAAAGAAAGGTTCTGGCAAAAATAAAAGTGCCGCCGACAGCGGACCCAGACTTTCGGGTGTTTCAGGACAGGCGCTTTCCGCACCTCCGGGAAAAGGTTCTGCGGCACAGGGTGATGAAGAGGCTCTTTCAGAAAATGTCTATCTGCAGATGGTCGCTGATGACAGAAGCCAGCAGCTTATAATCCTCTGCACTCAGCAGACTTATAATCTGATAATGCAGATAGTTCAGAATATAGACAGAGAGGTCGAGGGCGAAGGCGAGATACATGTTGTGAAGCTTCAGAACGCAAAAGCTGAAGACCTTGTGAAAACTCTTACGCAGGTGTCGAAGAACAAGAAAGCGCAGGGGGGAACAACGGCCAAGAACACCAAAGGCACCGATGTTTTCGAAGGCGAAGTGCAGATATCTTCGGATGAATCGACAAATTCACTTGTCGTGGTCTCTTCAATACAGGATTTCAGGAACCTCAAGAAAGTCATAGAGAAGCTTGATATAAGAAGGAAACAGGTATTTGTCGAAGCGGCCATCATGGAGGTCAATGTCGATGACAACCTTGAATACGGAAACGCATACACGGCAGGCGGTTTCGAGGTGAGCGTTGCAGGTGAAAAGATGCCGATATTCTTCGGAAAGGCGCTTGACAGCAGTCTCACTCCGGGTCTTGTCGCAGGAATGGTGGGCCCTGTCATAAGCGGAACAGAGGGCATCCCCGGTCTCGGCCTTGCAGGCGGAATTCCGTCTCTGGGCATAATCCTCAATGCCGCAAGGACCGATTCAGCGGTCAATGTAATGTCAACTCCGCACCTTCTCACGACGGATAATGAAGAAGCTGAGATAACTGTCGGTGAAACGATCCCGTTTCCGTCAGGCAACATCATCAGCGGCACGGCAGGAAGCACGATAACCTACACGAGAGAGGATGTCGCTCTTAAACTCAAGATAAAACCCCAGATAAATGAATCGGGCTACATGACCCTTGAGATAAATCAGGAGATCACTGAGCTCGGCGCCCAGACACAGTTCGGTTTCAGGACCACGAAAAGACAGGCTAAGACGATAATAAATGCTGAGAACGAGCAGACGATAGTGATCGGCGGACTCATGAAGGATTCTATAACGGAAAGTGAGAACAAGGTCCCTCTGCTAGGAGACATTCCTGTTCTCGGTGTTTTCTTCAAATACAAGAGAAATGTTAAGAAAAAGGTCAATCTTCTCATAATACTTACTCCCCATGTGATCGAGAGCAAAGAGGATTTTGCAAGGATACTCAAGAGGAAGATCGACGAAAGAGAGGAGTTCACAAGGAAATTCTATGGCGGAACCGGCACGGCATTTGAAGAGAATGTATATCTCGAAAAGAAGAGAGGAGCTCTCCTTTCAATAGTCAAGGTCGTTGATGAAACGAACAGAAAGGAGGACGAGGAGATACTCAGAAAGAAATCTAGAAAAGCCGATGACAAGACCATCATGGTGACCCCCGACGGAAAAGAGGAGGAGGTAAAAAAAGAAGGGGATGACACTTCAATTGATATTGAAAAAGCCCCTGAAAAGACCTCCGACAGCGAAGATTCCCTTGTTCCTGAGATGGTTCCTGAAGTTGATGGAGAATAGTAATGGCCAGAAAGAAGATAGGTGAACTGCTAATTGAAAAAGGATATCTTGACAAAGAGCAGTTGTACAGGGCGCTTGAAAGTCAGAAGCTCAGTCCGGGAAGGAAAATAGGACAGATACTTCTTTCTGAAGGCATCGTGAACGCCGACCAGCTTGCCGAGGTGTTCTCGGAGCAGAGCGGAATAAAGATGATCCCTGATGAATTCTTCAAGAAAGCGGACCCTTCGATACTCACTTCATTCCCGATAGGTCTTGCAAAGAAGTTCAAGGCGCTGCCTCTTTTCATCGATACTGATCTGCATGTGGCGATAGCTGATACAGACCAGCTTCTCATGAACCAGCTCTATATGATCTACAAATGCAATGTCATTCCTTATGTCTGTTCATCGAACAAGATAATGGACCAGATAAATCATGCCTACAGCAGGGTGGACAGCGGCGAGGAGTCACTTAAAGCCGAAGAGTTCGCTGATATGGCCGGAGATGCTGACATGGCGATCCCCGACCTTATAGACTCAAATGACGAGGCTCCGATAATAAGGTTCGTGAACAATACCATAGCCAAGGCCGTTAAGGAGAAAGCGAGCGACATACATTTTGAATCCTATGAAGACGAAGTTCTCGTCAGGTTCAGGAAGGATGGAAAGCTTTATGTCGTGCAGAAAGTACCGAAGGCGGCCCAGTCAGGTCTTATCACAAGGATCAAGATCATGAGCAGGCTTAACATTTCAGAGAAAAGACTTCCTCAGGACGGCAATATCAAGGTTAAAATAGCCGGCAATGACATCGATTTCCGTGTATCGACACTTCCGAGCATTCACGGTGAGTCTATAGTTCTCCGTATCCTTGACAAGAGATCACAGAAGCTTTCGCTGGATGAGAGCGGTTTCACAAAAAGGGACCTCGAAAGGATGAGAAAGATAATCAGGATGAAACACGGTATTTTCCTTGTCACAGGTCCTACTGGAAGCGGTAAGACAACGACACTTTATTCGGCGCTGACAGAGATCAATTCACCGGATGTGAAGATCATTACTGAAGAGGACCCGGTCGAATATCAGCTCAAAGGTGTCAACCAGATCCACATAAATTCAAAGATAGGTCTGACTTTCGCTCACGGACTGCGTTCCATACTCAGGCAGGACCCTGACATAATAATGGTGGGAGAGATCAGAGACAAAGAGACAGCCGATATCGCCATCAACGCATCGCTTACCGGTCACCTTGTTTTTTCGACCCTCCATACTAACGATGCCCCGACAGCCTTTACGAGGCTTATTGATATGGGAATAGAGCCTTTCCTCATTTCGTCCACTGTTCTCGGTGTGCTTGCCCAGAGGCTTGTGAGAAAGCTCTGTCCTAAATGCAAGGAGGCATATTATCCGCCGCCGGCAATACTTGAAGAGCTCGGTCTTGATCCGGCTGAATACGCAAACCATCCTTTCTACAAGGCGGTAGGATGTGATGAATGCGCTCAGACCGGTTATTCCGGAAGAACAGGCATATTCGAGCTTATCACAATGGATGATGAGCTGAGAAGGGCCGTTGTGACAAGGCTTGATGCAAGCGATATCAGAAAGATAGCCGCAGCGGCAGGCATGCTTAACTTGAGAGAGGACGGCGCAATGAAGGCGATCAAGGGAATAACATCACCTGAAGAGGTGCTTCTCAGGACTCAGGAGGATAACTGATGCCTTTATTCAGCTACAAGATAATCGACGCAACTGGTAAAGAGAAGAAAGGTACTATCGAGTGTGCCAACAGGAATGCGGCAAAATCGAAGTTCATGGCTGACGGTTATTACATTACCGAGATAAAAGAGCTCTCGAAAAACGACACTTTAAGTTTTGATCTGATAAAGAGCGTTCTTGCGATAAGAAGGAGAAAGGTCCCGCTTGATGAAGTGGCTTCGATGACAAGACTTCTTGCCACACTCCAGAAGGCGAAGATCCCTCTTGTCGAAGCCATTGATGCAGTCGCCCAGCAACAGGAGAACAAGGTGCTCCAGGATGCGATGCTCATGATAAAGGGAAAGATGAACGAAGGTTACAGTTTCAGCCGCAGTGCGAGGGATTTCCCTGACATTTTTGACGACCTTTTCTGTAATATGATCGCGGCCGGTGAAGAGAGCGGAGCGACCGACAGAGTGCTTCTGAGACTTGCAGGTTTCATGGAGTCGCAGGTCGATCTGCGTAACAGGGTGAAAAGCGCCATGACATATCCGGTGATACTGATGTTCGTGGCTGTCCTTGTCGTCGGAGTTCTTTTTACGGTTGTTATTCCTAAACTTTCAAAGATGTTCGAAGACATCAATATGGCGCTGCCTTTCCAGACCAAGGTTCTGATATGGCTCTCCGGCTTCATGGGGAACTGGTGGTGGCTGATAGCTATCCTTCTTGTCGCGGCATTTGCAGTTTTCAAGAGATACATAGGCACTCCGAAAGGTGAGATATGGTGGAGCAGACTGCTCATAACCATGCCGGTGTTCGGAAGGGTTAACAGGATGGTCGCGGTAAGCAGGTTTGCAAAGACCCTTTCAACACTGCTTCACGCGGGAGTTCCCATCCTTAACGCGATGGACATCGTCAAAAAGGTCATAGATAACAAGGTGCTTGAGAACGCCGTTGCCGCGGCGAGAGAGAACATAAAGGAAGGTGAATCGATAGCCGTTCCTCTTAAAAGGAGCGGAGAGTTCCCCCCGATAGTGATACAGATGATCTCAATAGGCGAGCAGAGCGGAGATCTTGAAGAGATGCTCGAGACCCTTGCTGACAGCTATGAAAAAGAGGTCACTTATACTATGGACAGGCTCACCTCGATGCTTGAACCGGTAATGATCGTCGCTCTTGCGGTCGTCATAGGGTTCATAGTGTTCGCGGTTGTCATGCCGATACTGAAGATAAACGATGCAGTCGGATAAACGAAAGGAGGAAGAAATGTTAAAGAATTTTTTCAGGGCGCTGATCAGCGAAACTTCAAAAGGGGCCGCAAAGGGCTTCTCGCTTCTTGAGATCATGGTCGTCATAACCATCATGGCGATGATAATGGGAGCTGTAGGGGTGGGTGTAATGACCTATCTTGACAAGTCCAAGATCAAACAGGCCAGGATCGATATCGGGACCATCTCCAATGCTCTGGACCTTTATAAAACCGAGTTCACAAGATATCCGGACAGCGAAGACGGGCTTTCCAAGCTTGTCGAGGAGAAGATACTGAAAGAGAAGAAAGTTCCCAAGGACCCGTGGGGCAACGAGTACATCTACATTTATCCCGGGAACAACAATACTGACGGTTTTGATCTCTACTCTTTCGGACCTGACGGAAAGGAAGGCGGCAGTGACGATATAACCAACTGGGAAGAGGAATAAGGGACTGAAATGAAAAAAGCGCCCGGATTCTCAATGATAGAGATGCTTGCGGTCCTTGCGATGATAGTGTTCATCTCGGGTACTGCAATAGCAGGCGTTTCTAGGTTCGGCAGATACGCCGCCTCGAACGATCTGGGCACATTCAACTCTTTTCTCAGGTCAAGTTTTCTAAGTTCTGTCAGAAACAATCAGTACCTTAGAGTAGTGATAGATATGGAGGAAGGAACCTACTGGTCGGAAAAGAGCGAAACGCCGTTCTTCATTTCAACCGGAGAGGAGTTCAAGGCAAAGGAAGAGGAAAATAAAAAGCTTCTTGAGAGAATGGAAAGCGGTGATACGACAGACCCTTTCAAAGACAAGGGTTCGGCTCTGGGCATGGACAGCATAATGCAGAAAGCGAGACTCCTTGCAAGCGATGAAATAGATAACTCTGATTACTATAACTATGAGAATTTCATACCTGACAGAAAATCGCTAAAGGACATACTGAGCCCCGATTTCCAGAAAGCGTCTGAGGTGAAGAAGTTCTCGGGCGGTATCATTGTCACAGGATTTTTTGCATATCACACTCCGGAGATAATAACTCCCGATCTCATAATGGAAAAGGAGCTTGAGAAGACTGTCTACATCTACATATTTCCTCAGGGCCGGATAGAGCCGTTCTTTCTTTCGCTTGGCGAGAGGTCTGATGAAGACGGTTTAAACAGCTTTTTGTTCATTTCATCCGATATGTTCATGAACACTAAGATAAAGCCGGGCAGTTTTGAAGAGGAAGTGAGTGATATGAGAGAGCTTCTGACCGACCGTGACGAGGAAGGGAAGTCATGAGACAGATGCGCGGTTTTTCACTCATCGAGGTTCTTGCCGCTGTAACGATACTTTCAGGTGTCCTTTTTGCCGTCACGAGAATAGTGTCGGCGAGCTATATTTATACATCGAAGATCCACAACATATATCTCGGAACTGAACTTGCGAGGCTTAAGCTCCATGAGGTCGAGGAGATAATAAAAAAGGACGGCCTTCCTGAAATGGAAACTGAAGAGGAGGGTGAGTTCGAAGAAAGAGAATACAGTGATTTCAAGTGGAAATATTCAATAAAAAAGGTTTTCATCCCGCTTCCTGACATCTCTCCGTCATCTTCCGACAGCACGACAGGACAGGCTGAAGAGGCGGCTGGGATGCTTTCGCTTGCAAAAGGGAACATAGAGGATTTTTTTAAGGAGAGGATCAGGAAGCTGACCCTTAAAGTCTACTGGGGTGAAGGGGAAAAAGAATCGGAAAAAGTCGTGTTCACGGTATTTCTGACAACGGAAGGCTCTGTCAAGACATTCCAGCAGTTCCAGGGTAGCGGAGATCCTTCCAAAGCCGGAAAGTCGGGCATACCCGATGGTGACGGCCGGAGGAAGTCAGATCCTGATTACAACAGATTCAGGACCCCTGACAGAGGAGACATGATAAGGACGCCCGGCGGCGATGCCCGGCAGTTTTGAGGGACGATGGATAAGAAAGGTTTTACAATGATCGAGGTGCTTGTTTCGATGAGCATAACAGCGGTACTTGTGATATCTGTCTATGTCTCTTTTTCTGGCATACTCACCGGAAGGTCCAAGATAAGGGAGATAACGGAAAGGGAAAGAAGGATATATTTCGCTCTTGAAGTGATAAGGAACGATCTGAGGAACGCTTTTCTCACTCTGAACAAGGGCGTGCCTGAAGAGACTCACAAGACGGTCTTTGTAAGTGTAGAGGACGATCCTGTGACCCATCTGACATTTACATCGATAAACCATGTCAGAATGCAGGCCGGAATAAAGCAGAGCGATCAGACTGAGATAGAATACTACGGTGATAATGTAGACGGTGAGAATGTTCTTTTCAGAAGAGAGAGCCTTTGGATAGATGAATATCCTGAAAAAGGGGGAAATGTCTATCCGGTGTTCAAAGGTTTCAAGAAACTTTCATTTGAATACTGGAATTCCGTGACAAATGAATGGATGACGGAGTGGGACAGTGAAAGTGCCGAGAACATGAATGTGCTTCCTCCTAAAGTGAAGATCACGCTGATCGCAAAGGAGGGAACCTCCGGAGAAGAGGATTACCGTATAGAGACGGTCGTAAATATAAAAATGCAGAGGGCTTTGAGCTTTTAAAATGAAGTTGCACGGGATCATCAGGAAAATAGCGGTTTATCTGAGCCGGCCGCAGAAAGGTGTGGCGTTCATAATAGTTGTTGTCATGATCGCAGTGCTTCTTCCGATAGTCACCGACATGAACTATGAGGCGAAGACGGAATTCGATCTTGCCATGAACTACAAAAGAAAGGCAGAGGCTCAGGCTCTTGCCGCAAGCGCTGTGAATTTTGCGGTTGTAGTGTTCGATCTCCAGAAGCAGATCGAGGGGATACTCAAGCAGTTCAACATGGGACAGACTATAGAGATATGGGACATAATACCTTTTGACACGGCTCTTCTGAGAGGTTTTGTGTCAGCAGGGCCTTTTGTCGAGATGGAGGATGTCGTAAATGCGAAAAACGAAGATGTAACGGCAGGTTCGGCTCAGAACGATGAAGCAGGTGACAATGTGTATACGGAAACAGGAGATCCCATATTCCAGTTCCCTGGTGATTTCAAAATAGATTTTCAGAGCGAGGATACCAAGATAAATCTCAATCATCTTGCCTACGGAACAAGGTCTGCCGTAATAAAGATGCTTGAGGGCATAATCGAGCCTGAGTTCTATGATTTTATTTTTCTTGAGAACACATCTAGACCTGAATATGTGGACAGACTTGAACTTATACAGAACCTTGTAGACTGGGTCGATCCGGGTGATGAAAAGTTCACTGACGGAGCTAAATTCATTGTGGGCGGCGATGAGCAGGCTAAATACAATGATTTCCTGCCTCAGTACAAGGTTAAGAACTCCAAGTTCGATACAATCTCTGAAGTGATGATGGTCTACGGAGTCAACGACCTGATTTTCAAGGTGCTTGAGCCGTATGTAACAATCTATTCGACGGGAAAGATAAACATTGCCAAGGCTGCACCTGAAATGATCGAGGCGATAATAAGAGCGTATGCCGTGGACAAGAACTCGGCGGTCTTCTATAACGAGGATGCAATGAGAGAGCTTCTGGGAAAGATACTTGCAAAGAAGGCAAAGGACGGCTTTTCAAATTCAGAAGCTTTTGTACAGGCTGTGAGGGACGAAGGTGTGGAGCTTGAGAACGGTGTCGCCGGCATCATCGATGTGTCGGGGCGTGTTTACAGGATAAGGGCGACCGGGATAAAAGAAGGGATAGAAAGCTGGGTGGAGATGGTCGTCGACAGGGAAGGAAATATTTATTACTATAGAGAAGGTTGAGGTTTAAATGAGATTCGCTTCATGCAGGATTTCGGACGGCAGGCTTCTGTTGAGCATCTTTTCAAAGGAGTACAACAAACTGCAGTTCGAAGAACAGGTCTTTGTCGATGCAGATGGTGCGGCAGGTGTGATAAGGGAGCTTGATTATATCGACCTTGTCATCGGTGCCGGTGATGTGCTTTATTATTCAAGGAGCTATCCTCCTGTAAAACCTTCTCACCTGAAGAGGATTGTGGCATCGGATATCGAATCGGAGACACCTTTCCGTGAAGATGAAGTTATCTTTGATATGGATGCGGTTTCAGGAAAAGGTGAAGTAAGAGTGTTCTGTGTGAAAAAAGAGACTATGTCCGCTATTCTCGGCCCTTTTGATACCGCGGTCAGAGAGAAGGTAAGAACGATAATGCCTGAGAACATGATGCTTTTCAGAAATCCCGACGGGCTTGAAAAGGCTGTTTTCATAGGTGACAACTATTCGGCTTTTGTCACTTCCGGAGGCCAGATATTGAAGAACGAAGGCACGAACAAACTGAGATCCGAGCTTCTTACGGTTTTTACAGGTGACGATCCTGAGAAACAGCTTGCCGAATGGCTCGGTGCATCAGGTGATATAAGCAGACCCATGGAGCTTACTGATGTGGAGATGAGGATAAGGAAGGTTGTGATAGGGTTTTTTGAAAGGATTTTCGCTTTTTTCGCTCCGTATGCAGGTGAACAGGGTGTGACAGGCGTTTTCATAAGCGATGTGCTTCCCAACGGTACTGAAAAACTGATAGAAGGGATGGACAGTTCGGTCTTTTCACAGGTTCCGTTTGCGGTCTACGGTTCTGCTGATTCTCTTGAGATGGCGGCTGACCTTGCAGAAAGGTCGGATACGGTGAACCTTGCCTCTGGGGAATTTGCATATAAAGGCGGGTTCACTTTCCTGAAAAAGACTATAATACTTGCTGCAGTTTTCTATGTTTTTGCACTTATAATGCTTGCAGCGGGAATGCAGATAAGGGAGGGATATCTCGATACTAAGCTTGAAGATATAGATTTCAGAGCAAAAAAGGTTATGAAGGAGGTCATCGGAAAAGAGCTTCCCTCTCTCAGGCAGGCAGTTGCGATCATGAATAAGACCATAAAGGGTGAGGCGGGAGTGGCTGACAAAAAAGCTCTCTATCCCTACAGTGCGGTGTACATCATGGAGGTGATATTTCCCTATGCCGCATTTGAAAACAGCACAATAGAGGTGTCCGAACTTTCTATAAAGGATGATGGAAAGATAAGACTTGTCGGCACGAGCAGTACGCTTGATGACATAAACAAGCTGACAGACAATCTGCAGAAGGACCCGATGATCTCTGACCTGAACAGGGGCCAGATTAATACAAGGGCCGATAAGAGCGCTTTTAATATAACTTTCCAGTTTGCGGGTGTCAAAAAGGAAGACCCGAAAAACAAAAAGTCAAAGAAAAAAGGTTCAAAGGATGAAGAGGAGAAAGAACTATGAAAGAGAGAGTTAACAGTTTCTTCACCGGTCTGAGTGAGAGGGAGAGAATAATTCTTGCAGTTCTTGCCGCCTCAGTGATGGTGTTCATATTTGCATCAGCATGGTTCCTGATGAACTCGTCGCTGAAGGAGAAAGTGGACCTTATCAGCGAACAGGAATCTATGCTTCAGAAGATGATCTCGATGAAAAATGTCTATCAGAGCGCTCAGGTCCAGCAGAAGGCAATGTTGGAGAATATAAACGGCAACAGTGTCAGTCTGAGCTCGGACATAAGCACGGTGAAGGACAGCATCGGTATTGAGATATCCACACTTAAAGAGGTGAACCCTAAAAAGAAGGGTGATGTCACGATAGAAAGGATGGAAGTGGGTCTCAGGGATGTCTCTCTTGAAGATACGCTTGCATTCCTTTACGGCATCGAGAATAAAACAAGGTTCGTATTTGTTGACTCTCTCAACATAAAGAAGAGGTTCAACCAGCAGAACTACGATGTTCTCATGACAGTGTCCACTCTGAAGAAGGAGGTGACAGGTGAATAGGGTCATGGATATTTTGCGTAAACTTGAAAGGTTCGTGCCAACCGGAAAGACGGGCGTCTACATAAAAGGTCTGATTTTCATAAATCTGGCTTTTTTCTGCGGCATGTGGCTCGGACTTAATCTGTTCTTTCCGGATGAATTCGTGCTTTCAAAGATAAATAACGCTCTTTTTATAAAGGATATGGGACTTACAGCGGATGATGTATCAGTTTCTCCTTTTTTGAACATTACGCTTTCTGACGGCATGCTTACCAAAAAAGGTGAAGAAGTGATCACTTTCGGTGAGTTGGAGTTCTCTCCATCGTTAACTGGACTTATGTCAGGTGAAATATCGGGAGATCTGTATATTGATGAGGTTAACGGGCAGGGCGGAGCTATGGAGCTTTCATTCGATTCTTCAGATACGCCGTGCTATTCATTCGATCTTGATGACCTTCCTGTAGCAATGTTCAATGCGATGATGACAGATCTTGCATTCACTGGAACCGTTTCCGGTGAAGGGGGCGTGTGTCTGTCTGAAAATCAGAAATATTCCGGCGAGATAGAGCTTTCAGGTGATGAGATCGTCATGAGAGGGAAAATTCCTACACCGATGGGTGATTTTGACATAGGCTCGATCATTCTCGGCAAACTGGACCTTTTGGTGAAGATAGATGATAACAAAGCCGATATTGAGAAGTTCCTGATGAGCGGTCTGATGGATTTTGACATCATCGGAAAGCTGGTTCTTAATTCAAGGGCGATGTTATCGTCAAGACTGGACCTCGATGTTAGAGCAAAAGTACCGGACCCGAAGAAGCTTGCTGAAAATGCAGCGCTCAATCTTCTAATTAATCAGATGTCGCAGTATAAGACAGACAAAGAGAACGATTTTGCTTTTATGCTGAGAGGTTTTCTTTCAAAGCCCCAGCTGAGTAAAGCGCCCAAAGAAAGAAATTCAGCAAAATCAAAAATAGATGCTGATGAATCCAAGGAAAAGGCATCGGGCAAAGCCAAACCTCGTAATATAAGAAAAAGACCTGTAACAAATTCTACAATCGGCGGTAGACCTGAATCTGCTGATCAGGGTTCTCAAGGAATACAGGGAAATCTGCCTTTCAGCAAAAAGGATGAAGTAAGATCTTCATCTGAAAAACATGATGAAAAAGCTGATTTTCAGGAAAAGATAGAGCCTTCCGCTGATAGAGAGGACAGGCAAAACAGACCTGAAAGACAGACTAAGACTGAACATATCGAGATGGAGCCGCTAAACACCGGGCTTCCTGCCGAGGATCAGCACATGGAAGAAGACATTTCAGTCAGGACAAAGAAAAGGCATCAGGTTGAAACCGAGGCAGAAAGTGAAACTGAAACAGGTACGGAAAAAGCATCAGGTTCAGAAGAGAGTGATAATGCCCCTGAAGCTGATGACAGTGAAGAGCAGTAACCTTTTGATGGAGATAAATATGAAAAAGATCGTGCTTGTGCTTGCAGTTATGTCGCTTCTTTTTACTGTTTCATGCAGTAAGAAGTACATAAAAGGGACCAATATCGTTGAAAATGAGGATTCCAAGGCGATTTTCACGGTTTTCGGTCATTATGTTAAAGGTTTCAAAGAGCAGAACCCGGAAGTTTTCTCGAAGTACATTTCTGAAACCTATTATGACAGCAACGGTACTGATGATCCGTCTGATGATGTAGATCACGACAAGATCATGGAGATCCTCAACTCAGACCAGTTCAAGGCGCTTAAAAAGGTTGATATCGTTTATATTGTCAAGGACCTGAAGGTTGACAAGGCGCTCAAGACTGCGAAAATGGTCTATTATTTTGAAGTGAGATTTAAAAGAGAGAGCAGGATCAAACCCGAAGAGGAAAGTGCTTTCGTTGAAAGTGACGGCATGACCAATCACAAGGTGAGCGATAACAACATGATGAAATTCGTCAAAGAGGACGACGGCTGGAAGATCGTAAGCGGGATATAGAAGTTTGATTTTAGTCAATTTTTCAATAAGATTCTGATGCGTTATCAAAAAATTGTTTTTTTCGTGCCGGAGGCGGAATGAAACTGGATCAAATTAAAATAAAAGGTTTCAAATCTATTAAAGAAGCCGACATACCGCTCGGTGATTTAAATGTCCTTATCGGTGCAAACGGAGCCGGAAAAACCAACTTCATTTCAATCTTCAAGCTGTTGAACAAAATGATAGATAGAAATTTTCAATCAGATATTGCTGAAAGTGGCGGTGCTGAAAATTTTCTGCATTACGGTCATAAAACAACAGAAGAGATTGATGTTTATCTCAAGTTCGGAATTAATGCATACAATGTTGTCTGGAAACCTTCGGCAGATAACAGGATGGTGTTCAGCAGAGAGGTCTGCATTATCGAAAAAAATCCGAAATATAAAGAAAAAACAGTTGAAATAGGCAAAGGATCGGGTGAAACGAATCTTGATAAGGCGGCTAAAGAAAAGGATTACTCAATAGAAAAGTATGTTTATCAAAATTTGAAGAGTTGGAAATATTACCATTTTCACGATACTGGTGAAACTGCAAAAGTTAAGAAGCCGTGTCAACTCAATGACAACATGTATCTCAGAACTGATGCTTCAAATCTTGCGGCGTTTTTATATTTGATGCAGGAAAAATATTCCGGTAATTATCAGACAATAAGGGACACTGTAGGTCTGATAGCTCCTTTCTTTGATAATTTTATTCTGCGCCCTGATCCTTTTAATGAAGAAATGATAAGGCTGGAATGGCGAGAAAAGGGGTCTGATTTTCCTTTTCTTGCTCCGCAACTCTCTGATGGAACTTTAAGATTCATCTGTCTTGCAACAGTTCTGCTTCAGCCACAACTTCCTTCTACAATAATTATTGATGAACCTGAGCTCGGGCTTCATCCTTATGCGATAAAAGTGCTTGCATCGCTCATGAAATCTGCTTCAAAGAAAGCTCAGATCATTGTTTCAACGCAGTCAGTCCCGCTTGTGAATGAGTTTGAGCCTGAAGATCTGATAGTTGTTGATAAAATTGATAGAGCAAGTGTATTTAAAAAAGTTACAGGAAAAGAGCTTGCAAGCTGGCTTGAGGAATATACTCTCGGCGAACTCTGGGAAAAGAATGTTCTCGGAGGCAGACCGCAATGATAAGGGTCAATGTTATAACTGAAGGTCAGACCGAGGAAACTTTTGTCAGAGACATTCTTGCTCCGGAGATCGGAAGAAAAGGTATATATCTCACTGCAAGATGTGTTGAAACATCAAGAACAAAATCAAAGATATACAGGGGCGGTCTGATTGATTTTGATAAAACCAGAAAAGACATCTTACTCTGGCTTAAACAGGATAAAAATGCATTTGTCACCACAATGTTCGATTTATATGCACTGCCGGATTCTTTTCCGGGGAAGGATTCTGTAAAAAAGATGACAGATCCCTATAAAATAGTTTCTTTTCTGGAAAAAAAGTTTGGTGAAAACATCAGAAATGAAATTGATTGTGAAGAGAGATTTATTCCTTATATCCAATTGCATGAATTTGAAGGACTTTTGTTTTCAGATGTTGAGAAAATTGATGAAGTTATGAAAATTGATTCAAACAAAAAACCGCAGCTTCTTGAAATATCAGAAGAGTTTGATAATCCCGAATTGATCAACCAGGGTTCTGAGACGGCACCGTCAAAAAGGCTGCTAAAAATTTATCCTTCTTATGATAAAATCAGCAATGGATCAATCATAGCGCAGAAAATAGGTCTTAAACAAATTCGTGATAAATGCAGCCATTTCAATGAATGGCTACAGAAAATTGAAGTCTTAGTTTAAAAAATTTCAATAAAATCATAAAATCTGTAAACTAAATAGAAGTTTAATCCAGTTTATTATTTTTCAGGAGGTTCAGATGAGAATTGTAACTCTGATCGCAGTTGTTCTTTTAATGATCTCGTGCTCAGATCCATTCGAAAAGGCCGAGATGAGCGAATGTCTCAATGGAACGGCGGATGCAAATGTAGTCCAACCGAAGGTGGAGATCACCGAAGAAACTGATGAAATGGTTCTGGGTGATGAGGAAAATGACGATTCGGATGTTGTTGAGGATGAACAGGTAACAAAAGTTATTCTCATCGAAAAGACGGAAAGTGAGATAAGTTTCTATTATCAGTCATATTTTTCATGCAGCGGAATGGAATATGGTTATGAAATTAAATCTAACAGTTCTGATGAGACTGTTCTTGATCTTCGAATCACATCGCATGACACAACTCCGAATAGCAATGTAAAATGTGTATGCTACAAAAAAATGACAGTTGAATATGAAAGCAGCTCACAGGATCTGACAAAGATAACAAAGATAAAAGTCGTGTATGACGAAGATAATCAGCTTCTTCTGGAATTTTAGGTGAACAAAATGCGGTATATTATTCTGACGGCGCTGGTTTTGTTGATGGTTTCATGTGGTGGAGAAGAGCAGGATAATGGTTGTACCGAAGTTTATGAGTATACGGCGGATGTGGTTAGTTCAAAAGATGTAAGTGATCAGTTTTACTGCGAAGAAATGGAAGATATATTCGGGCAGAATGGAAAAGAATATATTCAGGCTTGGCAGAAAATAGAATTTGTGGCGATTGACAGAGAGCCTGAAATGCCCGAAACCGTCGGATTCGGGAACTTGAAATCATGCAGTCTTGCAAAAGTTGATGACTACTCAGATTGTCTTGGCAATTCAAAATTTGTTTTTGAAGAAAAGAGCGATTCCTCTAAAGAAGTTCTTGTTAATATTTTTACCGTTGATTCGGTCGGTGATGCCGGTTATTTTTTCGCAATAGTGATCACAGGAACAGATTTCCAGATGATTTTTGGCGGTCAATCCAATGAAGAATGTGAAATCAACGGCTGTCCGGAAGATTGTTATTGCGCAACATACAAAGGTCACGGCTACAGATATGAAATGGTGAAAGAATAAGGAGACCTGAATGCGGTACATTATTTTGGTAGTGATGATTTTCTTCATGATCTCGTGCTCAGATCCATTCGAAAAGGCCGAGATGAGCGAATGTCTTGAAGGAACGGCCGAGGTAAAAGGATTCCAACCGAAGGTGGAGATCACCGAAGAGACAGATGAAATGGTTCTGGGTGATGAGGAAAACGACGATTCGGATGTTGTGGAAGATGAGATGGAAAGAAAAGTTATTCTCATCGAAAAGACAGAAAATCACATAAAGTTTTACTATCAGTCTATGTTTGTGTGCATCGGCTTTGATTACGGTTATGATATTGAACCTGACAATTCAGATGAAACCGCACTTAAGCTCGATACAAAGCGCAGAGATACAGATCCTAAAGGTGATGCAACATGCGTCTGCTATAAAAAAATGACGGTTGAATATGAAAGCAGCTCACAGGATCTGACAAAGATAACAAAAATAAAAATAGTCGGTGAAGATTATGAAGAGGTTCTTGAGTTCGATGAAGACGGGGACGATGAGCCGCAGGAAGATGCCGATGTGATTAGTGATGAAGATGCCTATGTGCCTGATTGCGCGGATCTGAGTGCAGAAGATTGTGCAACAACTTCTGGATGTGAAAAAATAACAGGATCTCCTGCAAATGCCGAGAAACAGTGCTGGGATAAATCTGTCGATGTAGGTTGCAAGGAAATCGGGGCATGTAACGCGATGATTTCATTCGGATATTCTCCAGATGATGGAAAGTGCTATATGTTTGACGACATGTGTCTTCCTACAGGATGGGATTTTGCGCAAGAAGGCGATACGCAGTGCGACTATTCTCTTTATGATGCAACTCATTGCAATTAGGGAAATGTTTTTTTGATCCAGTTTCCTTCTGCAGGCTTTTTCTGCAGGCTTTTTCTGTCAAGGCAAAGTAGAAATGTCCGGTTTTGAGCAAAGTAGAAATGTCCTAAATTGAACATAGTTCCTCTTGATTTTTCCATTTTAAATCGATATCGGGTTTAAAATTGAAGTTTTCATTCTGTGCTTTTATCACTTTTGACATTCGCATGTTAATTGTTTTAGCGTTTTCGAGTTCGCT
>JAKLDO010000029.1 GCA_022703485.1 bacterium
TCAGTTACATTGTTCAGAGTCTTTTCGTCAAAGATGCCGTCCTCATCAGTCACATCCATGACGGCGAGACGGTCTTTTTCTGCAGAATAAACCGAGGCAAAACACAATATCAATATGAGAAACAACATGGATTTTCTCAAGGTTTCCTCCAGTTTTGAAAAGAATTGTTTAAATATAGTTTTTGAGAGAAATCAAAGCAAGAAAAAACAAGGCAATGTTTTGATGTTTAAAGCAGAAAAATTAGTGCAGCAGGTTCTCAACAGATATGTCTTCGTCAAGATCTTCCCAGTGAATTCCGATTCCACCGCCGATTAGACGCCAGTTTTTCCTTTGTTTAGGACTTGCATCTCTAAGTGTCGGAAAATAGTCCAGCGGTATTTCAATTTTCCTTCCGTCTTTCAGGAAAACCACGAGCATATCTTTTAAGAAATCAATGTCTTTCGCAATATGCGAAA
Source organism: bacterium (assembly GCA_022703485.1). Taxonomy (GTDB): domain Bacteria; phylum UBP6; class UBA1177; order UBA1177; family UBA1177; genus JAKLDO01. Next base: position 456 of record JAKLDO010000029.1, read on the forward strand.
AAATTCTATTTGTTAAAGTAGCCATTCCACTTCTCCTCTATTAATGTCTGGTTCTCAAATAATATCTTCCTAATCTCTTTTATTTCCGGCTGATTAAAACCGATGTTTCGTGCAAGAGAAACAGGTTTTAACCAGAACTTCGCATAATTTTCAGCTTTCTCAACATGTATGTGTAAAGGTTCATCATTTTCATTGCTGAAAAAGAAGAATCTATAACCACCAACTTTTATTACTGTCGGCAAAAACATCTCCATCAAATAGAGTTCTCACATTGGAAAAGTATATTTGGTACGCACAAAAAGTCAAAGCAGAGATCTCATTTGCCATTTGCCGGCCGCCCGGATAAGATCAGATACAAACCTGTGAGCATCAAATATCTGACCATCAAAAAAAACATTCCCTCCTTTGGCTTAAGCTGCTTTTTTTCAAGAGCTGCAAGCACTTTTTAAATGATCACATCAGCCACATTTCAATAAGTTTGACTTGAATTGCAATATCTTTAATCTTTTGAAAGCGGTCTTATTTATTAGTGAGGCGGAAATGTTAAAAAAAGGTGACAAGGCTCCCGATTTCAGGCTATCCGATTCAAACGGGACGGAGATAAAACTGTCCGATTTTGCAGGATATACGGTGGTCGTTTATTTCTACCCGAAGGATAATACTTCCGGATGTACGGCGGAAGCAAAGGATTTCACTGCGCTTGCAAAAGAGTTCAAAAAGAAAAATGCCGTGATAATCGGAATAAGTGCAGATTCCGCGGCTTCACACAAAAAATTCGAGGAAAAGCATGAGCTTAAAGTGCTTCTTCTGAGCGATCCCGACAAAGAGGTAATTCAGAGATACGGAGTCTGGCAGAAAAAGAAACTTTACGGCAAAGAATCGATGGGCATTGTGAGAACAACCTTTGTCATTGACGGCAGCGGCATGATCGCAGATGTCTTTGAAAAGGTCAAAGTTGCCGGACACGCCCAAAAAGTTCTTGAAACTGTCTGCTCACTTTAAAATGCGAGGTAAAATCATGAAAAAATTGATCCTGGTCTCATTCATGATCGTGATGTCTGTTTCATGTTCTTCTTCAAAATCAAATAATGATGAACCCGATAATTTATCCGATCCAGATATTTCTGCAGATCAGGATATTGAGGAATCAGACGAAGTTCAGCCGGATGAAACAGAAGCGGACACTGTTTCCGATGAGTTCATTGATGAAGATATTGCCGTCACTACCGATGAACAGTCTGATCTCGATAATGAAATTCATGATGATGTTGAAAACGAAGATATTGAACCTGATACCGGTAACGATCCGGATACCGTCACAGAAGATGATGATCTCGATCTATATGATGCAGACTCTGAAACAGATAATGATGAACCGGTTTCAGACGAGACCGATGATGAATCTACTGACGAAGATCAGGATGAAGACATCAGTACATGCCTGAATTCCCCCGACGGAACTTTCTGTGTAAAAACCGGGAACAGGGTTCCGCCGACCGGACAGATAAAATGCTATGATGCCGCAGCTGAAGTTCCCTGCTCTTCACTGACAGCCGGAACACCATATTTCGGACAGGATGCTCAATATGCTGACAACATAAGGACATTTACAGTATCAGGCACAATCCCTGACAGAACAGTTTATGATTCACTTACAGAGCTGACATGGCAGTTTGATATAAGTTCAACAGAATTTTCATCATGGTCAGCTGCAAAAACTTTCTGCGAAGGAATCGGTCCCGAATGGAGACTGCCTGCAATCAAGGAAATAACAACAACCTTCAACTTCAATTTTTCAGTTCCAGTCTGTGATACCGAGAACTGTCCTTCAAATGCAGCTAATTTCTGGACTTCAACTGAATTGGCCGGAGACACTTCCAAAGCCTGGAGTGTCTACATGTATACCGGTGATATAAATCAGAGATCGAAATCAGAGACAGGCTATGCAAGATGTGTAAAAGGGAATATTTTTGAACCGGGAGGAACGATCGTAACCGATAGTGACACCTCGGAGCCTGTGGCAACGGATCTTTCGACAGAATTGTCATGGACCAAAGGATTTTCTTTTGTCGATCTGCCCACAGCTTTGAATAATTGTGAAACATTAAATTACGGCGGTCATACCGACTGGAGGCTTCCCAATATCAATGAACTTCTTACCGTGATAGACTACTCTATTTCAGGATCAGCCACAAATCTTCCTGATGTTAACAAAAACTTTTCATACTGGACATCTACAACCGCTCCGACTAACCTGAATTCAGTCTTTACCGTTTCATTTTCGAGCGGATATTCATCAAGGGCGACTAAAACCAACAGCTGGGTATATCTCTGTGTAAGATAATTCCTGTACAACAAAATTGTTCATTCAGAATGATTCAGGTATAATCGGCAAGCAGTAAATTCAGGAGACTGAAATGTATCCGGCAGGAAAGGCGGCAGATTCAAGGAACATTGACAGATTTGCTATAGAAAAGGGCGCTCCTTCACTGATACTGATGGAAAACGCTGCTTTTTCACTTTACCTTGAAACTGTAAAAATAGTTGAAAACTTCAAACCTGAAAAAATAGTTCTTTTTGCCGGTAAAGGCGGCAACGGCGGTGACGGATTCGCACTTTTGAGAATACTGCGGGACCGTGGATGCAGCATCCCGATGAATATCGTTAAATTCTTTGAGCTGAATGAATTAAAAGGTGATTCCCTTCAGAACTGGAAAATGCTTCCTTCTGATATCAGTTCAACTGAAATGAAAAAAATAAAAGGCCGGACTCTTTTCATTGACGGAATGGTTGGAACAGGTCTTAAAAACAATCTCACCGGTAGAATCAGGGAAGCTGTGACATTCATCAACAGCTATAAAGATAAATATGTGCTGTCCATTGATGTTCCTACAGGACTTGACAGCGATAAAGGCATAGAAATGCCGGAAGCTGTGATCGCTGACACCACAGTCACGATGGGGATCTACAAAACAGGACTTTTCGCCCAGAACGGACCGGCCGCATGCGGAAAGATCGTTCTTGGAAAAATATCCGCTGTTGATGCCGGAACTTCTGATACAAAATATGAAGTCGTTGAAGATCTTATACCGGAACCTCTGAAAATACCTGTTGACAGCTACAAGAACAGAAACGGACACTGCCTTGTGATAGGAGGTGACATTGACAAACTCGGTGCATCACTTATCGCAGCAAGATCTTTTATGGCTTCCGGCGGAGGACTTGTCACCGCGGCATTTGAAAAAAGCCTGCATAAAAAAATAGCCGGACTTGTTCCCGGAATGATGCTTACTGATATTGAAACCGCAGAGCATCAACTTGACAGATACAGTTCTATAATAACCGGTCCGGGACTGACATCATGGCCATTCAAGGAAAGTACCCTCCTGAAGAGATTTAAAGGCATTATAATTGCCGATGCAGGAATGTTCGACCTGATGAATGAAAAACCGGAGATACTCTCATCGCTTAAAAAATGTAAAACTGTGTTCACTCCTCATCCGGGTGAACTGAAAAGGTTTATTTCCGCAAAGAACGATGAACCGTGGATCGACTGCGTTGAAAGATTCCCTCTTGAAAAAACCCATGTTCTCGTTGCTAAAAGCCACTCTACTTTTATTAGGAACACCGGATCGACAGTAATTGTTCCGCATGGTGCAAAAGCTCTATCTTTCGGGGGCTCAGGGGACGCGCTTACCGGACTTCTCGCTTTTGAAACTTTTTACAACGGGTTTGAGAAAGGCTGTCTCAGAGCAGTTTTAAGACACCGACTTGCCGGGATCGAACTTGAAAAAAGATATTCAGCATCATATCACAGCATTGAAAAACTTGTTGAACTTATCGGCATCGCAGGAACAGTTTATGAAAAATGACATCCCTAACAGACTTATCCTCCGTAACGAACAGGAAACTTCAGATCTTGCTTTTAAAATAGGAAAGAACCTTCGCAAAGGAGAGCTGATAACCCTCGACGGAGACCTCGGAACAGGAAAGACATTTTTTACAGGCGCCCTCTGCACGGCTCTAGGCATAGAAAGAAAGAACATCAGCAGTCCGACCTATGTGATAATGAGAAAGATCGAAGGGATTTTTACTGTGTATCACTGGGATTTCTACAGGATAAACAGCGAGGATGAGCTTTTCACAGCTGATTTTTTTGAATGTCTGAAAGACAGAAATGCAATAAATATAGTCGAGTGGGCATCTCTTTTTAGAAAAAGCTGGACGGAACATACGCCGAGAATAGAAATAAAGATCGAATTCGGAGATACAGATGACGAACGAAGAATTGAAATCAAAAGAACAGACCCCTGTTGAAACACCGCCTGCTGAAGAAGAAAGCATATTAAACAGACCGAGACCTAAACTGAATATGGCAGGACAGAAAAACCCTCAGAAAAAACTTCCAGAAAAAGCAGTTATCGAGGAAAAGAAAGTTACGGCAGAAGAGCCTCCCAGAAAACCGCAATCGGAAATTATCATGGAAAAGGCGCTTGAGATCTGGAACATGATAATGGAACTATTAAAAAAAGTGTTCGCTGAAAGACTTAAAACAGGTTACGGACTGAAAGACGCAGGAAAAATGATAATCTCAAACAGCAGAATGATGACGATATCACTTGTACTGATCCTGATAACGATTTTCATTTCAATATTCCTCTATCACTATATTTATTCAGGCTTCAGCACACTTCTTGTCAGCTTTTACAGCAAACCTCCTGCACTTGACGGGCTTCTGGACTATCTGTACTATCCTTTGTGGGCACTGACAAAACTCGCCTTTCATGCAGTCATAATATCAATTTCTTTCTTCATTCCTTTCATCCTGGCATATATTTTAACATCTCCGGTTCAATCCATGATCCGCTATATGGCGGATGATATGTTCCTCGGGAAAACTGTTGAGAACACAGATTTTTCTTTTGAAGATGCCGTCGAGGATATAAAACAGACCCTTCCGTCAGCAGGAATAGCTCTGGGAGCCCTGTTCGCCGCATTCTTTCTGAATCTAATCGCCGTGATAGGACAGATCTCGGCATTTGTCATAATCATTGCAATATCAGCTCTTCTAGTCAATGAAATGTCATTTAGGAAGTACGGATTCGATCCTAAAAAGAAGCTCGTGTGGATGAAAGACCATTCATTTCACTGCCTGAGAACGGGCTCACTTCCATCGTTTCTTTCGGCTCTGCCGTTGATAAACAATGTCATCATCGCATTTCTGATGCCGTTATTCATTGTTCATGCGGCACTTAATTTCGAACAGACATTCAAAGAAGGAAAAGACAATCATGCCATCTGACATGCAGGTTAAGTCAGGAATATACATTCACATTCCTTTCTGCACTTCCAAATGTCTCTACTGCGACTTTTTCAGTACGCCCCTGAAAAATGAATCGATCAGATATGACTATGAAAAAGCTGTGATAAGGGAATTAAAAAGAAGACTGCCAGAACTTAAAGGTACGGTCCTGCGATCTGTCTATGTAGGAGGAGGGTCGCCTTCTTTGATGGAAGCACCTTTCTTCAGCAGAATATCCGACATCGTTTCATCCGCCGGTACACTGCTAAAGGATGTGGAATATACAGTTGAGGTAAACCCTCATGACATCAGCACGGACTGGATCAGGGAACTGAAAGATACCGGCGTTAACAGGATAAGCGCAGGAATACAGGCATTTGATGACACTGTCCTGAAAGAAATGGGCCGAAGAACTGCTGTTGAAGATATGATAAACACCCTTCCCGATCTTGCCGGCAGCTTTAAAAACCTTTCAGTAGACATGATCTACGGAATCGGCAGCGGAAGAGACATCAAAAGCGAACTGTCACAGATATTTGAGATAATAGATCCGGTTCATTTTTCTGCATATCAGTACACTCCGCCCGAAAAAAAGGATGCTCCGGCACCTCTTGATGAAGAAACATCTGCCGCACAGGAAAAGACATTTACGGAAACGCTCCTTAAAAAAGGTTTCCGCAGATACGAAGTAAGCAACTATTCAAAAAAAGGGTTTGAAAGCGTTCATAACACCACTTACTGGGAAATGGGAACATGGCTCGGTATCGGTGCAGGAGCAAGATCTTTCAACTCCATTAAAAGAGAGCACAGCTTCTATGATGAAAATACTGCTTCATTCATAAGCGGCGAAGGTTTGAGCCGTTATTCTCCATCCTTGAGAGAGCAGATAGAAGAGTTTCTGCTTATGGGACTTCGCATTACGGAAGGCATTGAAATAAAAAGGATGGAAAACCATTTCGGAACAGCTTTTGAGAAAATGATAGAAAGTTCATCTTTGAAAAGCCTTATAGATGAAGGACTTCTTAAAAAGAATAACGGAAGGATATTCTGTACTGAAAAAGGAATGGACTTCCTTAACACCGTTCTTTTAAAACTTTTTGAATTTATCAAAGCGTGATGGAATGATAGGCGAAATTGAAAAAAAATACTCAAAAAAAGATCTGACAATAATAGGCGTGGATGAAGCGGGAAGAGGACCTTTGTGCGGGCCTGTAGTGACTGCCGCCGTATGTCTGCTGAAAGATATAGAAGGCCTTGATGATTCAAAGAAGCTCAGCGAAAAGAAAAGGCTTGAACTTGTACCTCAGATAATCAGGAACAGCATCTGGAGCGTTTTTTCAGTAAGACCATGCATAATTGATGAACTGAATATTTTTCAGGCGACAATGTTCGGAATGTCCAAATGCATCGCAAAAGTACTCAGGAAGATCCCTGGAGAGAGTATTATTTTGATAGACGGTAACAAAATAACGGGACGGTTTGAAAATGAGGAAGCTATCGTAAAAGGTGATTCAAAAAGCATAAATATCGCCGCCGCATCAATTCTTGCAAAATGCCATAGAGACAGAATAATGGAAAGATGGAGCCTGATATATCCTCAATATAATCTTTCATCACATAAAGGATACGCCACTGCTGAACACTACGACCTTCTGGAAAAAGAAGGTCCGTGCGAAATATATAGAAAAAGCTTTAAACTGACAAGAGATAAGCACCCTGAACAGATGGACCTGTTCTGAAACTATTCCGCTCCGGTACCCGGTTTATACTCCTCGAACTCCCACTTGAAATTATCAACAAGAACTATCGAATCCCATATCTGGTCACTGGAATCCCATGTTGCAAGACGCAGCGTAATGACTTCACCGGGAACAACATTACCTCTCACGACAAGCCATCCCGTACCGCCATGTCCCTGCAATCCGCCCGTACCGGCAAGATCATCGTCACCTGCACACGACGGATAGGTCGATGATACGGCACAGACTTTGAACAGCCCTGATTTTGCGAGATTAACTCCGACAGGGTAACCGTTCTCATCCATTGCAAGGTTCTTATCAGCAGGGTTCTGAAGATCGGGATTATCGCTTGTATGCGTTGAATCAAGAAGAGCTACAAAGAAGTCGTTGTATTTCGTACATACATATGTCGGATATTCAACAGAGAGGAAATTAATATTGAAACTGAACGACTTTGCCGATTCCGGGACTCTGATCCTCAGTTTAAGCATTATCGCATCGTTTATGCTTGTGGCATTCGGACAGTTAGGTGCATTCGGAAGCGTGTTCCCGTTGGCTGAATACCAGTCAGCAGGAGCCGAACTTGCACCGCTCATACTCTTGTGCGAACTCGGGAAGGGATTTACAGCCTCGCCTGTTGAAAGTGTCATCATCAGAGAACCCATTGTGGGCTTAATTACACTGCCAAGTCCGTTCATCATTGAACTGCTTGCCGCGCTTGCACCGAAACTTCCGTCAGGTTTAAGTATTTCAGCGGATATGACACCCCATCCGCTTGAAGCATCTTCTGTCGCGGTCTTGCACAATCCGATAGATTTTGCATAGTCCATCGGGTCTTTTGACCCTGAATTCAGTGTATCATCACATTTATATATCTGGGCGTTCTCATTCTCATCGTGTGAACAGAAGTGGATGGAAGGGTCCCAAGCCGATGCAGGATCCGGACACTGGTTTGCGACTTCACAACAGTCTTCACAGGCAGGATGACCGTCACCGTCAACATCAGTTCCGTTATCTGCAGTACCATCACAATCATTATCTATTGTGTCTTTACATAGGTCGCCCAGCTCTACTTCAGGAAGAACCTCTCCAACACAAGGTCCCCATTCTCCTTCAGCACTGCAGGTTCTAACTCCGGCCTTGCATGGACCGATGTCTTCAGTTATGGGAAGTCCCTGATAGTTACACTTCTGGGTCTCATTAGGAGTGCACTCAGTGTTTCCGCCTGTATCACCTCCAGTATCCCCCGAATTACCTGTATCTCCTGAATTTGCAGTATCTCCAGTGTCACCGGAATCTGAACCGTCAGGCAGTTCACCGCCGGTGTCACCGCCATCAACGCAGGTGTTGGTCGTAAGATCACAGGTCATTCCGACGGGACAGTCGCTCTGCGAATAGCACTTCTTGTCAACACCTTCCGTAGTGTCATCAGGCTCGCCACCGCATGAAAAAAATGTAAGAACCGGAATTGTGATCAAAATGATCATGAAAAGCCTACTCATAATTCCTCCTGCAATATAACCTTTTGTAAATTATCCGTTTTTTTCATAAATAATCAAGCGGGTCTTTGATTCCGGCCTGTTTGAATCCTATAAGTCTCAATCTGCAGGAGTCGCAAACACCGCAGCTTCTGCCATCAGGTGACGGATCATAGCAGCTGTGTGTCAGAGAATAGTCGACACCCAGAGACATTCCTAGCTGTATTATTTCTTTTTTTGACATCTTTATCAGCGGGGCTTCTACAACAAGGCTTTTTTCAACGCCCATTTTGGTTCCAGTTGAAACAGTTCTGTTAAAAGCTTCAATAAATTCAGGCCTGCAATCGGGATATCCTGAATAATCGACTGCATTGACCCCGATCATTATTTTCCCTGCGTCAATAGTTTCTGCAAAACCTGCCGCAATTGAAAGAAAAATGAGATTCCTTGAAGGAACATATGTCGAAGGAATGCCATTTACCGGTTGAGCAGGAACATCCAGATCCCTGTTTATAAGCGAACACTTTGAAAAAAGAGTCAGATCGAACTCCATGACAGTCGCTCTGTCTGCGATCCCGTATTTCATAAGAGTCTGTTTAGATCTTTCAACCTCGACAGAATGCCTCTGTCCGTAGACTATTGTAAGAGGATAAGGGTCCAATCCCCTGCTGATGGCAAGTGCGAGCACTGTAGCCGAATCAAGTCCTCCACTGAAAAGTATCACAACTCTTTTTTTCATTGCATTGTCACCATGAACCCGAAATGTATTTCAAGCAGACCTTCTTTGTTGAGCAGAACTTCGGGCGGGTTCTGGAAAGGGGCCGCCATTTTGAATGCATTTATCGCTTCGCGGTCAAGAAAATCTATTCCCGATGAGGTTTCAACTTTTGCCGTTTTCAATGTGCCGTTCCTGTTTATCATTACTATCAGTTTAGTATATCTGTCCTTTCTCCCGTAAAGATGTCCGCCAGGATCGTTGATCATGAGAACATAAGCCGGGGTCCAGTGTTTCGAAATTGCCTGTTTCAATTTGTTGAAATATGCCGCATAAACGAACTTATTTGTGTTAAGCAGAGTTTCGTTACTTGTTTCAATATCTTTGAGAAAATCGTTGGACGGTGACGAAAGCACATCATCACTGCCGTTCAAATAAGGAAGGAACCTTGCCGGGATCTTATGTCCTCCGACAAATTTAGAGCCTTCGACATCCTCTTTGTCTTTGGATGTTATCTCTCCCGGGACCTCCTTGTCCATACCTTTGCTGTAGCTTCCTTCATCACCCTCGAAACCTTTCATTTCACCTTTTTTCTGCTTTTCCAGATTTTCAGAAGTTTCCTGACTGTCTACTCCGCTCACAACCGTATCTTTTGATATCTCATCATTTTGAGGGGTTTTTATAGAAAGCTTTTTTCTGAGCTGTCTGTCACGGATCGATATTGCTGGATCAAAAGCGCTTTTTGACTCTTTTTTTACAGAACTGTCATATTCTGAAAGAAATTTTGCCTTTTCAGGCTTTTTCTCGGTTTCAGGCTTTGCAATGTCGACAACAGTTCCCTGCATAAGGTGTTCCTTCACTTTTTCAGGGACGGCTTTTTTCAGACCGGCTTCAGGCGTTTTAAGATCCGTGTAATTAAAATATTTGATAGATACAAGGGATTCTTCAGAAAGAGCCGGAACATCTATTTTTATCATTAATATCAGACCATGGACCGCTATGGAAAGCAGTATGAAATATATCAGCCGCGGTCTGGAGTTAGAATTTCTGATACGATCTCTTTCAGCCATTCTTTAACAACCCCGTTCACAAAAATGGAATCCGCACCGCGTTCAAAACAGAAAGAGGCGAACTCTTCGAACAGTATACCAAAATCTTTCTGCATTTCACTAAGAATTTTCGGTATGAAATGAACTCTGCCGGGCTCGAACCCTTTAGTATCCCTGAACTGTACCATAGCGAAACGGTATATAAGTTCTCTAAGCATTAATCCGCCGTTAATATTCAACTCTTCTTTTAAATGTGAATGGAAACGGCCTCTGAACCGTTCGAGGTCTTCAGGAAGGATCGTATTCAATTATTTTGTTTCTTCAGGCTTAGGTTCTTTGGGAGGTTCCTGACACTTGTCATCAATGAACATTGTACCTTTGGGACAGCATCTTCCTTTTCCGCCCTCGTGATATCCTGCAGGACAGATAACTGTTTCAACAGTGTCGCTGTAACGGGAGCATTTTCCTTCCATTATAAAATTGAAACCCTCTTCACAGCAGAGATGCTCAACAAGATGGCTTCCCGGGTTGCAGTTGTCAAGGATCTTGAATGCCGGAACTATGCAAAGCTCTTCATCTACAATATATCCGGCATCACAGCTACCCGATTTATTATACTGGGAAACTATGTTAAATTCACCGAGGTAAAGTTCTCCACCCCTGAAATCGACATCGGATTTGAAAACATAGACATTGTCGTTGAATTTTCTGTCGATTATAAGTATGAACTGGTAAGCACCCGGCTCAACTTCATATTTCTTTTCTGTGTTGAACTCAAAATAATCCTTGAGAACAACCTTGCTGCCTTTTTTGAGGAAAAGAACAACATTTCCGCTGGGATAATTGTTCTTAAGATGTATCTGGGTCACAGATGAAGGTATCTTGAGATCTCTGTTGGGGGATTCCTTGAAACTGTCAAGCGGATGGTTCGTCGCATTCTTCGTTATTTCATCGAAAAGATCTTCGATATAATCATCTATTGAAGCTCCGTGCTCCGGCTGAAGTTTAAATATATCAACCAATTCAGCTACTTTCTTGCCTTTGCTCTGTTCTTTTATAAGCGCTATTTTTTTCTCAAGAAGAGAGTCTTTGCCTTCGTTCTTGTCTGCGCTTCCGCAACTCATTGCAATTATGGCAATAAAAACGATCAGCACTGCGAGATTTCTCATTTTTGATCTCCAAAAAAAATTATTAAACGTTACATTTGTAAAACAAGCGTATTTCCGACGAATCGATAGTACAGCATTCCATTCATTAAATCAATGTTATGTAGAACATTTTATCCCTTATCAGGTATCGATCTTTTTTTAAGACTTTTCTGTGTTGATTTTTTTACCCAATCATTTCAAGATGTTATTAATATTATGCTTGACATGACCTCTGATAGTCATAATATTGCCAGTGTAATTATTTTCTCGCAGTAATTACATGGCGTAAAGGCGTTGTGAAATGGAGGAAAAAATGTTCCCGCAAGTCAAAAAATCAAAGAAAAAGGTCAAACCTTACACCGAGGTCATTAATGAACAGCGGGGTGAGCTTGAAAAAGATCCTATTTACAAAGACTTGATCGACATCACTTCTTATCAGAAACCGAAAACCAGATCGGAGTGCCTTAAACTGAAAAGGCCGTGTCTTTTCGTTTCCTGCAAGTATCATCTTTTTCTGGATGTGAACCCGGAAACCAAATCGATCAAATTCAACTTTCCCGGAAAAGAAGTATGGGAATTGAGAGAAACATGCGCTCTTGATGTCGCAGACAAGGGAGGAGTAACACTGGAAGAAGTCGGTGCGATAATGAACCTTACAAGGGAAAGGATCCGCCAGGTTGAAATGAGGGCATTGCAGAAACTCCGTCAGAACAGCGTAAAGTATAATATCAAAAATCTGAGTTTCCTGAGCGGGAAATAATTAAAGACTGCTTCTGTAGATATCTATTATATCACTTCTTGAAAGATTTCTGAACCTTCCTATTTTACTGTATTTTAGTGCGGAATCAGCCATCTCCTCGAATCTTGATGAATCGATCCCCAGTTCAGACAGTTTTGAAGGTATGCCTAAAGAACTGAAGAACTCACCTGTCCGGTCTATTGCCTGTAAAGCTACAGTCATGTCATCATCTCCTTGTATCGACCAGACATTTCTGCCATATCTGGCAAATTTGCCGGCACTTTCCGTGTCAAGCACCTTTTTCATCCACCGTGGAGTTAAGATCGCCAGCCCTGTTCCGTGTGTAATGTCATATTTAGCGCTTAGCTCATGCTCTATAAGATGCGTTGCCCAGTCCCCATCCTTGCCCAACCCGAGAAGACCGTTCAAAGCCACCGTCCCTGCCCACATTATATCAGCTCTTGCATTGTAGTTATCAGGTTCTGATATGGCGACAGGTCCAGACATGATAACTGTTTTCAATACCGCTTCAGACATCAGGTCCTGCAAAACTGCGTCAGGGCAACTGAAATACTGTTCAAAGACATGGCTCATTATGTCGGCAATTCCTGCGGCTGTCTGATCTTTCGGGACCGAAAAAGTGTATACGGGGTCAAGTATGCTGAACTTCGGTTTCATCCTTATGCTACCTGTAGATAGCTTTTCGCGAGTCGCTTCGTTGGTGATGACAGTTCCTCCATTCATTTCACTTCCTGTTGCGGCAAGAGTAAGGACTGCACAGACAGGAAGAACCTTTTTTACAGATGTCTTCCTTGTGAAGAAGTCCCACGGATCGCCTGAATAATATCTTGCGGCAGCTATAGCTTTGCAGCAGTCTATTACACTTCCGGCACCTGCGGCTATAATAAAATCCACTCCTTCTTCCCGGCACAGCCTTGCCCCGGCTTCAACTGTTTTTATCCTCGGGTTGGGATCTATTCCTGCAAGTTCGACAAAAGGGATTCCGTGTCCGTCGAGCTCTTTAATTATATCATCATATACTCCATTCCTTTTTATACTGCCGTGACCGTATGCGAGAAGAGCTTTTGTGCATCCTTCTTTCTTTAAAGTCTTTCCCAGAACGCTGATCTGCCCTTTACCGAAAAATATCTCTGTCGGAAGAGTAAGCCAGAAATTATTCATTCATACCTCCTTTAAGTTCCTGCCTGACATTTTCATCTGGGAAACAAAAAGTCCTGAAACAGCAATGACCACGCCTAAACTCTTTACCATTCCGAACTCCTCTCCATAGAACATAAATGAAAAAAGCGCCGTTACAACAGGTATCATGTTGGCGAACATATTCGCTTTTACGGCTCCGAGAAATGAAACTACAGGAATGAAAAGCAGAAAAGAGACCGTGGAAGGAAATATTCCGAGCTTTAATACAGCCTCTACAGCTTTTAAATCGTGACCGGAACTGAGAAAGCTCTGCATCTCAAGTATTATAAAAAGAGGAGCGAACATTATTGCGGCCAGAAGATTCTGCCAGAAAACTATCACCATGCTTTCATATTTTTTACCGACATCTTTAAGAACTATTGAAAAGAATATCGCACTTATAACAGCTACGAATAGCAGCGCCACACCTTTGAAGGAAACAACAATACCGTCATCTCCGCCGGTCACAACCATTATTATTCCGGCAAAAGATATACCCATTCCGGCAAAGTTCAAAATGGAAATGTTCTCTTTCTTACCCGTCATTGCAAGGAAAAAAGGGGTCAAAAGCGGGATCGTCGATATGATTATCGCACCGGTAGTAGGTGAAACATACTGCATTCCGTAACCTTCACCCATAAAATAACAGAACGGTTCAAAGAAAGCCAGGGCGGCAAGAAGTTTGAAGTCTCCTTTTTGTAGCTTGAGCTTTTTCCTGATGAGCAGAGACACCGTCCCCAGAATAGAAACTGAAATAATGAGCCTGAACAGAATTATCGTGACAGGCCCGTAACTGATAAAAGCATCTTTGTACCAGACAAAGGAAAGAGCCCAGAAGCTCATGGAAACAAATGCATAGAGGTATATTCTTAACGGACTCAAAATGATCTCCTGAGAAAAAAAACAGATTAATGACTGTTGATCTTGGCCTTAAGGTCCTTGCCGGCCTTAAAAGAAGGAAGTTTTTTTGCCGGAATGGTTATTTTAGTTCCGTTCTTAGGGTTGACACCTTCTCTTTTTTCATATTTCTTAACCATAAAACTTCCGAAACCTCTTATCTCGACGCGTTCACCCTTTTCCATCGCATCAGTTATGCTTGTTGTTATGAGATCTATGTATTTCAGCGCCTCTTTCTGGGATACGCCGAGCTTTAACGCAATTTCCTTTGACAGTTCAGACCTGTTCATTCAGCCCTCCTAAAATGAGCCTGATTTATTTACACTGTAACCCTGGTCCTCTTTCCAGCCTTTAAGTTTTTTAAGGCTCTTCAATGCTTCGGCCTTTGCATCATCCTCTGATTTTGAGCTGAACGCATATGTGAAACTCTTTTTAAGTATGCCTTCAACCCAGTATGCCGAATAAAGCACCGCATAAAATCCCTGATTAAGTGTGGTCGACGCTGTACTTCTTACATTGACATGTCCCTGAGCCTTGAGCTGGCTTATCGCCGAGCTTTTTGCCTTTGCAACATTCTTTCCATCCTCAAAAGAAAATGTCCAGGTAATGGAATTTCCGTCCTTGTCAACAGCTTCTGCAAATGCAGCAGCTCCGAAAACAGAGAATGAAAAAACAATGATCATTGTAAAAACTATGACCCTTCTCATGAAAACCTCCGGTTAAACGCTTTTATAATGAATTACATTCCGTTAAGAAGGTCCTTCGCTTTTCCGTTATACTTGCTTGACGGTTCAGTGCCGTCTATTATCTGGTTGAGGAGTTCCTTTGCTTTTTCAGGATTTTCATTCTTTATGCTTCTGGCCTGCATATAAAGCTCTTTTGCTTTATCATCGCTCAGTTTCTTCGCCGCGGATTTTGATGATTTTACATCCGATGAAGAATCAGAAGAATTGAGCGCCTGAATGTCAGAGCTCATCTGCCCGCCGGATATCTTTTCATCATATTTAAGCAATTTATCTATACCGGCTCTGAGCTCAGCACCTTTGTCTTTCTGACTCTTCGTCCACTGCCTCTTGAATTTGGTAAGTTCAAGCTTCATTAGACTTGCTTTTTTGGATATCTCTTTATCTTTCGATTGTGCAGCATCATCAAGCTTACTGAGTGCACTGTCAAAATCTTTTGAAAGATACAGCTCTATGGCTCTGTCGAGATTTGCCTGACCTGAATCTGCCATGCCGCTGTCAACCGGTTGTGGTTTAGGCTTCGGGGCAGGTTTGGGCCTGTTCGCGTTTGCTATTTTTCTTCTTTCCAGTCTCTTTTCCTTCTGTTCAGCTATGGCTTTCTTCTCTTCAGCAGCTTTTTCCTGTATCTTTTTGACCTTATCTTCACCGAGCTTAGATGTCAGTTCGAGCTGTATCTTTTTGACCTCTTCATTTCCGGGATTCTCTATTAGAACACCGTATATCTTCTTCATCGCATCATCTTCCTTCTTTTCAGCAATAAGAGCTTTGATCTCATCAACGGCCCATTTTGATATTATTTCAGGACCGACAAGGGTTTTTACATCTTCATAGAATATCGAATCTTCTGGTATCTTTTTAAGTATTTTCTCCGCATCATCCTTATTCTGGGCGAATATCATCTTTCCCTGTTCAAAATCAGCCTGGACCTTTTTCTCTTTTTCGATGAGAGCAAGCCTTTCGGTCAGCTGTTTGTTACCGGGAACTTTCTCAAGGTAGAACTGGACATTCTTCTCGGCATCCTTCAGGTCCTTCTTTTCGATCATTTCGTCTATCTTGTCAATATCCTCTATTCCGAGCTTGAAAACCTGCTGTTCCTGCTTCACGCTTTCGATCTGTTCAGCCTGTTTCTTGAAAAGGTAGAACCCTGCACCTACACCGCAGATCACGACAAGGATCGCCACCCATGCAAGAGCTGAGCTCTTTGCCTTTACAGGAGATTCATCCATAGGTATCTCTATCTTGTCAGCCTTTCTGCTGAACTTCTCCTTCATCTCTTCATTAAGTATCTCGAACCTGATCTGTCTGGCACCGGCAATGATCACATCACCGTGGTAAAGCGTGGCATTGGCTGTTTTACTACCGTTGACCTTGATCCCGTTCCCGCTTCCCATATCAGCAACAGCATAGTGGTCACCTTCTCTGACAACCTTGAAATGCTTTCTTGAAACAGATATGTCACTTATGACGAAATCGTTATCGAGGCTTCTTCCTGCAATTATCTCTTCTCTCGTTATGTCAATGCTTTTTCCTTCGTCCTTGCCGTCAAGTATCGTGAGCCTTGCATCGGCAGAATGACCGGAAAGAGCGGCAAGGTCTATAATGGCCGTCTTTTCAGCCGCCATGTCCTCTTCTTCGTCATCGTCATCAAGAAGTTTCGGAGTTATTGAAGCTATTGGAGGCGGAGGCGGAGTGGTTCCGCTGTCGGCAGGCTTGCCCATAGATTCCTTTTTGGCTTTCTCAGCCTTGATCTTTTCAGCAAGTTTCTTAAGATATTCCTTGTCAATTGTAGGCTTTCCAGTTCCCTGTTTGTTTTCATCCATTGTCAGCACTCCTGTTTCAAAACTGTACAACAAAAATATAACACAACTTGATATTGCAAAAAACATTAAAAGTCAATTATTTATGGCCGGGTCAGTGATACTTTCTTTACGATTTTCCGCAAGCGAACTTGTATCAAAAAAATTATGTAATATTTTTTGATGGTGATATAATCCCCCGCTGTATGTTTTATGGCAATGTGTGAATTTAACGGAGACGATCTTTTGCAAAAACCTCTTTCAGGAAAAAATATAGTACTCGGTGTCACAGGTGCAGTAGCTGCATATAAGTCCGTGTATCTACTTAGACTTCTTGTTAAAGCAGGGGCTTCTGTGCAGGTTATCGGAACACAGAATTCCCTGAATTTCATAGGCCGGGCGACATGGGAATCCCTCTCAGGAAAAGTGCCTCTGTTTGACACTTTTGAAACTAAGGACCCTTCTCACATCGGTCATATAATGCTTGCTCAGGATGTTGATGCGATAGTTGTAGCGCCGGCCACGGCCAACATCATTGCAAAAACGGCATGCGGGATCGCAGATGATCTTCTATCCACTGTACTCTGCGCCGCAACAGTCCCTGTCCTTTTCGCTCCCGGCATGAACACCGCAATGTATGAAAACCCGGCAAATCTGAATAATATTAAAACTGTTTCAGGAAGAAATGGTTTTCATTTTATAGAGCCGGGAACCGGAGAACTTGCATGCGGCACATCAGGAAAAGGAAGGATGGCTGAACCCGGAGACATCCTGAAAAAACTTACTGACATCCTTATCCCTGCATCAAACGGCATCAGGTGGCTGGTAACAGGCGGTGCAACAAGGGAATACTTGGACCCTGTAAGGTTCATAACGAACGGATCGTCAGGCAAGACGGGGCTCAGTATCGCAAAAGAAGCCTCAAAAAGAGGCGGCGATGTCACATTCATAGGAATAAATGTTGAAGAACCGGATCACTGTGCGTTCAGATTTATAAAGACCGTTTCAACCGCTGAAACGGCCGGCAGAGTGAAAGAGCTCTCAAAAGATACGGACATCCTTATCATGAGCGCCGCTGTAGCCGATTTCTCACCTGAAAAAAGCAGTTCAAAGATAAAAAAGGGGGACGGTCCTCTTACGCTTCAGCTCCATAGAACGGAAGACATACTTAAAAGCACCATACCTTTGATGAAGAAAAGTTCGGTAAGGATAGGTTTCGCGGCTGAAACAGACAACCTTGTTGAAAATTCGACGAAAAAGCTCAGGGAGAAAGAGCTCGATATGATCGTGGCCAATCTTGTTTCAAAAGAACACGACCCTTTCGGTTCGGATATTAACACAGTTATCATTATTGAAAGGTCGGGCACTTTAAAACTTGAAAATATGGATAAAAAAGAGCTGGCTGAGATCATAGCGGACAAGGCTGTAAAAATATACATGGAAAAGAATGAAAAATAAAAGACCTGCCTCGAAAAGGCTGCTTACATCAACACAGGAAGATTATCTCGAGGCAGTACTTGAACTTACTTCAGTCAAAGCTGTGACAAGGAATAAAGATCTCGCAGATAAGCTCGGAGTAAAAAGAGCCACAGTCACCCGTGCTGTTAAAGCGCTCACGGTCAAAGGCCTTGTCGAGCATGAGACCCATGGATATATAACCCTGACCGAAAAAGGAAGAAAGATCGCTGTCGAGATAACATCAAGACATAATATTCTGACACATTTCTTCAGGGACATCCTGCTTCTTGAAAAAAATGAAGCGGAGAATATTGCATGCATGGTCGAACATCTCATTTCGATAAGCGCACTTGAAAAAATATCATCATTCGTAAAAAAGATAGATTCTCACACCAGAGAGGACTGATAATGGAAAGAACTTTTTCGGCCGGAACCGTCATACTTGAGAAGAATTCCATTTCAAACCTTTTTTTCGTTATAGTAAGGGGAAGGGTCAAACTGGAATCAGACAACAGAACTTTTTTTCTTTCTGACAGCGATTTTTTCGGAGAGGAGGCGGCCTTTTTAAGAAAATCCAACCCTTACACAGTTATTGCCTGTGAAGAGACTGTCATACAGATATTTGATATCAAGGAAGCCCGGGACTATGTTTTTGCAAACCCGTCCGTTTTCTTCTCCCTTTTCACCAGAAATATATCCAGAACGTGGGAATGCGTTGAATCAGTGAACGAAAAACACCCTTCATACATAAGATTCATTGAAAAAATATTCCCTTATGTAAAAGGAGAATCGGGAACACCTGTATGCGAGCTCTCCCTCTCAACAGAAGAAATATCATCAAGAACAGGACTTGAGACCGCAAGGATCATGGACTTCATTGCATCAGTGGAACACCTCGGACATTTCAAGATGGACAGCAGAGGAAGGGTCCTGACAGTGGGAAGAAAGGAGTTACAGAAAATTACAGGAGCGTATTATGAGAACAGGAATTTCGCTTTAATGACCGAATTAAAAGGCTGCGGGAACTTTCCGCTCCTGAACAGACTGAAACAGAAAGAGAACTTACATTAGAAAATTGAAACATACAGGCAGGTCGTCAAATGAAAATCAAGTGTCCGCATTGCAACACGAATTACAATGTTGATGATTCCAGGATCCCTGAAAAAGGATTGCTGGTCAAATGTTCAGTGTGCCAGAACCAGTACCGTATAAAAAAGAAAAAAGATGAAGCCGACGATGATATTGTCGGACAGACATTAAGCATGATGGACACATCTGCACCTGTTGAAAAGAAACCGGAACCTGCTCCCGCAACTAATGAAAAAACGGTAAAACCGCCTTTTAGCGACGATGACGACGACAGCGATCTTTTTGACAGTGTGCCTAAGCCGCAGGCTTCTCAACCGAAACCCCAGACGCAGAAGCCGCAGCCTGCAGTTAACAAGTCTGATTTCGAGAACGATGATGACGGAGAAGAGAACACTCTCAATTTTAAAATAAAGAACATCCAGGATGAAAATGCTGAGCAGCATTCAGAGAAGTCCGAAAAACCTCAACAGCAGGGAGTTCAGGTAAAATCTCAATCCAAAAGTGAAGAGATTGATCTTTCAAGTGACAGGTTTGATGAAAGCTCTCTTTTTGAAAGCGCACCTTCACCGAAAAAGAACGATAACTCAGCAGACTCTCTGTTCAGAGACGATTTTGAATTCAAAGATGACGACATGAAAGAGGATGCCAATGATCCGATGGGGCTTTTCAAGGAAAGTCCTTTTGCAAGGAAAGAAGCTGCAAAGAAAATGGAGTCTCAGCCTCCTAAACACGAACCAAAACCTTCTCAGGAAGCAAAAAAACCGCAGTCTGATGATTTTCTTAAAGACCTGTTCAAAGATGCAGACGATGATCATGCCGGAAGTGAGACCGGATTGTATTTCAGGAATAAAATAACCGGTATGGTTTCTGGACCGTTTGAGGAAAGCCGCCTTGAAAAACTGATGGCCGACGGTGTTATCTCTGAAGATGATGAGGTCAGTACCGACGGAATACACTGGGAATCCGGAGAAAGTTCAATACAGCCGAAGGACTCGGGCAAAAAAAGTTCCTACGGTCTTTCAATGGACGATGAGGAAGGAGAAGCGTTCGAATCACTGAATTTCGATAAAGCGGCAAGTACATCAGAAACCGGGGTTTTCAAAGATGCCAAACCCGAATTCGAGGACACTTCTTTTACAAGTGCCGGAGTACAGGCTCCAGTAGACCATGTTTTCATTCCTGATGAATTTTCAAGTTCAGCTGATGAAAACATTTCATCTAAGAAAGGGAAGTCAGTGAAAAAGGGAGCGCGCACCGGAAGCTCGATTGCTTTCTATGCCATCCTCAGCGTTTCAACTGTCATTGTAATCGGGCTCATCGGTGGAGGCGTATATTATTACCTTAATTTCATCAAAGGGAATAAAGGTGACATCCTTGACAATATAAGCGAATCGATAGCTGTAAACACCGGTACGCTTGTCGATGTCAGAGAAGCTCTGAACAAAGATGTGCCGTCAGACTATATAAACAGCATAGGAATACTCAAGCAGTATATTAAACCCGGAGATTCGGCACCTAGCGCCGTCGGTCTTGACGGACAGGTCAAATTCAATCTTTTAATATCCTACGGAAAAAGGGTGGAATCTTCCGCCACCACTATAGAAAAGATAGATGAAGCCATGAAACAGGCTCCTGAAAATGTCGACTTGATAAAAGCGAAAGCCCTTTCACTTTATGAGGCGGGTTCCTATGATGAGGCTCTGCTTCTCGTTCAGCCGCTTGCAGAAACGAACGATCCTGAAATATTCTACATATTGGGATTGTGCGCCGCAGGGAAAAAGGACCTCCAGAAATCGGAACAGTTCTTCAATGCCGGGTTCATACAGAGCAACGGAAAAAGTACAAAGATCATGTACGCCCTTGCAGAAATGAAGAACAGGAATGGTGATGCACAGTCTGCAACTGCTTTCCTTAACAGAATAATAACCGAGAACACCAGCTATCTGAAAGCTCATCTGCTTAAAGCGAAGATACTCATGAACACTGAAGGCAAGCTTGATGACGCAGATACATTCCTGAAAGGTGTTGATGCCGCTGCGATATCCAAGGCTGAAGATTTCCAGAAAGCTGAATACTATCAGATGCTCGCCACGATGGCCCACAAAAAGGACAGAATGCAGGAAGCGATCATGTATTATGAAAAAGCTGTCGCCATAAATAAAACAGATACCGCCGCTCTTGTCACCATAGGCGACTTCTATGTACAGACATCAAATTCCGCAAAAGCGATGGAATATTACGATATGGCTCTCAAAATAGATGCAAAGAACACTCAGGCGATTCTCGGAAAGACTGAGATATTCATTCAGCTCGGACAGAATGACAGAGTGTTCCTCGAGATAGCCAAGCTCGACATCAAATCCATTTCAGATGCGAATTCTCTCATCAGGCTCGGAAAGATCTACGATAATGTGAACGATAAAGGAAAGGCCGTCGAATACTATGACCTTTCAATAAAGAGCAACCCATCGCTGATCGAACCGTATGTTTCAAAAGCGGCCATTCTTCTGGAGTTTAAAAAAACAAAGGAGATAGACCAGATAGCAGACATTCTCTCAAAGCTCGGAAAAGACAACTATGCCTACAACCTTATAAAAGCCATCGTCCTTTACGAAGAGGCTAACTACAAAAAAGCCGCTGATTTCTTCACTAAAGCAGTGGAAAGGAACACTATGGGTGACGAAAGAGTGTATTATTTCTACGGACTTTTCCTTTTTGATCAGCAGAAGTATGCTGAATCATCAAAAATGCTGGAAAAGGCGTATCGTGCAAATCCTAGAAAATATGATTATATGCAGTCATACGCTGAAAGCCTTGAAAAAGAGAAAAAGTATAAATCGGTAATAGCTCTTCTTGAATCCGGTGACTACAGTGAAAAAAGGATGTATAGAAGCTACATTTCACTTTCAAATGCTTTCTATGCCATTGAGAAATATGAAGAGGCTATGAACTTCATTAACAAGGCTCTGGCCCTGAACAGTCAGAACACTTATGTTTTCTATCTCAAATCAAAGATATATTATGCCATGGAAAAATATGCCGAAGCAGAAAAGGAGATAGATACTGCTGTCGTGATGGATATGAGAAATTTCGACAACTACATGATGTATGCAAGGATCCTTTCCAAAAGAGGTGACTTCAAGGGTGCGATAGAAAAGATAGAAGCCGCTGAGAAAATTGATGACTCGGACCAGGAACTGATGCTCATGAAAGGTATCGTTTACAGGAATCTCGAGGATTTCAAGAGCGCATTGCAGTATTTTAGAAGGGTCACTGACACCTCATTGAAAAAAGAGGCGTATCTCGAGATCGGAGAATGTTATCTTCAGCTCAGCAATGAAAAAGAGGCTATGAAATATTTCAAAAAGGCTGAAGCTTCCGGAAATAAGCTCGCAAACAAGCATCTGGCCAGGATCTACTATGAAAGCGGAAAACTCGATACCGCAGTTTCATACTACAGAAAAGCCCTCAGAGCAGATAAAAACGACATTGTTGCCATGAAACAGCTCGGTTACATTTATAAAGAGAAACAGGAATGGGGACGGGCTCTGGGCTACCTTAAAATGTATCTTAAAAGAATTAATGATCCTTATGAAAAGAACATGATACAGGATGAGGTGTTCTATCTCGAAAAGAACATGCCTCACGGACAGATCGTGAAAAACACAGATAATCCTGATGAGCTTGACAGTGATGATGCGGCAGCGATAGAGGAACGGGCGAAAGAACTGTACCTGGAAGGTCGTGCACTTCGTCAGGAAGACCCTGAAACAGCCAAAGAGAAGTTCCAGGAAATAATGAGAATAGTGCCTAAAACAAGCGAATACTACAAGAAGGCGTTTAAAGCTTTCAACAAGATCGGCGAGGAAGATTCAAAATAGTTCCGTTTTCCTTGATTTAGCTTTTTTAAACTGTATAAAATCCATTTGTTATGAGGTCCTTTTTAATTAACTATATTTCTGGAGGAGAAAATGGGTTGCTGCTGTAAGAAAAAATGTTATTCAAGCGCTGAACTTATGCACATGGAGCATACTTACGGTGCTCATAACTATCATCCGCTTGAAGTTGTCATTTCAAAAGCTGAAGGCGTCTGGGTATGGGACCCGGAAGGGAAGAAATACCTTGACTGTCTCAGTGCCTATAGCGCCGTAAATCAGGGACACAGACATCCTAAGATAATAAAGGCGCTTAAGGATCAGGCTGATGTCCTTACACTCACAAGCAGAGCTTTCTTCAACGACAAATGGCCTGTTTTTGCAAAGAAACTTGCTGAATACACAGGAAAAGACATGGTCCTTCCGATGAATACAGGTGCAGAAGCTGTTGAGACAGCTTTAAAAATGACACGCCGCTGGGGATATGAAAAGAAAGGCATACCGGCTGATAAGGCTGAAATAATCGTGATGAAAGAGAACTTCCATGGCCGTACCACCACTATCGTATCCTTCTCCACTGATCCTGACGCAAGAATAAATTACGGTCCTTTTACTCCCGGCTTTAAAGTTGTTGAATATAATGATCTTAAAGCAGTTGAAGCGGCTATTACTCCCAACACGGCAGGAATACTTTTAGAGCCCATTCAGGGTGAAGCAGGCGTTTTCGTTCCTTTTGACGGATATCTCAAAGGGATCAGAGAAATCTGCGACAAGCACAATGTCCTTTTTGTCTGCGATGAAGTTCAGACAGGTTTCTGCAGGACCGGAAAGAAATTCGCGTTCATGCATGAAGGCATCGTTCCCGATGTGATAATAATGGGTAAAGCTCTCGGCGGCGGTGTAATGCCTGTTTCCGCAGTTGCAGCGAATAAAGACATCATGGGTGTTTTCACTCCCGGCACACACGGTTCGACTTTCGGCGGCAATCCTCTTGCATGTGCTGTTGCAACTGCCGCTCTTGATGTGCTCACAGAAGAGAAACTTGACGAAAAGGCCGAAGAGCTCGGAAAATACTTCAGGGAAAGGCTTGTAAAAATGAAAAGCCCGAAAGTAGACATCGTTAGAGGTAAAGGTCTCCTTAATGCCGTCGTTCTTAAAAAAGAGGCCGGAAAGGCAAGGATCTACACCACTGCACTTAAGGAAAAGGGTGTGCTTGCAAAAGAGACCCATGAATGGATCATAAGGTTTGCGCCTCCGTTGACAGTTACAAAAGAAGAGCTTGACTGGGCGCTTGATATCATTGCGGAAGTCCTTAAATAATTAATGCCTTATTCACGCCCTGCGAAGGGATTCTCCATATCTCTACTTATCTTTCTTATAATTACAGTACTTGCCGTCTATTACTTCATGAAAGATGAACCGGAGCCGTGGCCTCCCGGAGTGCTTGTCGATTCAGAACCTGTTCAGAACGATCTGTCCTCACATAAAGTATTTGATCTTAAAGGCTATACCATTGTCGCAAAGTCGAAATTCTCTGCCACTGCAAGAGTTCTTTCGGCAAAAAAATACTTTATGGACGACGGTGCTGATCTCGTGCCGGTCGATCTTGCTCTGGGCTGGAAGGAGATGAGCGACTCGGGTGTTCTGAATCAGCTTAAGATAAAGCAGTCAAAAAGGTTCTATTTCTGGAAAACTAAAGGCAGCGATTACCCTGTCGCAAGGGAGAAAATAGAGCACAACAGCGCAAATATGCACATGATACCTTCAACTGAAGAGATCGGGAAAACGCTCAAAGCTGTCAGGAAAGGCGACATCATAAGATTTGAAGGTTATCTCGTTGATATTTCAAATAAGGACGGCTTCAGCAGATTCTCCAGCACCTCAAGGACCGACACAGGCCCCGGAGCATGCGAGATCGTATATCTTGAATCTTTAAGGATAGAGAGAACACCTAAATAATAACAGCTGAACAGCCTGATTTCTTAGACTTGGGAACGGTAGCATCGTCATCTGTTGAATCTTCGTCGGATACATCATCGATCTCAGGTTCTTCGTCAGACAGGTCTTCATCGGGTTCTGAGATCTCTATTTCATCAGGTTCCTCGACAAACGGTTCTACCGTGACTTTTATGTATGAACTGCCGTGAAAACCATCTTTTGTAACATAGGTTATGTAGATCATTTCAAGCTCTTTATAATCATCGAACTTCATTGAGATCTCATCACCGTAAGCGACCTCGATCTTGTCGCGTCTCCACACGATCGAAAGATAGTCATCCCCGTTCAGTATCTTTGCAGTGATGGGCTCATTGTCAAATATCAATTCATCATACTCCAGCTCAGGCTTGATATCCTCAACAGTCAGCGGTGAAATAGTGACCGTCTCACTGTTTTTCGTGAAAGTCCTTGCAAGGAACTCCTCATTCGTACTCCCCGCCGCTATCTTTCCTCTGACAGTCACGATCATTGTTTTGAAATCCTTTGATATTCCGGCTCCGGAAAGATAGAAATCAGAATTGTCAACCTTGTATCCTGTACCGGCAGGAAGAATGAACCTGAGCGTCACAGTCTCTTCGGTCGGAAGATAGTTTACAACTTCGGCTGTCACCGTATTCACAATGCCGTTCCCGCCGATGAATATCGATTCCTTTTCCTCAGAACTTTCAGTCCATTTATATACAGTCCACAGATTTCCTATCGGTACGGACTGGAAACCTTTATTACTTTCACTCGTAGGGGTACAGTTGACACCTTTTTCACAGATGTAATTATAATCGACTGCACCTGCCGAATCTATCACTACAGGCCTGAATCCCCAATAATTAGATCCGCTTGTCGCAGCGGTCGTGGTCATTATGAATTCCATATCATCCTTTGCGAACACTCCGCTTCCCGGGACGAGCTCCTTCCCCTTTGGAAAGTTATATATCCTGTCAACATGCGTGTGCCCCGAAAAATAAACAGGCGGAGGAGACTGATTGGTCATCTGAGCAGCGATCGTCACTCCCGTATTGAACGACTGAGTCTCATTAAAGATCGTATCTGTAAGATCAGAATCATATTCAGGTGTTTCAATGTTCCATTCCTGTGAATCAAGAACGGTCAGGACCGAATCTTTAGGAAAAAGCTTGTGCTTATGATACTTACCCTCAGCATTCGCACCAAGCGGCAGCATATGACTGAAAAGACCGAATACATCATAATCACGGATCATTGCATCTGTCCACAGCAGCGATCCTGTCGTAAGGAATCCTCCCCAGTTGGTGACAGGAACAGCGGCATTGTCCCCTATTCCGATAGCATCGCCTGCGGCTCTGCGCTGAGGAGTCCCGTCGTATGTGTTCAGCATGAGATACGCTTTATTGTTGAACTTGAAAGCATAGTTCAAAGGACCGATAAACCTTGCCCAGTACTGCAAACCGTCCCATTCAAGCGGCGTAGTAAGGTTGTTCTGTTCTGTAAATTTTGCATAACCGTCATGATTACCCGGAACTGGAAATACCGGAACTTCAAGGTTTATAAGCAGAGCAAGAATGTCTTCATACTCTCTCTGATAGTTTATTCCGAAAACTATATCACCAAGAACCGTCACAAAATGAGGATTGCCAGCATTAATATGTGATATAGTCGCCTTTATGACACCTTCCTGCCTTGAAAAATCAAGAATGGAATCACTCTTGTATGGATATTCTCCGGAATTATAGTTCAGGTCCCCTGCGTTTTTAGATTGAAGGTCTTCTATCTGCGGATCTGTCCAGATATAAAATTTTGTGTTCACATCGAATTCAGGGAAAAAAACAGAGTTCCACGCCACGGAAGTGAACTGCCGTCCCGCTATTTTAACTGTGAGATCATATCTTGCACTCGGAAGAATGACAGGGACCGGACATTTGACCCTGTACATCTTTTCACCGCATTTCTCTATTAAAACAGGGACCAGATCGGCAAATTCAGTATGATTTCCGGCTATCTCCCTTGTTATTCTGACATATTCGAAAACTGGAAGATCTTCAGACCTGATTATGAAAGACATTTCAGGGTCTGCCGCCGTTATAAGTGCCGGAAATCCGAGCGCGGGATAAATAATGTCATTTATTGTCTGATTTATTATTGAAGTAGTCTGAGTCTGTATCTGATAATCATCAACCGCCATCTTTGTCTGAGGATAGCCGTGAATGGAAAGAAAGGACTCTGAATGAAGAAAGAAAGTGAAAAAAAGAAAAAGAACAGCTGATATCCTGACTGAAAAAGGAACCTTGTTCATAAAAAACCCCGCAAGTTGACACACACTGATGAATTTTAACAATAAAAACCGTCAAGTCAATCGAAAACTGAACTCGAGTGTCAGATTTTAATAAAGGAAAGAGTCATCTCCGTTACTTACAGTGACCATGACTATTGTATCTGTCCTGACCGTGTCGTCCAGTGAGTCATAGGCTGATTTTAAAGATACAGCATGCTGATCGGAGTATGCTATGACATGAAGCACCTGTTTTTCCCATTTGTCCTCCGGCAGAACATTTTTACTGCTTTCAATGATATCGGTGAGTTTAGCAGTAAGAAGATTATGTGCATCGGTAACAGTATACTCGGCATCAAACGGATATTTTACCGCTTTTGTTACGCTCACGCCGATCTTTAACCCGTCTATGTTTACAAGAAGATCTGTTCTTCCGGTATCAGGATCATACCCGATTTCACTTTCTGTTTTCAGAAGCCCGGCAAACTCACAGCGGGCAAGCATTTCATATGCGAACACCTTCGAATAAACAGCGTTTCCGGCATTTACATCATCAAGTATCTCCCTTCCGCCTGCTGTCAGAAATGGATAATCAGTCTCATCGTAAGGATCAGTAAGAAAATCAATGCTGTTCAGAAAAAAGAAGGAACTTTCAGAGACAAGTTCATCATCAAGCACTCCGCATTCACCCGATATCGCACCGAAACCGTCAAGAGGAACCTCAATTACATCAGCATCTTCATCGCTTGCGGATGTATCTTCATCCTGAAAAATAGAAATGTCTTCATCACTTAAAAGGATGTCTTCGTCAAAAAAATCTGCATCTTCTTCAGATTCTGCGATCGCATCCTCATCAACTGACAGTTCATCGGCATCAGTAACCGCTTCATCAGCTTCATAAACATCATCTTCATCGGCAGAAATATCACCGGCATCTACAGCATCATTTTCAGCCGCATATATTTCATCACCGGCATCAGAGTCCTGATCATTTAAGACATTATCTGTTTTATCACCGCTGCATGCGCTGAAAATTAGCACGGTCATGAGAAAAATAGTGATTTTAAGCATTAAATTCCTCTTACTGGCATCTATTCTTAAAACAAGTTCCGCTTGAGCAGTCAGTTCCGGAATAACAGTATTTCCCTGCCGCAGCTTTTGCACATTTAAGTGAAACACAACTTCCCGAACAGCATTGAGAACCTAAGGTGCAGGCCGTGTTGTATGTACGGCACTCACATGTTTTTCTAAAGCCTGAAAGCACACATTCACCGAAACAGCAGTTTGTAACTGTTGTGCAGTAATCACCGATAAATCTACAGCACTTTCCAGTGGTTGCATAACATATATCACTTGTACTGCAACAGTCATTTGTTGTGGAACATGCCACCTGATTGGCTCTGCAGCATTTTCCTCCGGGACAAGTATCAAGTACATTCGCACAATCCCCTACTTCCTCACAAGTACTTTCTCCCGTGTTCAGAAGATTCACACATGTGTCTGTCGCAGTATTGCACGGATTTCCATCACAGCAGTCGGCTTTTTCATCACATCCGTGATAGTTTTCAGCTATACAGTTTACACATTCACCGGCATCAGTATCACACACTTCACTGCAGCAGGTATCTCCGTTTATACAGGCTTCATCGTTAAGAGAGCAGAACTGCGGAGAATCAAATTCGCAGATATAATAAAGCACAGATGTGTAATAAGGTGTATTCCACTTATGACTGTAATTTGCATAAAAACTTGCATGATTGTAATTAGTCCCTGAATATGGACGGGAAGTATACCAGTTGGTGTAGAAATACGAGCTGCCTGCAGAAGTACCGTTCCACCTATTGCTTCCGCTCACCCATCTCCATTCACCATCAACATCCCTGTCCGTAAAACCTAAATAATAGCTCGTTCTGCCACTTGCAACAGTTTCCAGAGTTTTCTGTTCATTGTACCCGTCTATTGTAACAAGGTCCGCTCCTGAATTCAAACATGCAGTTCTTGCGTTATCCCATGTCTTTGTTTCCGTTGATATCATATAGCTGTTCTCTCTGCTGAGTTCGCAGATATAAGGTCTTGCCGTAGTACATGTGGAATTGTACCATTTTCCGCCGTAAACGCTCTTGTTCATCAAGACACAGTTTGATGTCGAACTTGTTGTCGGAAAACCGGTATACCAGTTCGTGTAGGCATCGTTCTGGGCTGATCCGGTCGAGGTTCCCTGCCATACATAAGTTCCTGACACACTTCTCCACTCAAGATCATACCAGATATCATGGTATCCTATCCAGTAATATGCCGTATTTACATAACCCGGAAGAGATTCCACATAAGACTGTTCCTGAGAAGAATTCAGTATCAGAAGGTCTCCTCCCCTTGATATGCAGTCATTCCTTGCATTCTGCCATGTTGCTGATGCTGATGAAATATAATAGCTTGTGTATCTCGGATAAGTGAAGACCGTCCCGTCAAGGTTATATCTTACAGTCATTTCGACATCCTGAATCACTGAACGGCTGTCATTCCAGACACCTTCCGCCGGAACAGTGGGACGGAATGCGAGGTTGATCTGATCTCTTGTCCCGTACCTCATTCCTTCTATCAGTCTTCTATCCTTCACAGAGAAGGAATATTCGACCGTGTTGTTTACATCGTAATCAATGTCACCGAGGGAGATCCAGGCGCCGCCATAGAAAATATCGTAAGAAATAGAGCTTACGACTGTGTTATTAGAGAACCCCTGCGCTCCTCCTGTGAACCGGACATTTACATCCTCTATTCTTGCATCTTCAGGAATGTTAGCAGAATCTGTTTTGACGCTGAACATCTGCATAGGTCTTAAATTTTTTCCGACATTATATATAAGCGTCCCTTCTGCAAGGTTATCCGCTACATCAAGTCCGCCGTGGAAGACCATTCTGCCTGCATCAGCAAAATATGCACTGCTGTGATATTTCCTCAGAGTTTCTCTTGTCGAAGAGATAAGTTTATAGCTTGTACCGTCATATTTCCATATTACAAAAGTATCGGTCTCAAGATCTCCCCCGAATAAAAGCACGCTTCCTGATTCGCTGTGATAAGCCATTTCAGGTGACACCATCGAGTTTGCCGGATTTCCGTCACCCTCAGGATCTGTAATGGTCCTTTCGGTCCAGCTCGTACCGTTCCATTCCCATGTATCACCGAGGAAACCCCTTCCTCCGTACAGAACGGTCACATTTCTCTTTGCATCGAACACCATGGCGAAATCATTTCTGTCAGGCGGCTGAGTCGAACATGCAGTACCGCTTCCGCAAACCTTAGTCCATGTATTTGAGGAATAATCGTACTGGTAAGTGCCTTCTGCGAAATAATAACTTCCGCTCCCGTAATATCCGCCTCCGAAAAGAACAATTTTGTTATTGTATGAATCATAGACCATTCTAGCACCCTCTCTGTTTCCAGGAAGTGCAGATGATCCTCTGAGAGTCCAGTTTGTTCCGTCATACGAATAAGTCTTTGCATCTTTTGTATATAAAACTGTTCTGTTCACGGAACCTGCAGCAAAAGCCATTGTATGCCCGCTCTGTACAGCAGGAGTTGTTGCTGTTGTTTTTCTATGCCAGCTGATACCGTCAAATTCCCATGTTACATTTGTGTCTCCGGATCCATCGTTTCCGCCGAACATTACTATTTTCTTATCTGAAGAATTGTATGCTGAAGCAGCGGATGAAAGTTTTTCCGGATGACTGTTTCTATCAATGATAACCCATGAATTGTTCACAAACCCGTAAGTATCTGCAACGATCGTTCTTTCTCCCACACCGCTGATCGATACTCCGCCTGCGACCATCATCATGTTGCGGCCTGCATTGTATACAAGCAGGGGCCCGCTGACACCTGACGGAAAAGCAGTGCCTGCTGACCACGAACTTCCGTTCCATATCCAAAGATCATCAGAGAAATTAGAAGATCCGTCAACTCCGCCAAGCAGATAAAGTGATTCCTCGACAGAATTCCATGCAAGTCCGAAATCCTTGACTGCAGGACCGGGAGAATTAAGGTTGATCCATTCCGAACCGTCCCATTCCCACAGATCGGTCAATATTGTGCTTGCGGCATCCATTCCGCCATACATAAGCACTGCTCCTCTTGATTCACTATATACCATCTTACAGCCGTACCTGGCTGCAGGAGTACTGCCCGAACTGTAGACCTCTGTCCAGCCGCTTCCGTCGTACTCCCATGTTTCGCTGTCAGGAGTATAGACTGTACCTGTCGCTCCACCGAAAAGAACGGTCCGGCCTCGTTTCCTGTCATATGCCATACAGTACTGCGTCCTCGCTGAAGGAGCTGTTGCAAACGACCTTAGATACCACATACTGCCGTCCCATTCCCAGGTATCATCTTTCTTGAAAGAGAACGGAACCTGAAAATTGTCACCGCCGAAAAGTATTAATCGGGACCTGTTGATATCATACACCATCGAATGTCCTATCCTGGTCGGAGGAAGAGCGCCGCCGTAACCTTTTCTTTCCCAGAAATATCCGTCCCAGACATGAGTATCATTTAATTCACATCTTGACCCGTCATCATAGTATGACCATTCGCCGCCGAAAATATATACAAGTCCTTCGGTCGGATCATAGGCCGCGGCACCGTGATTTCTTCCTGATGTAAAACCGCCCAGTCCGCAATTATTGGTAATTACAGGTTCAGATATCGTATACCATTCTCCATCGATCAGCGATTCAGCAGGAAGTGTCTCCACTTCTACATCTTCATAGGAATAGGATCTCTTCAGATATCTTGAGTAATAGGGTCTGTTATAGAAACTATGCGGATTAGGCCATTCCTGACCGGCGATCTTGTTGTTGAGGTTTGCGGTCCATTCCACATTCGGAACTCTCGGAAGATATGATGATATCTGCGAATAATCCGGTATGTCGATCCTTTTCCCTGAATATTTTACAGGATTCACATAAACCTCGTATGCATTTGAGACAAGAAGATTTGCTATACTGAAACTTCCGTCAGGCGATACCGTAGCATCACCCATGTACTGACCGTTCGACGAATATGCCTGTATCTTAACAATATCCTCAGAGGGCACTGCGAGCACTCCGCCTGTAAGAGAAGAATATGGAACTTTATTTGCTCCTGTGCCTTGCGGAAATCTCCTGAAGACCATCTGACCCGGATCTATGTCACTTGACGAAGGTTCTGTCTTGTCAACATACAGTTTCCATGCGAGGTTCTGAGTACTTGAATTGCCAAGCATATCATACCAGGTGACCTTGAAATCGTATAGTCCTTCCGCAACAGCATCTGACAGCACTTTTGAATAATTCACCGTATTACCGCTGACAGACGGAGCACCGAGATCAAGAATACCGCTTGTGACAGGAGCGATCGTGACAGTCTGGACCGGATTGATGTCCTCGTCGGCAAACACTGAAAGTGAAACAGTTACAAATTCATTGCTGAACGGGTCTTTTACGCTTAAATAAAGAGTTTTACTGCCGCTGTCCCTTGCCGATGAAAAGGCCGGATATCTGTCGAACAGATGATTTACAAGTACAGGTCCGGTAAAATCAAATGCCACCTGCTGTGTAGTTCCGGGAGTTCCGTTGTCAGGATAACCGGTCTTTACATTGCCTGCATAGTCTTCCACTTCAAGAGTGACCATTTTCATTCCGTCGCCTTCATCACCTGTTATTTCATAATTATAACAGTAATTGTACCCTAATTCGCAGGTCTCTTTCAGTGTCGCCTCATATCCTCCTATCATAAGCACAGGATCGTACGCAAGAGGTGCTTCAGTTGTAATATTACACTTGGCGAAAATGTAGTCCCCTTCCGCTCCGGCCTGAACACCTCCCGGAAGTGTATATCCGCTTGAAACTTCTATTATACATGTGTTGTTTACGAACTGCGGAGCTGTTCTGTCAACAGTCGAACTTCCCACAAGCTGCCAGTTACCGCTGTTGATCCAGTTACCTGCGGCATCTCTCGCTTTAACATAGAAAGATACTCCGCCCTCAGGAGTCGATGATGAAACAGTTGTTTTGTATAGGAAAACGGAATCCGTACTTACTCCTGTATCTTTTGTGAACGGTATCGTGCTTGCAATCGACATGCTGGCTGTATGAACCGGCTCACTGAACGAGAACCTCGACTCCATGAGCGTGCCTTCTTTTGCATACTGAGGCGACAGTGAGTTGCTGTGCATCTGCGGAACAGTGACATCGACAACAGCGGCATCAGGATACGGGAAAACATTTGTATTGCCTGCATCATCCTTAAGTTCTATTCCGAGGATCTTGGAACCGTCACCATCTGATGACTGAACATTAAGCCTGTAGTTGCAGGTTCCGCTCAGACAGTCTCCTCCCAGCTTGTTCATAACCCTTCCGCCAAGCATCACTATCGGGTTCTGGTAAAGAAGTTCACTTAGCGTGAACTGAGCAATGATATAATCACCTGACCTTGCGATCTGCGTTGATTTCACAAGGTTTGTCGACTGATCATAGACAAGAACACTGTTGACCGTTGCAGTCGGATCTGTTCTGTCCACTTTCGTCGAACCGGCAAGTGCCGGAGCTGACATCGTATTTCCGTTCTCATCAGTGCCTGTAATATAAAAACTGTATGTCCTGTCATGAGTGGAATTAAGTGCTGTCGTATCGATCGTACAGACAAAAGTCTGATTGTCAGAAGACGGAAAACCGCAATTATGAGCAGGCAGATAGCCTGACGGAGAAACAGTCAGATCTGCATTCTGTACAGTCACCATCTTCTCACTGAATGTGAAAGATACTGTAAGGTTGCTGTGTGTTTCATTGAGTTTGGAGGGTGACACATTTGAAAGAATCACTGTCGGCCTGGTCCTGTCGAACAGAGGTCCTGTGAAATCCTCTGACACTGTGTTGCCTCTGAGGTCTTCGACACTTATATTTATCGTTTTTTCACCGTCATCAACGCCTGTAAGATCATTGAACACATATGTGTACTGAAGTCCTGAAACTGATGAAGGTGCGTTCTTGACCTTTGTAGTTCCGAGTTTTACCACAGGATTTGCTCCCGGAGTTTCGCTCAGAGTGAAAACTACCGTCACACTTGCTGAGAGTGTATTGACAACCGCCGGTGTGAACGAATTGAACGTTATTACAGGATCGGTCCTGTCAACAAATGTCGATCCAAGAAGAACCGGGGAGACCATTGCATTGCCGTACTGGTCAGAGCCTGTCACATAATACGAATATCCGCCGTCGGCACTTGAATTTATAGAACTTACATTTACGATGCACAGATACGACTGGTCATCACCGCCGGGAGATGAACAGCTGTGCGCCGGAAGTTTACCGGCAGGAATGACCGTGATATTTCCATTTACAAGAGGGGTCATTTTTTCACTGAATGTAAGGGATATCTGGATCTGGTTGGTATCATTGTTGACAGCACTTGGCGCCACACTTGAAGACACCACCTGAGGAACAGTCCTGTCAAAGAAAAGACCGCTGAAATCCTTTGCGTATGTATTGTCAGCCATATCACGCATCTGAACTGTCAGCATCTTAGGTCCATCAGTTATCCCTGAAAGGTCGCTAAAAATATAGGTGTACTGCAGACCTGAGACTGAAGAAGGCGAAGTCAGCGTTTTTTCAGACCCTATCTTTACCGCAGGAGCGACAGCAAGCGGTTCCGTAACCGTGAACACCACCGTTATCTGTGATGTATTCTTATTAACATTTGCCGGTGTGATCGAGTTCAGACTTGCATTCGGAGACGATCTGTCAACTTCGGCCATCCCCAGCGTATACTGTGATTCCATCGAATTACCGGATGCATCGATACCGGTAACTTTGAATGTATAGATGCCGTTATCTGAAGAATCCAGACCGGACGTATCTATCGTACATGATATTGTCTGATTACTGCCGTCAAGTGCTGTGCAGGTATGGGAAGGAAGCACCGACGCCGGCGAAACTGTCAGATAACCGTTACTGAAAGCGCTCATCGGTTCACTGAAAGAGAAACTTATATTCAGTTCATTGACGCTCTTATTTACATCGGCAGGAGCCACACTTGAAGCTATGACTTCAGGGGCGGTCCTGTCAACTTTTATGGTTCCTGACCATGTCGCTGATACTATATTTCCCGACCCGTCCTTAAGATCGACGAACACATTTTTACTGCCGTCCGTCAATGCTGACAGATCATTGAAATTATATGTAAATGTCTTTCCGCCGTTAGTAACTGAAGCGGGGGATGAACTGCTGAGCTCAGTGCCTATCCTTACAACAGGAT